>JBGQGW010000350.1:0-2193 GCA_041497605.1 Terriglobia bacterium | reverse complement strand
GCGTCCACCACCAGGACGTTGCGGCCTTTCAGCGTCGGCGGCGGGCTGAAGAAAACTTCGCGGCGGTCATACCCGCCCAGCCGGACGTTCCGCATTTCCGATCGCACAAAGTGGCAAACCACTGGCCGATCGATTTGCCGGACCAGATCCGCCGAGAACAAAAACGAATTCTCCAGGATTGCCACTACATCCAGCGTTTGTCCCGCATAATCGCGGGAAATTGCCCGGCCCATCTCGGCTACACGCCTGGCAAGCTTCTTCTCGGAAAAGGCAACCTTCACTCTTGTCTCACCGGCGCCCGCAGGCGCCTCAGCAACTTTCCTCGTCGATCAGTAAGACCGTCCGAGTATCTTTTCCGGCTGCAAATTCTTCCGCCGGCGGCATTCCGCGCACCCAAACCAGCTTTCCCGCACTCACCAGAACCGGCCAACGGGAGCGCTCGCTGGCGGCAATTCGTTGCGTTAAGAAAAGCCGCTTAAGCTTTAATTCCTGCCGTCGTCCGCGCGGGCGATAGGCATCCCCGGGCCTCCAATTTCGCAAGATCAAGCTGCCGCTCAGCCGGTCGGCATCGAGGGCCTTCGTCATTTCCGGGCCTTCGGGGACTCTTTTAGTGTCGCTCGCCAAGGAAGGCCAGTCAATCAATTTCAACCGGAACCGCCGTCCGATTTCTGGAACATTAATGGCCGCTGAACCCTGTGCCGGAACGGCTACAGCATATTCATAGGAAGTTGCCGCGGCCCTGATTCCGCGGCCTTTTCGCTGTCGTGCGGGCAGCTTGTAGCGCGAGAAATTCAAGCGGTCGAAACTCTTTTCGACGGTCACTCCGCCGGGCAGTTGAATCGCGCGCCCACTCGAACTTTCCCGAGCCAGCCGAATTACCTGTTGCACGTGCCGCGCGGAGAGTTCGTGCCGGTTGCCAGTGAATCCTTCAAATAATTCATCCATTAGACGCCTGACCAGGCGCTGAGTGAGCGCAGTCTGCGCTTCTGCGGCGCTCAGAGCCGGCAAGGCAGTCCCCGCATGTGGCAGATCGAGTGGGATGAGCAGATCCGAGATGCGGATCGAAAAACCTTGCGGTCCTTTAATCGCGTGAGCGCGGAAGCAATCTTCAACAAGCGCCGGCCAAAATACTCCTTCGTGGCGAGCGAGCTCGGCCAACTTATCGAGCCGCTCGACGATGGCGTTGGAGAAATTGCTCTCCAATTGCGGAAGCAACTGGTGGCGAATCCTGGAACGCATCCGGCGCGTGTCCAGGTTCGTCGCATCCTCGCGCCAGAATTGTCCAATCTTTGCCAGATATCCGCGCAAAGCACTGCGGCGGATATCGAGCAGCGGCCGCACCACGGACCCGTTGACCGGATAAATCCCGGCCAAGCCCTCCAGGCCCGTGCCGCGGATTAAACGCCCAAGCACGGTTTCCGCCTGATCGTCCGCCGTGTGAGCTACGGCAACGCGGCTCACGCTTTCTCCTTCGACGACGCGCGCGAAAAATGCGTAACGCAGCTTTCGCGCCCCGTCTTCGAGATTCCAATGATTTTCGCGCGATCGGGCGGCAACCTCTTCTCGATCCGCGATAAATTCAAGCTTGCGCTCGCGCGCCAGCGCGGCGGCAAATTCTTCATCGGCATCGGAATCCGCGCCGCGGAGCAAATGGTTGAAATGCAGAACCACCAGCGTAATCCCCAGCTTCCCGCGCAAATCCTCGAGCAAGCGCAGCAGGCCTACCGAGTCAGCGCCGCCGGAGACGGCCACACCGACACGGTCACCCGCCTGAAGCATGTGGCGACGGTGAATCGTTTCCATTACTTGCTCGTGAAGTTTAGTTTGCTTTGCGCGCACGGGAGTGAGATGGCTGTCCGTTGGTCTGCCAACAACTATGTTAGCAGCCGGGCAATGCCGCGTACAGCGAAACGGAAATCAGATGCTGGCGGCAATCAAAGATGGTGAAATTTACGCTTCCGATTCGGGTTGGCTTTCGAATGAGTTAGATTCATTCAGCAGATTGCTGCGCAAGCAGGTCGCGACTGAAGGCAATTCGCCGGTCGAGTGCCACAGCGGCGAAGTAAGAGCAATTCTCGCGCTCGCGCTCGGCCCAGCCCGCGATCGCAGGGACCATGGAGCGAAGCATGCCGCGAGCGGTGCTCAGCATCCCGTGGTAAGCGCCAACCAGGCGAATCTCCATTCCGTCATCTC
>JBGQGW010000349.1:0-2239 GCA_041497605.1 Terriglobia bacterium | reverse complement strand
GGTTCTGATTGCTGTGTTCTCGCTGGTGGTAATCGTCGGCTGCGGCCGAACCCCAGCACCCGAATCCGGCTCCGGCGCCTCTACGCCCGTCGCCCGCACCGGCCCTGTCTCCATGAACAAGGCCGACTACCCCGTCTTCCCCGACGCCGACGCCGGCGCCGACCCCGCGGTCTCCGCCGAGCAAGGCGGCAAAGGATTTACCGGCAAAGGCTGGGAGACCAACACCGATTTCGATCTGATCGGCGATCCTCACGCCGTCAAAGGTGGAGTCCTGCACGACGCTGTGCCGGATTTTCCCGGCACGCTGCGGCTCGAGGGACCGGAATCCAATTCGGGGTTCAATTACAACGTCGTCGCTGCAGCCTACGAAAGTCTCTTGTCGATCCATCCAACCACTCTGGATTACATTCCGTCCCTGGCCACACACTGGCAAGTCTCTTCGGACAAGATGACCTATCGCTTCCGCATCAATCCGAACGCCCGGTTCTCCGACGGAGCGCCGGTGACCAGCGAAGACGTTGTCGCCTCATACGACTTCCGCATGGACAAGACGCTCCAATCCCCTTCCAATGCGCTCACGTTCGGCAAGTTCAATCGTCCAGTTGCGGAAAGCAAGTACATCGTCCGCGTCCAGGCCAAGGAATTGAACTGGCGAAATTTTCTCTATTTTTCCGGCATGGCGATTTTTCCGGCTCACGTGCTAAAAACGGTCAATGGCGCCGCCTATCTCAAAGACTACAACTACAAACTCCTGCCGGGCACCGGCCCCTACATCATTCGCGAAGATGATATCAACAAGGGCAAATCCATTGCGGCCAGGCGCAGGAATGACTATTGGGCGGCCAAGGCCAGAGCCACCGTCGGATTGAACAATTTCGATGAGCTGCGCTTTACCGTGGTCAGGGACGAAAATCTGACTTTCGAAATGCTCAAGAAAGGCGAGTTGGACACGTTCCCGGTAGGACGCGCGCGGCAATGGGTGGAGGAGTTGAATTTCGATAACGTTCAGCGCGGGCTAATCCAAAAGAGGAAGATATTCAACGATTTGCCCCAAGGGATCAACGGATTCGCATTGAACACACGCAGGCCGCCGTTTGACGATCTTCGTGTCCGCAAAGCATTCGCTCTGCTGCTGAATCGGAAGCAGTTGATCGAGAAGATCATGTACAACGAGTACGAGCCACTGAACTCCTACCACGCGGGGGCCACATACGAAAACCCGGACAATCCCAAGAATGAGTACAACCCTCAGGAAGCCTTGAAGCTGCTTGCCGAAGCCGGCTGGAATACCCACGACGGCCAGGGCAGATTGGTGAAGAACGGCGTTCCTCTCCAGGTGGAACTGCTCTACACCTCCCACACGTTTGAGCCGCACTTGACCGTCTACCAGGAGGATTTGCGGAAAGTCGGAATCAACTTGAATCTCCGGTTCATCACGCCGGAAACACAGTTTCAAATGGTCAGCGGGCGGCGCTTTCAGATGGCTCACCTGGCGTGGGGCGCGCTGCTCTTTCCCAACCCAGAAACGATGTGGCAATCCTCGCTCGCCGATACCAACGCCAACAACAACATTACGGGCTTCAAGAACGCCCGCGTCGACCAGCTCTGCAAGGATTATGACAAGATGTTCGACGTGAAGGAGCGCATTCGCGCCATACGGGAAATCGACCGCATTCTGGCCAATGCTTATCACTACGTGCTGCTCTGGGATGGTCCTTATGTTCGCGTCGCCTATTGGAACAAATTTGGCACGCCACGAGGCTACTTGTCGCGAACGGGCGACTACTATTCGATCTACACCATGTGGTGGCTCGATCCGGAGAAAGACGCCAAGTTGCAGCAGGCTCTGCGCGACTCGTCCGTGAAGCTCGATGTCGGACAAACCGAAGACCGGTCCTGGCTCGAATACGCCAAGAACGTCCAGGCAGCGCAGTGATATGAGTATTTGCCCCCGTCGACGATCCGAAAATGAGGAGCCTGGCGTGAAACAAAAACTTCTTGTTCTCGCTGCTGTGCTTTCGCTAGGCATGGCCATCGGCTGCGGCCAGTCTTCAGCGCCCGAATCCGGCTCTGGTGTTTCCACACCCGCTGCCCGCACCGGTCCTGTCTCCATGAACAAGGCCGATTACCCCGTCTTCCCTGATCCCGACGCCAGCGCCGATCCTTCCGTCTCTGCCGACCAAGGCGGCAAAGGTTTTACCGGCAAGGGCTGGCAGACCAACATTGACTTCGACCTGAT
>JBGQGW010000348.1:0-2331 GCA_041497605.1 Terriglobia bacterium | reverse complement strand
CCTCACTCCGCGAAGGCGCGATACTCGGCAATTTTGCCGCCGGCGTGGTGGTCGGCAAGCTGGGCACTGCCACCGTCACACCTCCCGAACTTCTCGCGGTCCTCCGCGACATTCGATAGATGGCCGCGAGTTTGAAAACCGCTGCAAAGGATGATTTGCTCCGCTCAGCCCAGGAAGAAAATCTGCTGCGCAACTCTGCCGGGAACCTTCGCAACTGGGCCTCCGCAGCGCGCTTCATTCTTCCCTGGTTCGTCGCGGCAGTTCTGTGCATCCTGGCCAAATCTTACCTGCTGGTAAATCAAAATGGGTTCCGAATCATCGCGCGGTACCTGGGTCGAGTGGGAACTGGCACCCATGGAGGTCTCACATTCTGGGAGCAGCTTACGTTCTTTCGCAGCGAACTCTTATTTGAGCTGCTTCTTATTCCCCTTCTGTTTCTATTCCTGTTTCGTTATTTGCCGCGCCTGGGGCGCGCGATTCTGATCGCGCTGCTCAGCATCGGCGTCAGTCTTGTTCTCTATGTTCAGTTCCGTGCGCTCCAAGAAACGGGCCGCTTCGTTTCATTTGAGCTGCTGATGCTGGCGCTCAGTTGGGGCTGGCATGATCCCGGAGCGAATAAAGCCTATCTGCTCACAAAAGAATTTTACATTTTCCTGGGCTGCTTGGTCTGCCTGGGGATATTTCTCTGGTGGGCTTCGAAAAGCGGCAATGCCGGAAACCCTTCGAGTGACCGCCGCTGGAAAGCCGCCGTCTCCTGGTATCTCGCCGCAGTATCACTTCTCGCTGTTCTCTCCTGGATTCCGCTTCTGCCCGCGACGGTCTATCACCGCAATGTCCTGTGGCGTTCGTTGCGCGCCTTCTGGCATGACGACGCCTGGAACAATCGGGAATTCGATGGCCGTTCTGCGTCCGAGCTGGGAGGAATCTACAGCGAGCTCACGCACGCACCCGCGCCCCATCGCGATCCTCGATTTTTTGCCAAGGAAAAAGGCGCCAATCTCATCGTCGTCGTTCTCGAAACCACTCCGGCACGTTTCTTACCGGCGGACGATCCGCTCGCGGACTTTCCCAATCTCCGCCGCTTGCAAGCCCACTCGATCGTCGCCGAAAATCAATTCACCACCTACGCCTACACCAATCGCGCGCTCTTCTCGCTTTGCAGTTCCTGGTATCCCTCCGACAGTATCAAGACGTTCGACGAGCAATATGCCGGCTTGCGTTTTCCAGGAATGATTCAATCCTTGGCCGGCGCTGGATATGCCACTGCGATGTTCGCTCCAGCGAATTGGGAAGGCCAGCATGACCAGCAAATGTTTCGCTCCCTCGGCTTCCAGCAAATCGTAATTCCGGATTGGCAGCAAGTGACTTCGCACATTCCGAGTGATGTCAGCCCGAATTGGAAAGCCTACCGGATTGCGCAGGACCTCGCTGCTCTTGCCTTGATGAAACAGGAAATCGGCGGATGGTTAGTGAAAAGCCATCCGTTTGCGGCAGTTTTTGTTCCACAGATTGGCCACCTGCCCTGGCCCGATAGTCTCTCCGCGAACCAGAATCGCAATCTCATCGATCATGGACGCGCGATCGTGGCATTGCAGGACGCCTGGCTGGGAGAGTTGCTCGATTTTCTGGAGCAGCATCATCAATTCGATCGAACAATCATCGTTGTCACCGGCGATCACGGGATTCGCACGCGCCGCGAAGATCCGGATTTCACCGGCGGGACCATGGACGAATACTCTTTCCACGTTCCGTTCCGTCTCTATGCGCCGAACGCCGTCGAACAGCCCTTGCATATTTCCTGGCTCACGTCACACATTGACGTAGCGCCGTCCGTGCTCGATTTGCTGGGGATTGAAACGGGCCGGGAGCATGAACAGGGCTCGCCGGTATGGAATCCGGAGATTGCCGGGCGAACCACCTTCTTTTTCGGAATGCAATCTTTCGGCGCGGACGCCTATTTCTCGAGTGGCCGTTATTTCATGTGGAACCAAATGTCCGGCGTGAGTTCGGTCAGCGCGTTGCCGCACTTCGGCCTGGAGAATATCGCGCCGCGCAATTCACCCGAGGCTCGCGAAGTTCCTCGCGCGATTTCCCGCATGGTTGGATTTCAGCAGGCCTGGATTGCCCAAGTGGGCCGCGAACCGGCCCATCCTCACTAAACGTATCATCGTAGAAAGTTCGGGAAGAAGCGGCTTACGGCGGGAAGCTCAGTGACTGATCCTTGCGCTCGACCCAGATGCGAATTTCCTTGCTCTTGCTCCGTTTCGCGGAATCGTTGTCTTCCGGGAACGGCTGGTCTGGGCTGATTTCCGCAATCACAACCACACTCGT
>JBGQGW010000347.1:0-2343 GCA_041497605.1 Terriglobia bacterium | reverse complement strand
CGATTCCGAAGACTCCGCGCGTCAACCAGCCGGAGCTTTTCGATTCGGGTCTGGAAGAGTTCATCTATAGACGAGAGATCAGAATGCGCCGGCGCTGCGGGCTGCCTCGGCGGGGTGAAGCAACGGAGCGGCGTGAGCAAAAATGCGCTCGCCCCACACGCGCCGTTCGCGCGGCTCGAGCCAGAACACTTTTTGATTTAGTCCGCTAAACGGTTTTTCATTCAACAGCTCGATCAGGAGGTTGTGAATGCGCTCCTGGAAGTCGCGGTCTTCGGAGCGGAATCCGTCGGGCAGGATGCCACCCGCGAGCGGCGGCACGCCCACCAGTAAATCATACGTTTCCATCCACCACGCGAGCCAGGATTCGAGTTGCGGCTGCCGGCCGAATTTATTCACCAGGTAGCAATAATTATCCAGCACGGCGCGATCGCAGATCACGTTGGGCGCCCGCCGGGATGCGTCGAGTTCGGCCGCAATTTGCGCGTGCAAAATCCACAATTGTCCCTCGAGCGTGGTGGCCGCATTGACGGGGAAGGGTGATTGCCGCGCCACTTCCGTCACCAACTCGACGTTGTGGTCCGCTTTCTTGAGCAGCGAGCAGCTTTCAAACACCAGCGTGGTTTTGCCGACGCCGTGGGTTCCGATGAGTGCGAGTTTCAAGTTGTTGGCCCGTGATGGAGTGCCGTCTCTATGTAACACAGAATCATCCGCAGAGGAACAGGTTCAACGTAACCGTCCGCCGCCCGCTTGCGTCCATGTGAAGCAAGCACAACATGCTTTGTGGTTTGTACGAGGGGGCGTGCTCGCATAGAATCGGCTGCGCCGCGCAGGTAGCACAACCATTCGTGGCTGTGCTTTGCTTGGCGGCGGGTTGCACAGGCAAGAGTGCCTGTGCCACTCGAGCCGCGCATTTGGAAATTTTAAGGGGGAATCTTAGAGATGAAATTACGTCGAATTGCGTTTTTTCTTGCCGTCGCGATGCTGGCCGTCGCCGGTGCGCGTTTCCTCACGCACGCGCAGCAGCCAACTGCGCCGCCGAACCCGAACGCCGCGGTGGATCAAAAAATCATGGCGGAGATCAAGGACCACAACGAAATCATGGCCAACCTGGAATATCTCTCCGACATGATCGGCGCGCGCCTGACCGGCACCGGCAATCTGACCAAGGCCAGCCACTGGACCGAGGATCGATTTAAGGCGTATGGACTGGCGAACACGCATCTGGAGCCGTGGTCCATCGAGCATGGCTGGTATCGCGGCACAGCGCGCGCGCGAATCGTCAGCCCGGTGGAACATTCGATCATTATCGCGTCGGCCGGATGGGCGCCGGGCACGCCGGGAGTGGTGCGCGGCATCGTGATGTACGTGAAGGCGGAAAAGTCCGAAGAGCTTCAGCAATACAAGGGCAAGCTCAAGGGCGCGATCGTGATCACCGCCGAGCCGCGGAAACTCGCGCCGATCTATGAACCGCCGACCAATCCCTTGCTGGTCCCATTTCGCGAGCCTTACGTGTTGCGCAATCCCGACGCTGCCAGCCAGCCGCCGCAGCCCCAACCGAATCCTGCCTTCAGTCGCGAGCGGTACCAGTTTTTTAAAGATGAGGGCGTGGCCGCGGTCCTGCAGGATTCCAATAAAGAAGACGCGCTGCTCAACATGACCGGCATCGGCGGACGCACCTACGACATTGGCGCCCTGCCGGTGGCTTTTATCGCTTCGCCGAATTATCAGCAGATTTGGCGGCTGATGCAGCGCGGCCCGGTGCAAGTGGAAGTGGAGATGACGAATTCGTTCAGCGAGAAACCCGTGGAAGTCTACAACACCGTCGCGGAAATACGCGGCAGCGAGAAGCCCGATGAAGTGGTGATCCTGGGCGCGCACCTGGATTCCTGGGACTTGGGCACCGGGACAACCGACAATGGCGCCGGCTCGATGGTGGTGCTCGAAACCGCGCGGGCGATGGAAAAGCTCGGCTTGAGGCCGAAGCGCACGATTCGCTTCGTTTTGTTCTCGGGTGAAGAGCAAGGACTGAACGGCTCGCGCGCCTATGTGGCCGCTCACAGGGAAGAATTGCCCAAAATTTCCGCCGTGCTGATCCACGACACCGGCACCGGAAAAGTTTTGAGCATCGGAATGATGGGGAACTACCAGGATCGCGAGATTGTGGATCAAGTCCTCTCGCCACTGCATGAAATCGGACTGCTCGAGCCCAGCCTGCGTACGCTCACTGGAAGCGACCACGCGTCGTTCAATGAGGCTGGCGTTCCGGGATTCTTCGGCATCCAGGATCCCGCGGATTACAACCGCACACATCATTCGCAGTCCGATACGTTCGACCGCGCCCGT
>JBGQGW010000346.1:0-2408 GCA_041497605.1 Terriglobia bacterium | reverse complement strand
TGGCGGAGCTTTCTTTAAAACAGCTCCCCGAGCTCACCAGCAATAGATTTATGCCCTCACCGACCAAGCCACACCGCTCTTCACCAGACGATTCTTCACTTCCGTGCTTACTTCGCCTGCCTGATGAATTAACCAGGCTAGTTCACTCAGCCATCGGTCCGGCAGTTCTCCTGAATTGCCGGACCGGAACTGAGTAAGCCGGTCTGGCAGCCTGCGCCTCCCCTATTTGCACCTCCGTCAATCTTTCAGTAGACTCATTGGTTCCTGACGCTCGTCTAAACTCATCTGGGCGGCCGCTGCTATTCAAGAACTGGGGCGAGCCTGTAGGCTGCCCCTATAAAAATTAGCACGCACAGTCCGTGCCTTCTTGGGAGTTGGAAATGCTGGTTGTGATGCAGGCCAATGCCACCGAAGAACAGGTACAGCACGTATGTGAGCGGATTGAGTCGCTGGGTTTCAAAGCTCTGCCCATCCCGGGGGCAACCCGCACCGCGGTTTGCATCACGGGAAATAAAGGGGCGGTGGATATTGGCTCGCTCGAAGCCATGCCTGGGGTGGTCGAGTGCATTCCCGTCAGCAAGCCTTACAAGCTGGTCAGCCGCGACGTCAAAGCGGAAAATTCAGTCATCCGCATACCGACTCCTTTGGGCGACGTGGCGTTCGGGGGGCCGGCGATTGCCATCATCGCGGGGCCTTGCGCTGTTGAAACGCGCGATCAGATTTTTGCGGTAGCCAAATGCGTGAAGGAGGCCGGGGCGCGGCTCTTTCGAGCCGGAGCGTACAAGCCACGAACTTCGCCTTACAGCTTTCAAGGCCTGGGAGAGCCGGGCTTGAAATTGCTGGCCGAAGTGCGCGATCGATTCGGCCTGGGAATCGTGACCGAAGCAATCGATAACGAAAGCATCGATCTGGTGGAAGAACATGCCGACGTGATACAGATCGGCGCGCGGAATATGCAGAATTTTTCCCTGTTAAAGCGCGCGGGGCGGGCTCGCAAGCCAGTGCTGCTGAAGCGCGGAATGTCGGCTACGCTGGACGAATTTTTGATGGCGGCCGAGTACATTATGGCCGAGGGCAATTACAACGTGATTCTGTGCGAACGCGGTGTGCGCACGTTTGCCGACCATACTCGAAACACGCTGGATTTGGCCGTGATTCCCGCGGTGCAGAAGCGCAGTCATCTGCCGATCCTGGCGGACCCGAGCCATGGCACCGGGAGACGCAACAAGGTGTTGCCGCTGGCGCGCGCGGCCGTAGCCGCGGGCGCCGATGGCCTGATCGTAGAAGTCCACTGCGATCCGGACCGCGCGCTTTCCGACGGAATGCAATCCATCGTTCCGGAAGAGTTCGAGCAGTTGATGCGCGAAGCCCGGCAAATCGCGCAAGTGCTGAACCGTTCGATCAACTGAGCGAACTAGCCTCGAACACCGTGCGAGATACTCCTTCCACCACCTCTCCGGCGCCGCCCGCATGAAGAGCCGCTGGAATCACCGGCTTATTTTTCTAGTTCTCCTGCTCACCGGGCTGGCTGTGCGCGAAATCCTGCTGGAGCGGAGACCCACATTTCTCAGGCCCGACCTCCATCTGTTCGCGTATGTGGGAAATACGGCGGACGGAACCGTCAGCGCGATCGACCTGGTGAAGCTGGCGACGGTGGCCACGATTCCGGTGGGGCCATCGCCAAGTGGAGTCCGCGCGCATCCAAGACGCGAAGAAATCTGGGGCGTGAGTTCGGAAGGCGGTTACGCGTGGGTGCTCGACGCGCGGCATGGGCAGGTGCTGAGCCGCATTCCCGTTGGGGCAGGGCCCTTCGCCGTGGAATTTTCTCCCGATGGGCGCCGCGCTTACGTGGCTGCTTCGGGCGCGGGCTTCGTCACCGCGATCGACTGCGAGACGAAGAAAATTCTGGGGCGGGGCCATGCCGGGCGCCGGCCATGGATTGCTCGCGCCACGCCGGACGGCAAACTCGTAGTGGTTTCGAATCGCGACGATGCCACGATCTCGCTTCTCGATGCAACCACGCTGGCTTCCCGGGCCACGATTCCAGTGGCGCAGCACCCGGAACAAATCGCCATCTTGCCCGATAGCTCGAAGGCCTTCATCTCGTCTGGCAGCAGCAACATGATTTCCGTGGTGAACCTGAAGGATCACACTCTGCTCGCGAATATCGACCTGGGCGGCGGCCCGAGCGGCCTGATTCTGAAACCGGACGGCGGCGAATTATATGTCCCGTCCCCGGAAGTGCACGGCCTGGTGATCCTGAATACGCAGACGAACGAAGTGGCGGAGTTTCTCTTGCTGGGACTGGCTCCCTCCCAGGCGGTGCTCACCGCCGATGCCGCGATGCTGTATGTTTCCGATTCCGCCGCCGGCCGGGTGATTGCCGTCAACATTTCCAATCGCCAGGT
>JBGQGW010000345.1:0-2499 GCA_041497605.1 Terriglobia bacterium | reverse complement strand
CCTTGAGAGGGATTGGGGACTGCAGATGCAGCTTACAGATATAAGCAGAAGTGGAGTATCTGGTCTAGATCGTGCTAGGTATACCAAGAGGCCCCGGTGGATCGCCTCTAAGACAGGGGTAGTGATTCGACTGCGGCTACCATTCCGCGCAGTTCATTTCCGCCCTTTTTGGTTGAGGAATCGCGCATGTCGGCATAACTTCTCGAGCGCGAATCAAATGCTGTGCTTCTGAAAACGAGCAAGGATCGGCATCCAATCCAGCGCAATTTCCATCAGGAATAAAATATTTGCCCGATTTCGCTGTTCTACTAGGCTCTATAGTAGATACTTGTTTTTGTTGGAATGGTTTCTGCAGCACGTTTCAAGCGCTGCACCGCCAGCCTGCCAGCGAGGCTCTCCCCTGCGCTCGAAGTCTCGTCCGAGGGCTGATGTTGCTCAATCCCAAATTCTAAGAGTTTGAGGAATTAGTGCTGCTTCTGGGGAGCGGGCTCAGTTCGCCCGGCCCCCGATGATGCGGATTGCATCTGGAAGCGCCGGGCCTTGCTGATCGTTGGGTTCCCGCTGCTCGCCCTCGGCGCTGGGGGATTCTTCAGGCTCCGCAACTCCTTCCCCGGGAGCGAGGAAGAGATTCGCTTCCACGCCGTGCTGCTTCGTATAGAGGTCGAAGTACCGGCCGCCCGCGGCGAATAGCGATTGGTGCGTGCCGCGCTCGATGATTCGTCCTGCCTCCACCACCAGAATCTGATCGGCGCGCCGGATCGTGGAGAGCCGGTGGGCAATCACGAACGTGGTCCTGCCGCGCATCAGGAAGCGCAATCCCTCTTGAATCAGCGCCTCCGATTCGGAATCGAGGCTGGAAGTCGCTTCGTCCAGAATCAGAATGCGCGGATCGGCCAGGATGGCGCGGGCGATGGAGACCCGCTGTTTTTGTCCGCCGGAGAGCTTCACTCCCCGTTCGCCAACCACCGTGTCATACTTCTTCTCGAATGTTTCAGCGAACTCATCCACGCGAGCGATCCGGCACGCCTGCAAAATTTCTACTTCTGTGGCTTCCGGCCGGCCGAAAGACACGTTTTCGCGGATCGAGCCGTCGAAGAGAAACGTTTCCTGCAGCACAACGCCGAGTTGCGTCCGGTAAGAATCGAGCCGCACTTGCGCCAGATCGATGCCATCCACCAGCACCCGCCCCGCCGTCGGCGTATAGAAAGCAGCGATCAGCCCGATGATTGTGGATTTCCCCGCGCCGGAAGGGCCGACCAATGCCGTCGATGTGCCGGGTTCCGATTGAAAGCTGATGTCCAGCAGCACCGGCTTGCCCGGCTCATAGGCGAAGCTCACATGGTCGAAGATCACCTGGCCGCGAATGCGTTTCACCCGCTGCGTGCGTCCCGGCGCATCGTCTTCCGGCTTCTCATTCAGTATCTCGCGAGTGCGTTCCAGGCCCGCCAGCGCTTCGGTGATCTGCGTTCCAATTCCCACGATCTGAATCATCGGCGCAATTAGCATCCCGAGGAAAATGATGTAGGTCAGAAATGTGCCCAGCGTCATGTGCCCGGAAAGAATCTGCCGCGCGCCAAGCAGCATGATCATGGCGCTTACGATTCCCATCGCGCCCGTGGCCGATAGGCTCATCAGCGACGTTGCCGTCAGCGTCTTCAACACGTTATCCAGCAACCGCTCGACGCCCGCGGCGAATACTTTTTCTTCCCGCTCCTCCGCGTGGTATCCCTTCACCACTCGAACGCCGCCCAGGGATTCGGTGAGCCTTCCCGTCACTTCCGCGTTGATCTTGGGCCGCGCGCGGTAAAACGGGCGAATCGTCTTGAACGCCCGGTTCAAGCCCACGCCAAAAATCAACAGGACGATGAATGCCACTCCCGTCATTGTCATGTTTATGCGCAACAGGATCACCAGGGCGAATACCGCCGTCATGATTCCGCCGGCCAATTCGATCAGCCCCGTTCCCAGCAGATTCCTCACGCCCTCCACGTCGCTCATGATGCGCGAAACCAGTACGCCCGTTTTGTTCGAGTCATAAAACGAAATCGGCAGACGCACGATGTGCGCCTGCACGCGGCGGCGCAATTCCGTGATCATCCGCTGCGCCGATTTGGAAAGCAGTTGCGTCAGGCTGAAGGAAGTGAGCCCTTGCAACACCGTTGCCCCCACCACCGCCAGCACGATCGGAGTCAGAAGACGTACCTGGCGCTTTCCGATCACATCGTCCACCAGGTATTTCGTCGAAGCCGGCAGGATCAATCCCGAAACTCGATTGATCGCCATCAGTACAAAGCTCACCAGCAGAACCGCGCGTCGCGGCTTGATCAGCGCCCACACGTCGGGCAATAGCTTCCAGGACTGCTTCGATTTCGCGGCTTTGCTCTGTGCTTCGGCGCTATTTTGTGGGGCCATAGGTTATTTAATTTGTGGAGCTTTCCTGCTTAGATGCCGGCTCGCACGGAAAGACTCTCCCCCGGCGCGTTCCGTCTGGAATTCATG
>JBGQGW010000344.1:0-2558 GCA_041497605.1 Terriglobia bacterium | reverse complement strand
TCCGTCAGATAGAGACCGAACAAAACCAGGAGGCCGCCCAGGAGCAGCGGGCGCGTCAGATGTTCGCCCAGGAAGACGACACCAAACAAGATTCCGAGCACGGGTTGCGCATATCCAACCGCAGCGATCCGCGACGCCGCCATCTGGCGCAGCGCCCAATAGTAGATCAGGTAGGCCGCGACCGAGCCGATTCCCGCCATGTAGAGCACCGAAATCCAGCCCACCCAACCCACGGCTCGCCAATCGAGGTGAATTGCCTGATGGATCGCAAGGGGCGAAAGCATGATCGAACTCGCCAGCAGGTTGAAGGTGTTCATGGTGAAGCTATCGTAATTCGCGGCGACCTGCTTTCCGAGCACCGTGTAAATCGCAAAGCCAATCGCGCACCCAAGGGTGATCAAATCTCCCAAAAGCGTCCCGGAATGAAGATGGATTCCCTGCTCCGTGGCCAGAATCATTACCCCGATGAAGGAAAGAGCAAGGCCGGTGGTTTTGAGCGCCGTCAATGCTTCGAGGCGCATGAACCATGCGAGAAGCAGGACGATGATGGGCGCCAGGGCAATGATCATCGCGGAATGCCCTGCGGTGGTGTATTTCAGGCCAAGTGTAAACAGGCCCATGTTCATCACCACACCGAAAAATCCGATCTTGGAGAAGATCCAGAAATCCTTCAGTCCAAATCGCCGCCGTTCCTGCTTGAACAGATAAAGCAATCCCATCAGCAATCCAGCGGCGATAATCCGGAAAGTTGCCAGCGATATGACATCCATGTGGCGCAAGCCTATCTTGCCCACCACCAGGTTGATAGACCAGGCGAGGATCATCAGGCTGACGAGTGTGCCAAGCAGGACAGGATGCGGGCGGCGAGTCACCGGGCTAGGAGAGCACTTCCTGAGCATGCGTCAGGGATTCGATCCGGTCGAGCCGCGGCGCGTAGCCTATGCCAGGCGCGGTGGGGACTTTGATTGTGCCTTGCCGCGAAACTTCGATCTCGGGCTCGACAATATCCTCATGCCAGTAGCGCTGGCTGGCGGATACATCGCCCGGCAGAGTGAAATTCGGCAGCGTGGACATGGCGGTATTGTGTGCGCGGCCAATCCCGGATTCGAGCATGCCTCCGCACCACACCGGAATGCTGTTGGATTGGCAGAGATCATGGATGCGCTTGGCCGGAGTGTATCCTCCGACCCGGCCCAATTTCATATTGATGATCTTGCAGGCGTTGAGAGCGATGGCCGCTCGGGCGTGCTCTTCCGAATGGATGCATTCGTCGAGGCAGATGGGAGTATCGAGCTTCTTTTGCAGGAGCGAGTGGCTGTAGATATCGTCCCAGCCCAGCGGCTGTTCGATCATGATCAGGAAAAAACGGTCGAGTTCCTTGAGCAGGGGCGCATCTTCCAGCCGATAGGCCGAGTTGGCGTCGACCATCAACCGGATTCGCGGGAAGCGCTCACGCAGCAGGGCGACGGGTTCGATGTCTTTCCCCGGCTTTATTTTAATTTTGATGCGCTGGTAGCCGGCCGCCAGCTCCTTTTCTGTCTTCTCAAGTAATTCTTGAACTGTGGACTGAATTCCGATGGAAACTCCGGAAGAGATTTCGGCAAGTGTCCCGCCCAGCAATTTGGAGAGCGGCACGCCCTTCTTCTTCGCCTCGGCATCCCAGATCGCGGTTTCGAGGCCTGCCTTGGCCATGTTGTGTCCGCGAATCTGCTGCAGCAATTCCCAAACGTCCGCAGCCGTTTCGAATTCCTTGCCCTTGACGGCGGGCCAGCAGAAATCGCGCAAGATGTGCCAGGCGGTTTCGACCGTCTCCGGCGAATAGAATGGATTTTCGCCGGCTACCACTTCGCCCCATCCGATCACGCCATCCACATGAGCTTCGACCAGCAGGATGCGCCGCTCAAACGTCCGGCCGAAGCTCGTCTCAAAAGGAAACTTGAGCTTCATATGAATCTCGCGCAGGCGGACCTTTTCGACTCGCATTCGAAGAATCCTCAGGCTTTCCCGTGAGATCCAGCCAGCAGGGCCGAAGGCGGATCGAGCACGTAGTTGGTCACAGCGCCCGCTCGTTCGAGGCCCGTGACGGCATATTGTTGGCCGAACCACCGGAGAAACTGCTCGCGAATTTCCGCCTGTACTTGCTTGGCGCGGGCCTGGTCTTTGCTTTTCCATTCCCCAATATCGCTGGGAACGGAAATCCGCACCGCCCCGTCGCTTGAATCAATTGCATTGCCGTCCAGAATTTGCCGGACGCGCTCGGAATCGAGCCGCCAATCCGCCACCAGGCGGTCCGTCGGCAGGCCTGAGTGCAGCGGGCTTTGCGTTACACCGTAACAATTGGGAATAAATCGCTCCATCACCGCGCCCAGGCGCACGATGTTGAAGTGCGCGTTGCGCAATTCGAGTGGATCGAAAGTCCACTCGATCAACCGGATGCCGCGTGCCAGAGCCTCTTCGCGCTGCGCCAGTTTCAACATGCGGCCGATCTTTTGATTTTGAAGTTCCGGCAGCACCGCTGCCATGTGGGAATGCAGGAATGGTTTGCCGTCGTGGAATCC
>JBGQGW010000343.1:0-2635 GCA_041497605.1 Terriglobia bacterium | reverse complement strand
TTTCGCATTCTTGGGATTGGTGCTCTACTTTCCTTTCCTCCGCGAGCTGTTTCAATTTTCAACACTCCATGCGGTGGATATCGGGATGTGTTTCGGTGCAGCGGCATTTAGCGTGTTCTTAGTTGACGTCTGGAAGATCGGTCATCGCTTTCGGGACAGACCGTAGCAGGTTCGAGGCGCAGAGGGCTAAAGCACATGAATGAAGAAATTCTCAAAGGGCTTCAACGAGAAGCGCGTCTGTCGGGCCGGATACTTTCAGACCAAGCCTTCTCGCGGGCGGCTGGCGCCCCTTTGGTGCCCGGAAATCGTGTAAGACTTCTCAGAGATGCGACAGAAAACTATCCGGCCTGGCTCGAAGCCATTCGAACTGCTAAAAGGACGATCCATTTTGAAAGTTACATTATTCATGGCGATGAGGTCGGATGGCAGTTTTGCGAAGCTCTCGCAGCGAAGGTCCGCGAGGGTGTACACGTCCGGGTCATTTATGACTGGATGGGTGCTCTGGGACATACGTATCGCCACTTTTGGCGGTCGTTGAAGAACGCGGGCATTGAGGTCCGGTGTTTCAATCCACCGCACCTGGACAGCCCCCTGGGATGGCTCAGGCGAGACCACAGGAAGATGCTTTCAGTAGATGGCCGAGTGGGCTTCGTGACAGGCCTCTGCCTGGGGCGTCAGTGGGTAGGTGACCCGGAACGAGGGATTGAACCCTGGCGCGACACAGGCGTCCAAGTTAATGGCCCAGCCGTTGCCGACCTCGAGCACGCGTTTGCACAGATGTGGGAACTCCTGGGACCTCCGATCCCCCCAGACGATCTTGTGAACCAGACGGCGAGGGAGCCGGAAGGCGATGTGGCCCTGCGAATCGTCGCAAGTTATCCAAATACGGGCAGCCTCTACCGGTTCGATCAACTACTTGGAGCATTGGCCCGGCAAACCATCTGGCTTACCGATGCCTACTTTCTCGGGACCGCAGCCTACATTCAAGCGCTCCGGGCAGCTGCGATGGACGGAGTTGACGTGAGGCTGCTGTTGCCCAGAACCAGTGACATCCCGATTGTGCGGTCGTTGTCGCGCGCTGGATACCGGACACTGCTCGAAGCAGGAGTGCGACTTTTTGAGTGGGAAGGTCCTATGCTGCACGCCAAGACCGCGGTCGCCGACGGCCGGTGGGCCAGGGTGGGTTCCACGAATCTCAATCTTGCGAGCTGGCTTGGAAATTGGGAACTGGATGTCGTGGTCGAAGATGAAGGATTCGGCCAGCAGATGGAGGAGATGTATCTCAACGATCTGGGCCACTCCACTGAAATTGTGCTCACAGCAAAACAGAAGGTGCATCGTGCCGTTCAACCTGCATGGCAGCCACACCATCGAAAAATGACCAAGGGAAGTGCGGGGCATGCCGTGACGGGATTGCTGAGGGTTGGCAACACTGTAGGCGCCGCGATCACAAGCCGGCGTGCTCTCGGGCCCGCGGAAGTCGGAGGCATGTTTATTGCCGCGGCTCTATTGCTGTGCATGGCTCTGGTCGGCGCAGTTTGGCCGCGAGCGATTGCGATCCCGGTCATTGTATTCGCGGTCTGGGTGGCGGTTGCCTTGCTGATTCGAGTTTACAGGCTGCACCTCAATCGAGATCAGTAGCGGAACGGGATGCCCATAAAGTCCGTATTGTCATAGGCCTGTGAGGAGAACCCTTCGAACACCAGTAAGCATCTAATTGAAATAGGAGTGGTACAGATATCATCAACAACACGCATCGAATCCGGGTCGCAACGTACAATATTCATAAGTGCCGCGGGCTGGATGGACGTGTCCGTCCAGCACGGATTCTTGATGTTTTGCGCGAAATAGATGCCGACGTCATCGCATTACAAGAGGTTGTTCGCGTCAAGACGGCGCGACCCGACCAAGACCACGCTCAATTCATCGCCAGCGAACTGGGAATGAATTTTCGCTTCGGCGAAAATCGTCCACTCAAAGGCGGAACTTACGGAAATGTACTATTGAGCCGGTACCCGCTACCAACCACTTGCAACTACGACATTACGACGAGTGGCCGGGAACCTCGCGGTTGCCTTCGCGCCGACGTGGAGCTGCCCGGAGGTGTTCTGCTTCACGTGTTCAACGTCCACATGGGTACGGCATTTCTGGAACGCAGGAAGCAAGGGCGAAAACTAGTCAGCCAGGAAATATTGCACCGGACGGAACTCCAGGGACCTCGCATCGTGCTTGGCGACTTCAATGAATGGACACGCGGAGTCACCACTCGTTTGCTCCGCAAGCACTTCGTGAACCCCAATTTGCGGGACCACATGAACCGTTCGCGCACATATCCAGGAGTGCTCCCTTTCCTTCATTTGGATCACATCTATTTTGACCCGGAGATTCATCTCCACCGCCTCACTCTTCATAGGACTCGCCGTTCGCTAATCGCTTCAGATCACCTCCCCTTAATCGCAGATTTCTCGCTTCCGGCCATGATCCGGAATCACAATGCCTATGAGCCATGCCCAGCGGTCGCGCGGTCATCGTAGATTTTTTCGCCGAGTCGTCCGATAGCGAGCAGGATTCCGTGGAGGAGAGCTTGCGGTCGGGGTGGACATCCGGGAATGTAAACGTCGACGGGCACGACGTT
>JBGQGW010000342.1:0-2714 GCA_041497605.1 Terriglobia bacterium | reverse complement strand
GCGGGCGCGCTCGGCGGAGCGTTCGTCCACTACGCCCTCTTGCATCCATATGGCGCGCGCCCCAATGCGAATGGCTGCGTCGACGACCTCCGCGACAAATTCCGGGCGGCGAAAAACGTCCACAATGTCGATTTTTTCGGGAATTTCCTCAAGGGTTGCGTAGCACTTCTCGCCGAGAATCTGCGATTCGCCGGGATTAACAGGAATAATGCGGTAGCCGGAAGTTTGGAGAATTTGAGCCACTCCGAAGCTGGGCCGGGAGGGTTTGGAAGACAAGCCGACGACAGCGATTGTTTTCGCCGTGGCCAGAAGTTCGGTAATTCCCGCTTCGTCGTTTGTGGTCATCGAATACGCTTTGAAAGGATGACTATTTGGGCCGGCCGCGCCGCGCGCGCCGGCTCTCCGGCCCGACCGACAAGGGACGTTTATTTTCCAGCGCGTAGTTAATGGCGTGGGCCAGCTTGGCCACTTCAGGCGGATCAAGGCGACGGTAGCGGGATTCGGGGACCGTGTCGATTTCGAGCGTAGCAAGCTTGGTGCGCTTCATCTTTTCCACGCGGTGGCCCATCTTCAAAAGCGACTTGCGCAACAAATCGCGGCGGACTCCCGAAAACTGCACTTCATACCAGGGATTGGGCGGATTTTTGCCGGCCGAATATGGCGCGCGCAGCGGAAAGAAACTCCCCTTCAATGTGCCGGCAAGAGTTTTCATCTGCTCTTCGCTGAGCCGGCCCTTCACCTTGATCCAATACGTTTGGTGCAGGTACGGGGAAGCCTTCAGCATGCGGCTGGCAAGCTCGCCGTCATTGGTAAGAAATACCGCGCCACTGGCGGCGTAATCCAGACGGCCCACGGGGAATACGCGCTCGGAAATTCCGACCAGCAAATTGCGCAGCGTGCGCCGGCCTTCAGGATCGGCCAACGTGGAAACGATTTCCGGGGGCTTGTGAAGCAGCACATAAACGCGCCCTTCGGAAATGTTCGCAACCTTGCCCGCAGCTTCAATCCGGTCATGCTCGGGATCGGCCTTGGCGCCAAGCTCGGTGACCACCACTCCATTGACGCGCACCTGCCCGCTGCGAATCAATTCCTCGGCATGACGCCGCGAGCATATTCCGGCTCGGGAAATTATTTTTTGCAAACGTTCAAGCATAAATTTATTTAAGAAGCACTTTCTGCCCTGCCGGCGGTGGAATCCTGTTCCGCTTCCGCGTCAGGCGAATCCTGTGCTTTCGTGAGATCCGGCTGCGAGGATGCCGTTCCCTCGCTTGAAGTTGTGTCCGTCGCATTGGGCGTATCGGGAACGGCGGCAGTATCCAAAAAACCCTCGGGATTTCCCGCCTCCAGGGATTCGGGCTCGGGTTCGATAGCGGCGATGCCCTCCTCGGATCCCAAGGCGGCGCGCGCGAGTTGCTCGAACTCTTTCAGGCTCGGCAACTCCTCGAGATCGGAAAGGCCGAAGCGCATCAGGAATTCCTTCGATGTGCGGTACAGGATGGGCCTGCCCAGCACCGCTTTGCGGCCTGCGATGGTGATCAAACGCTTTTCGAGAAGCGTCTTGATGACTCCCGAACAGTTTACGCCGCGAATTTCCTGAATTTCGGGGCCGGTAACGGGCTGCCTGTAGGAAATCACGGCGAGTGTTTCCAGGGACGGCATGGTCAGGCGCAGCGGCGGGCGCAGACTCTTGATGAATCGGCGCACCACCTCGTGGTGCTGCGGCTTGGTGTAAAACTTGTAGCCGCCGGCAACGGCCCGGATCTCGACGCCGCGATCCTCGCCCGCGTATCCGGCGATCATTTCATCGAGCGTGGCCCGAACCGCGCTTTTTTCTTCTCCGACGGCGCTAGCGATCTGTTCCAGCGTGGCGGGCTCGTCAGAGGCGTAGATGATGGCCTCCAGCGCGCCTTTTAGTTCCATGGGATTCATTGTCATTTATATTCTTCGTCAATTCCTCGAAGTGGATCTTGCAGCGACTCTTTAAGCGTCTCGTTGAGCGATTCGCCGCCCGCGAAGACCACATCGAACATTTTGTGTTTCCGTAATTGGATTTTCCCGAATTGCTCTTGTTGCACCAGCACGATCGCCTGCAGCCGCACCAATTCGAGTACGGCAAGCAATGCGACGATCATGGCGTGGCGCGACGCGCAGGATTCAAAGAACGCCACCAGCTCGACGCCCTCCGCCCCCACGATCAATTGCTGGCGCAACAACTCCATCATCTGCGCAACGGTGAACTGATCGTGCCGCAGCTCGATTTTTACCACTTCCCGCCGGCGCTCTAACACTTGTTGAAAAACCTTGACCAAATCCACCAGCGAAACAATCAGATCGCCTTCGACTTCTTCACCCTCATAAAGCGAACGGTCCGGCTTGGACCAGACATGCTCCTCGATCTGCTGGCGCTGGTGCAGCAATTGCGCGGCGCTTTTGAACTTTTCGTGCTCGACCAAGCGGTGTACCAGGTCGGCGCGCGGGTCCTCCTGGTCCTCTGGCCCCGCAAGCGGATCGGGTGGCAGGAGCATCTTTGACTTGATGTAAATCAAAGTGGCGGCCATGTAAATGAAATCGGCCGAGATATCCATATCCAACTGCTCGAGCTTGTGAAGATATTCCAGGTACTGCCCGGTGATCTTCGCGATCGGAATGTTGTGGATATCGATTTCCTGCTTCTTGATCAAGTCCAGCAGGAGATCGAGCGGTCCGTCGTACAT
>JBGQGW010000341.1:0-2724 GCA_041497605.1 Terriglobia bacterium | reverse complement strand
AATCCCGTTTTGCAACAAAGAGAGGAAAGGCGCAAAGTGCGAGAACTGCAATTCGGGAATGGCAGATTTGAGCGGGAAAATCGGGGTCAGCGATCCAGCTTTCGTAAATCGGGTTGCTCCGTCTATTGATTTGCGGGAATATGACGCACGCGTGCGAGATTGAAACAGGGAGGCTGGGTGTTTCACGTCGTCCTGGTGGTGCTGCTCGGGCTCAGCGTGGGAGTGCTGGTCGGGTTGATGGGTATCGGCGGTGGAATTCTGATGGTGCCCGCCTTTGTTTATCTGCTGGGGATGGACCAGCACATGGCGCAAGGGACCTCGCTGCTGATCATGCTGCCTCCGCTCGGTCTTGGCGGGCTCTATCATTATTGGAGACACCGCCAGGTGGATCTCTACGCGGGATTGCTTTGCGCGGCGGGATTTCTGGTGGGAGGGTATTTCGGAAGCGTGCTGGCGATTCATGTTTCCTCGAAGCTTCTTGGCGGCATGTTTGGCTTGTTCATGATTTTCTCCGCCGTGATGTTGTGGCGCCAGGCCAAGAAGCCGGCGGTAGGGAGCGCGGATGCTTGAGGGACGAGCGCGCTTGTGGGCTATTTTCGCGCTTGCCTGTGGCGTCGGGGTCTTCAGCGGACTCTTTGGCGTGGGTGGCGGGGTGATATTGATTCCACTGCTGGTTCTGCTGTTCCACTTCGAGCAGCACAAGGCGCAGGGGACCAGCTTGATCGCATTGGTGCCACCGACTGGCCTGCTGGCGTTTCTCGAATATTATCAAGCACATGAGGCGCACGTGGGAATCGGCCTGCTGGTTATGCCGGGGATTTTCTTGGGCGGCGTGCTCGGCAGTAAGCTGGCTTTGAAGCTCAGCCCATTCCGGATGCGGCGAGTTTTTGCGGTTTTTCTTGCCATGATTGGACTCTGGCAGATTTATCACTTCTGGCTCTCTTAGCCTTCGGATTCTTCCAAGCCTTGCGTAGCAGGACAATCCAAGAATGTGGCGATCCACTCGTGTGGCCGGTTGACTGATTCAGGATGGCGGCTGGGTCTCCGTTGTATGCTTAAGATGACTGCGTTATTCTCGCTCAACATGGTCGATATCCACTGTCACATACTCCCCGGGCTCGATGACGGCGCCGATTCCATGGAAACGGCTGCCGAAATGGCGGAGATGGCCGCCGCCGATGGCATTACCCACATCGTGGGCACGCCGCACTCGAACGATCGCTTTCCTTTCGATCCCGAATTGATCCGGGCGCGCTGCGAGGAGCTGCAGGCGAAGTTCGCCGGCCGCATCCAATTTGCGACTGGCTGCGACTTCCACTTGAGCTACGAAAACTTGCAGGATATCCGCGACAAGCCGACGAAATACACGATCAATCAGAAGGACTATCTTCTGGTCGAGCTGGCTGACTACGCAATTCCGCCTTCGATGGAGCAGACGCTTCACCAGTTGCATCTTGCGGGTTTGCGGCCAATCATCACTCACCCGGAACGCAATCCTCTGGTTCGCGCCAATCCCAATCGCCTGCATACCTGGGTGAATCAGGGCTGCTACGTGCAGGTGACGGCGGGTTCATTGCTCGGCCGGTTCGGGCCCAGTTCAAAGCATTCGGCCGAGAAATGGCTGGCGGAAGATTGCATCCACTTTATTGCCAGCGACGCGCACAACACCAGTTCGCGCCCGCTGAAGCTACGCGATGCGTTTGATAAGGTAGCCGAGTACAAGGGTTCTCGAGTGGCGCAAGCGTTGTTCACGGAAAATCCTTTGGCGGCGTTTGAAGGCCGCCAGTTGCCCTATATCCCTGATATCAACGTCGGCGCCACGCTCTCCTCCAAGCCAGACGACAAGCCCAAGCGCCGAAAGCGCTTCTGGATCTTCTAGCGGTAATCATTTTGCGCCGGCATCATCGATCGGAAGCTGTCCGATTTCGCTGTGCAGTTGTCCGAATCCGGCCAGCGAGCCTCGTCCATTGCACGACTCTAAATTTCTAACTTACAGATTCTGAGCGCCTTAGCGTGAAGGTGGCTATGGCAGTTCACGTGCTGCTATACCGTCGCACGATATAGTCACCCGCAGCTCGGCATAGAAGCTTCTTTGCGGGGAAGGAATCCACCCAATGGTCAATGACAAAAAGAAACCCGATCCAGTCGACCACCTGCCGCTTACACCGGCGGCTTTCCATGTTCTGCTGGCACTGGCGGATGGGGATAAACACGGCTACGCAATTATGAAGGAAGTTGACCGGCGGACGGATGGCAAGGTGAGACTGAGTGCCGGGACGCTCTACGGAATTGTCGCCCGGCTCTTGAATGAAGGGATGATCAGCGAGACGGAACGCCGTCCCGCGCCCGAGCTCGACGACGAGCGCAGGCGCTATTACCAGTTGACGCGTTTCGGGCGCGAGGTGGCCGCGGCCGAAGCCGGACGCATGGAAAGCGCGATTGCCCTGGCGCATGCCAAAAACTTATTTGTACGAACCCGAATTGTTTAGAGGAGTGCAACATGGCCGGCAAGAAACCGTCTCTGGGTGATCGCATTTTCCGTTCCGTGCTGCGAATTCTGCCGTTCGACTTCCGCTCCGACTTCGGCCGAGAGATGGAAGATGTGTTTCACGAGCAGCGGCGCGAAGTAGAAGAGCGCGGCGGCAAGGTAGGATTCTTGCGGCTGTGGTGGGAAACACTCACCGGCATTTTCCAAACGGCGCCGCGCCAGCACTGGGAAATCTT
>JBGQGW010000340.1:0-2803 GCA_041497605.1 Terriglobia bacterium | reverse complement strand
TAATTGGAAATGATGCTGGAGCCCAACATGGCCCCGGCGCCGATCGGTGCAACGCGGAACCGCCGCAGGATTCCCGTTTCGCGGAACATCACCAGTTGCATGCTGAGGCCCCAGAAACTGCCCATCACCGTCAGTCCCAGGATCGCCCCAAGCAAATATTGCAGCGCCGTCGGGCTTCCGCGGCCAAAGATCAGAACGTAACCGAACAGGAATGCCATGGGCATTACAAAACTGAAAAAAATAAATGGCTTGCTGCGCATCGCCAGGCGAATGCGGCTTATCGAAAGCGTCCAGGTATTTCTCACTTGCGTGCTCCTTCGATCATTCGCCTGGGTTACTCGCGCAGGCGCCGGCCGGTCAACTCAATGAACACGTCTTCGAGCGAGGGCGAAGCAATTTCCAGGCTTTGCAATTCGTTTCCCTCGGCTTCGAGCTGTTTCACCAGCGCCACAATCGTTTGCGGCGGCCGCGTCGAATGCAAAACATAGCTGCCCTCGAATTCACGGCAGTCCGCCACTCCTTCCAGGCGCCCCAGAGCGCCGTTTGCCACGGGACGCGCCAGGCGCACCTGAATGCGGGTGGTGCCGGCCGAGCGCTGCTTCAATTCGTGGGGCGTGCCGGTGACGATCACTCGGCCATGATCCACAATGGCGACGCGGTCGCACAGCCGTTCGGCTTCCTCGATGTAATGAGTGGTGAGCAGGATCGTCTTTTTTTCCGAACGCAGCTCTTCGATGATGTCGTAGATTTCCCGCCGTACCTGCGGGTCGAGGCCGGCAGTCGGTTCGTCCAGAAACAGCACTCGAGGATCATTGACGAGCGCCAAGGCCAGCGCCAGGCGCTGCTTTTGTCCGCCGGAAAGCTGGCTATAGAACACGTTCCGCTTTTCTTCCAATTGAAAGCGGCGGAGGAGTTTCGTCGTATCGCTCCGCTTGCGATAAAACGACGCAAAAAGTTCCAGCGCCTCGCCGGTTTTCATTTTCTCCGGCAGGGCAGTGGATTGGAGAACGGCGCCAACCAACTGTTTGAATTCAGTCCCGCTCGATTGGGGATCGAGACCGCACACCCGAACGCGTCCGCGGTCCGGCGTGCGCAAGCCTTCCAGGATTTCAACTGCGGATGTCTTGCCCGCGCCGTTTGGCCCCAGCAAACCGAAGACTTCGCCTTCCGCGACGTGAAAGCTCACGCCACGGAGCGCTTCGACGGTGCCGTAGCTCTTGTAAAGTTCTTCGACTTGGATGGCTGCTTCGCTCACGGACGCGACCTCATCTATAACATACTCGATCACTCATCGGCGAACCCGTGAACGCGGAGCGCTTTTACGAGCCCGGGATTTTTTCGGATCCCAGGCATGCCGCTGAAAATCCACTCGCGAGCCACGGATCTGAGTGCCTTCGCTTTCCAGCAAACGCCGCTGCAGGGAAGCGTGCGGCTCCGGCATCAAGAGCCGGCCGCCGGCGCCCACGACACGATGCCACGGAATGCCATGGCCGGAGGGGCAAGCCGCCATGGCGTAGCCCACGGCTCGCGCGCCACCGCGCAATCGCAACGCGTTCGCAAGATGTCCGTAGGTTGTAACGCGCCCCCGAGGAATTTGTTTCACCAAACGATAGACTGGATCCCACGACATTTGCGGAATAACCTCCACCTTTTCTCCCCACGAGGATAATCGAATTGTGCAAGTTTTGCGCTGCCAAGCTTCCGGGCGAGTCAGGCTGGCCTGGGACTGCCCGGCGCGACA
Source organism: Terriglobia bacterium (assembly GCA_041497605.1). GTDB lineage: Bacteria > Acidobacteriota > Terriglobia > Acidiferrales > UBA7541 > JBGPTK01. Next base: position 1,062 of record JBGQGW010000340.1, on the reverse strand, counting down.
TTCGTGGCGTATCGCAATCTTCAATCGTCTGGGGGCATACAGTTGCACCAATCGGTTAACGCATCTTTGCGCACGCTGCAAGCACAGTAGAAATTCCGGGCGCACCTTCTCGAGCGAATCCGCATCTAAAAAAACAGGTGAAGTGCTGCCCTGATTGAACTTGCGGAAGAATTCAATATTTCACCCTCTCTTTAAGGCCCCGCGAAACCCCTCTCAAGTGTAATAACCAATAGGATGCAACCTCCGGAAGAACAGGGCATCATACTATTGACCGCGTAGTGGAACATCCTTACACTACGAGGCTCCAAAGAGGATCGGGAGGCCGGCGTGGCTTTCGTACGGCGAAAGGGAAGGTCGTACTACCTGGTGCACAACGTTCGGCGGCGCGGCAAGGTGCAACAGTTGCATCTCGCGAGGTTAGGTGAGAGGCCGCGAATTACAGACGCCGTGGTTCGAGAAGTCAGCCGAAATCATCCGCTGCTCGAACTGGACTGGAATAATTTGCGGGAACAAGTAAATAGCCGGATCGAGTTGTTCGATGCGCGTTCCCCGTATGTGCAGAAATTAGTGCAATCGTTGCGGAGTTTGAATTTGGATTTGGCGGATCTATCTCCGCCGATGCTCGTGACGGCTGAACGCAGCCGTTCCAGTTACGAAATCGTCATGCAGCTCCGGCTGCTGCGGTCAACAGTCGATATTAAGCTCGATCAATTCGAGCGCATCGGGCCCCGGAATTTCGAGGCCCACCGGAAGTTCCGGTAAGGGGGCACACGCAAGTGGCCACGTCTATCCAACACCTCGACCCGACGCAACGCAGCACGGAGTCGCGAGACTTCGAAGGTGCTCTGCGGCGAAAGATCGTCGGCCAGGATGAAGCAGTCCAGGCAGTTGTGGATCTCTACCAGGTATTTCGGGCCGGCTTGAACTCGCCGGGGCGGCCGGTGGGAAATCTTTTGTTCCTGGGGCCGACGGGAGCGGGGAAAACGCGGGTTGTGGAAGCCTCGGCTGAAATTTTGTTTGGCGATCCGCGCGCGGTGATCAAGGTGGACTGCGCCGAGTTCC
>JBGQGW010000339.1:0-2815 GCA_041497605.1 Terriglobia bacterium | reverse complement strand
GACATCGGCAAACGAGTGCGGCGAATTTTGTCGTAGGAATATAGAGCGCCAGCCACTGCGCCGGCCGTGGGAACGAGTCCGATTTCGCCGGCTCCCTTGGCCCCGTATCCGCCAACTTCATCGGGCACTTCAATCAGGACGACGTCAATCCGGGGCGTATCCTTAGCTTTCAGGATGCCGCAATCGCGCAGGAGCAGGGAATCCGGTCTTCCATCGGTCGAGGTAAAATTCTCTGAGAGCGCATAGCCGAGTCCCATGTGCACGCCGCCTTCGATTTGTCCCGCGCAAGCCTTCGGATTGATAGCCCGGCCAACGTCATGAGCGGCAATGACGCGTTCCAGGCGCCCATCTTCATCGAGGATGACTACCTGGGTGGCGTAGCTAAACGTCATGTGCGTGGTGGGGTTCTTCAAGGCTTCCGGCGTGCCGGGCCTGGTGGTGAAATCGCAGACGTAATCTCCGGTGTATTCGCGGCCAATGAGCTTTTCGAGCGGGAATTGCCTCAAATCAGCAGCGAGCTTTTGTCCCGCTCGCTGCGCCGCGGCGCAGCTGAGAGTGGTAGCGCGCGACGCCCACGTTTCTCCGCACTTGGAACCCATTTCCTTGTCCCAGCGCACCGTCATGAGGTCCGGCGACAGCCCTGTCTCTTCACACACCGCTTGCCGAATCGTTGTGAAAAGACCCTGACCCAATTCCGTGTAGCCGGCCAGTAGTTCCAACCGGGGACCTTCCAGCACCCGGATGATCAAGTGTCCGCTTTCGACTGTGCCGTTTCCAATCCCGGTGCTCTTGATACCGCAGCCCATGCCAACATACTTCGCGTTCTTGTAAATGTCTTTTATTGCCTCGATGGACCGGCGAAGGCCCAGGACACTCTCCCGCATGATCTGGCCGGTGGCGAAGGCGTCCCCTGGGTTCAAAATATTCCGCTCGCGAATGTCGTAACCATCGACGCCCACTTTTTCCGCGACGATATCCATGATTCCTTCCATCGCGAACTGAGCCTGGTTGCTGCCGAAGCCGCGCATGGCGCCGCTATTGGGATTGTTTGTGAACACGGTCTTGGATTCGACATCGACGTTGGGGACGCGATAGGGGCCGCAGGAATGGCAGGCGGCGCGAAGCAGGCATTTGCCGCTGGTGCCTGCATAGCCGCCGGCATCGCCCACGATCCGAACACGCACCGCGAGCAGATGGCCCTGCGCATCGGCGCCCACCTTGTATTTCAAGACCATCGGATGCCGCTTGACGTGATGCTGCGTCGATTGCTCGCGCGTGAGAGTGGTTTTCACCGGACGCTGCAGCAGATATGCCGCAAGCGCGGTTTGCCCCTGGATGGAGAGTTCTTCTTTTGCTCCGAAAGCGCCGCCGCTGGCAGCCAGCTGGACTTCCACTTTTTCCAGCGGCAGTTTCAAGATCGCGGCAATCTGCTTCTGGTCGAATACAGAGCCCTGGCTCTGCGACCACACCTTGATGCCGTTTTCCTGTGGCAGAGCCAGGCAGGCCTCGGGCTCAAGAAAGGCTGGTTCGATGGGCTGAGTCGCAAATGTCTGCTCGATGACGTGCGTAGAAGCCGCAAACGCCGCGTCCACATCGCCCCTGGAGAAGGCCGTCTTGTCGAGGAGGTTCTCATGAACATGCAGGTTGCCGGACGCATGCACCTGCGGGGCGCCGGGCTCGAGCGCGGCAAATGGATCGGTCACCGGTTCGAGCACCGTATAATTCACCTTAACTTTGTCCGCAGCCTGGCGCGCATGGAAGGTGGTGTCGGCAACCACCATGGCGAGAAAATCCCCAACACAGCACGTTGTTTCACCGACAGCTACGAAAATAGGCAAATCGGGATAATTCAGGCCCGTGCCGCGCTCTCCGGGAACGTCGGCCGCGGTGAAAACCCTCACCACCCCCGGCATGGCCAGGGCCGCCGACGCATCAATCGCGTTGACTTTGGCTCGCGGGTGTTCGCTGAGCACCATCGCGCCGTGCAGCATGCCCGGCACTTTCATGTCGCCCACGAAGGGTCTTTCCCCTAACGCCTGCTCTAAGCCGCGGTAGCGGGAAGGTGAGTCGCCGATTCCAAAGCCATTTTTCTTGCCGTTCCCGTTGCCGTGATTGCCGTTTACAAACGCTGGGTTTCGGCTCAATCCGAATTTTTCACCAAAATAGGAATGCCGGCGCGGCTCTTTGCTATGAAGGGTCTTGTCGTTTTTCCACGCCTCTCCGGCAGTTTGAATGGCATCGATGATCCGCGCATAGCCCGTGCAGCGGCAAAGATGGCCGCTGAGACCCTGTTCGACAGCTTCACGGTCGCCCGTACAGCCTTGACGCAACATCGATGAGGCGCGCACGACAATCCCAGGGATACAGAAGCCGCACTGCACTCCACCCTCGAGCACAAACGCTTCGCCCAGGACGCTCCGCATCTCTTCCGGGACGCCCTCCAGCGTGACCACCTCCCGGCCTTCCATCTGTTCAGGCTTGCGCAGGCAAGAAAGGACGGGCCGTCCATCCACCAGAATCGCGCAGCACCCGCAGGTCCCTTCGGGAGAGCAGCCGTCCTTGGCGGAAGTAATCCCACACTCCTCGCGCAAGAAATCGAGGAAGTGCATTCCAGGCTCGTAGGAGCGCACGGTCGGCTTTCCGTTTAAGACAAAATTGATCTTGGGCATAGGGATTTCCGGAAACGCCAAGCAGCGATCCGCGGCGTATGCCGCTCCTTGTAAGTCCCTGGTGGCATTCTAGCGCACCCATCAGGCGGCTTCAATCCCAGCTGTAATCGGGACTTTCCATCGGGATGATTTTGGAGTGGACTCCG
>JBGQGW010000338.1:0-2824 GCA_041497605.1 Terriglobia bacterium | reverse complement strand
CCTTGCTAGTTTGCAGAGGATCAGGTCGCGAATTTTTCTCCCATAAGAGGGAGAAGAGAGGCACGACCCTTTCCGTCGAGCTCCGAACAAGCTCGCTTGGCGGGTATAGTAGCATCGTCGGCTGCTATGTCAATCACAGACGAGAAAAATTATGTAACCCTTTCGCTTTAGAATACGTCACATGATTTCGCGATTCTCACCCCAGTTTGCCGCGTTTTCCGGCGCCACGCGACCTTGATCAACAAAATGCTAAGCCAGTTTGGCGACGACGCGGCGGGCGGCGAGCGAAAGCATGAGCCGCGTGACCCCACTGAAAAGAATGCTGCATCCGACCAGCGTGCCGATCACCCATTCGGTGCTCGACGGCCACGTTTGCCAGACCAGCACGCCCAGAACCAACGTCACAATTCCATCGAATAGAAACCAGCCCGATCCGGCCGCGGGGCGATGCCCGAAGAAAAGCATCAGTTCCATCACTCCTTCAATCAGGAGGTAGAACGCCAGCGCCAGCGTCAGTGTAGCCAGGCCGCGCGCGGGATGGACCAGCAGATACACACCAGCGCACGCGTAGAGAATTCCCATCAGCACTTTCCAAAGGACATTTCCCGCGCCTCGCGTGGACCAGGCGAAGATCAAATGCGCGGCCGCGGCGAACATCAGCATCCAGCCCACAAAAATGTTGACGGCAATCCCCGCTTGAAGCGGCATCCCAATCGCAAGAAGCCCAGCAACAATCATCAGAACACTGATCCCGATGGACAATCCAGTCACCTTTTTCGCCACCACCGCCACGCCCGGTGCGCTCATAATTCACCTCCCAAGAAAATTCCGCCAACGCGGGGCCTGGTCTTTACTGGTTCCCGATTTTGGTGCCAATCACCTCGCCCGACACGACGATCTCTACTCGCCGGTTTTGCTTGCGGCCGGCGGCGGTGGAATTGTCCGCGACGGGATTGTTTTGCCCCAATCCAACGGCCGCGAGCGAATCCGCACTGAGTCCCTGAGAAATCAGGAAGTCGCGGACCGCGTTCGCGCGTTTCTCCGAAAGAGTCTGGTTGAATTCTTGGCTGCCGGTCGAGTCCGTGTGGCCTTCGATCTCGAGATGCAGCGAAGGATAATTCGAGACCACGCCGGAAAGCTTTGCCAAAGCCTCGCGAGCCGGCGGCCGCAGGTTGGACTTCGCCGTGTCAAACAGGACGTCGCCCATATTCACGACCAGGCCCCGGGCCGTGTCGCGCGTCGGCAACACCTTGTTGAATTGGGCCAGTAGTTTTGCCCGCAGCTCCTGTTTCTCCTTCTCGGCCTGCGCGGCGGCTTCCTGCTGCCGTTGCGCATCGGCCTGCGCAGCCGCTCGCGCCTGTTCCGCTGCCGCTTGCGCCTTCTCCGCTTCGGTTCGAGCTTGAGCGTCGGCTGCCGATGCGCGTTCGGCTGCCGCCTTTTGTTGTTCCGCTACGGCTTTTTGCTGTTCCGCGATCGCCTTCTGCTTTTCTGCGGAGGCTTGCTGCATTTCGGCTTCGGCCTTCTGCTGTTCGGCTTGAGCGCGCTGCCGCGCTTCCGCTTCCTGCGCAGCCTTCGCCGCTGCTGTCTGCTCGGCTTCGGAGCGTTGTTGATTGGCGATGCGTTCATCTTCCTGGCGCTTGACGGCGATGGTCCGCGAGTCCTCGGCCGCCTGCACTGCCGCGCGCGCCGTGGTCACGACTGCGTTCTTTTGCTTGCGCTTCTGGTAATCCTCCGCACTGGTCAAAGCCTGTTGCGCTTTGGCAAATGATTCGGGTGCGTACTTTTCCGCGCCTTGCAATTGCGCGATGCGGACGGCATTGCGAGCCTGCAGAAGATCCAGAGGAACGTTGGAATCGCCGGCGAGTGGCGTCAGGATCATGCTGGCGTATTTCCCGCGCTGCAACAATTCGAAATTGGCCTGCACGGGGGCGACGCCGCCTTTGGTGTCGGGACGAACGTCGTTGGCAAGCATCACATCTTCACTCGGAAAAGAAACGGCGAAGTAGGGTTCGGCGGTAACAATCATCCCGAACGTTTGCAATCGCGTCGTGACAGAAAGTTTGCTCTTGGTGCCGTCCAGGCGAAGCTGTCCGAGATTATTGGCCCGGCCTTCCGGCGTGATCGCCCAAAGGACATAAACCAGATACGCGGGGCCAAATGTATTGGGGTCCACCAGTCCTTCAAACTTGGCGTCAATCGAGATGACGCCACCCTTCGACTCGACCTTGGCCTCTCCCGTGGCGCGCGGAAGCAGCGCGGTGCCGAGGAAGTCAATTTTGGTGGAACCGCCGCGCGAAAGATAATTCACCGTGGGCACGGATCGCGAAACGCTAATGTTGATGACATTCCCCGACTGCGGCCCCTGGGGTTGCTGCGCGCTCTGCGGCTGCTGCGCGCCCTGTTGCGCCACCGCCGGAAGACAGGAAAGCGCCAGAAGGGAGAAAATGCCGAACACGGTAGCAAAAACTTTCATCGCTGAATCTCCTCTTTCTCGTTTTCGGGGACCTTAAGAGTGCCGCCGATGGCGGCGAACTCCCCATAGCTATCCGCAATATTTGCGAGGAGGGCTGATGCTACACACGGCCCATCACCCGCGTCAATGTGCAAAAAAGAGAGCTCATTTTGCGGCCCTTCAAAACAGACGATATAGGAGCGATTAGAATTCTCTATCCCGCTGTTTTCAAACCCTTTGTAGATTTTTGATGTGGGTAGGCTCTGGCGATTAGCCAGGCGATTAGAAACACGGGTAAACGGGCAATTAGCTAAGAGAATAGAATCCGGGACCTGTTGCCACTTTTGCGCCCGTCGAAGCCCGATTCGCCCT
>JBGQGW010000337.1:0-2826 GCA_041497605.1 Terriglobia bacterium | reverse complement strand
CGATTGCGAAGCCCAGCGCCAATCCAACCGCTGTTCCAAATGTCCCTACCACCAGGCCTTGCCACACAAAAATATTTCGCACCTGCGCTCGCCGCGCTCCCATGGTCATCAGCACGGCAATGTCGCGCGCTTTGTCGGTGACGGTCATCGAAAGAACAACCAGAATATTCAGGCCGGCCACAAACGTGATTAACCCAATGAATATTGCGGTTACCAGCTTTTCCAGGCTCAGTGCGCGGAACAGCGCCCGGTTCTCATCCATCCAAGTTGTGGTTGTGAATCCAGCGCCCGCGGCCCGCACCAAATCCCGTGAAATCACCGCCGCATCATCCAGTTTATCCACACGCAATTCCAGCAAACTCACGACATCGCCCGTGCCGGCCAATTGCTGGCCGGATGCCAGGGTCACGAAGGTCCAGTTTGCGTCGTAATCATAAAAACCGGAATCGAATATTCCGGCGACGCGAAACCGCCGCGAGCGCGGAAGCATTCCGAATGGAGTCAAGCTGCCTTGCGGGCTTGTCAGCGTCACATAGTCACCCGCCGAAATTTTCAACTGCTCAGCGAGGATGCGTCCGATCAACATGGATGGAATGCCATTGGGATCGGGCGAAAAATCGAGTGAGCCGGCGACGATGTGCTGCAGCGCCTGGTCCGATTGCCGCTCGAGATCCGGATCGATTCCTTTCAGCACGATCCCGCGCGCTTCATTCCCGGAGGAAATCAAAACGGTCAGGTAGATTGCCGGGGCGATGGCCCGCACACCAGGCGTAGACCGCAGTCGCGCAATCAATTCCCGGTAGTCGCGAATTCCTTCGGGCGAAGCAGGCTTCAGATTGATGTGAGCGGTAACGCCCAGCAAACGGTCGCGCAGGGCCTGCCGGAAGCCGGTGTTCATGGCCAGGGCCACCACCAGCGTGGTCACGCCCGCGGCCACCCCGACCACCGAAAGCAGCGTCACCAGGCGAAGGACTGCCGGCTTGTACTGCGAGCGCAGATACCGCAGCGCCACCAGCCATTCAAAGGTCATTTCGTTTCGTCAGGCGCCGCTGGCTCGGATTTCTCCGGAGCCTCCGGGCGCAGCAGGGGGAACAAGATCACTTCACGGATGGAATGCGAATCGGTGAAAAGCATCGTCAGGCGATCGATCCCGATTCCCTCGCCCGCCGTGGGAGGCATGCCATGCGCGAGCGCCCGAATGTAATCTTCGTCGAGTTGTTTGGGCACTTCCTCGCCGCCTCGCGCGATTTGCTCCCGGAAACGCCGTTCCTGTTCTTCGGGATCGTTGAGCTCGGAGAAGGCATTCCCCAGTTCGAATCCTCCTGCAAAGATTTCAAACCGCTCCACGAGTGATGGATCGTCTTCCTTCTGCTTTGAAAGCGGCGAAATTTCCACCGGGAAATCGTAGAGGATTGTGGGCTGAATCAGGTGCTCCTCCGCGACCAGTTCAAACAGCGTGCCGGTGATCGCGCCCTCGGATGTCGTGCTCAAATCATCGATCTTGGTGCGGCCTGCCGCGCCGGCCCACGCGTTGTAGCGTTCCGCGATCGCGCGCGGTCCCCCCGGCCGCGCCAATTCTGCCATCGTTGGCGCCTGCTCCGCGGCAGCGGGCCAGTAACGCACAATTGCTTCGCGCATCGTCAATCGCTGCCAGCGGCTGAAATCGAGTTCGTGCTCTCCGTAGCGCACCGTCGTGCTTCCGCATACTTTTTTCGCCAGGCCGGCGATCAGTTCCTCGGTCAGGTCCATCAGGTCGTGATAATCGCTGTAGGCCTGATAGAACTCCAGCATCGTGAATTCAGGATTGTGCTGCGTCGAAATACCTTCATTGCGGAAATTGCGATTGATCTCGTAAACGCGATCGAGGCCCCCCACAATCAGCCGCTTCAGATAAAGCTCCGGCGCGATGCGCAAATACAAATCGATGTCGAGCGTATTGTGATGCGTCACAAAGGGCCGTGCCGTTGCCCCTCCCGCGATGGGGTGCATCATCGGCGTTTCCACTTCGATGTAGCCGCGCTCGTCGAAAAACCGCCGGATCTCGCGGATCATCAACGCGCGCTTCTCGAAAATTTCCCGTACTCGCTCGTTGGAAATCAGATCGAGATAGCGCTGGCGGTAGCGAATCTCCACGTCGGCCAGTCCATGCCATTTTTCCGGCAGCGGCAGCAGCGCCTTGCTCAATAGTTCCAGACGTTCCACCCACACCGTCAGTTCATTCGTCTTGGTGCGAAACAGCCGTCCCTCGACGCCGATCACGTCTCCCAGATCGAGGCGTCGAAACAATTCGTAGCCGCCTTCGCCAACCACGTCGAGCTTCACGTAAATCTGCAATCGCTGCCCTTGTCCGGCAATGTGCGCGAAGCCGGCCTTGCCGTGCAAACGCATCGCCACCAGCCGTCCGGCGATGCGTACAGGCGGGCGCTCGGCTTCCAGTTCCGCGGCGGATTTCGCTCCGTAGCGGGAGATGGCTCCCCCCGGAGTCTCGGTGAAATCGAACTTGTGCGGATAGGGTTTGTGCCCCAGGGCCTCAATTTCAGCCAGCTTTTTGCGCCGTTGGAGATACTGTTCGAGCGGTTCGAAGGGCAAGCGGAAGTCCTTCCTTGGTAAGTCGCTCGGCAGTATAACGAGCGCTTTCCATGACCGTCAAGGAATCCGCCTCAATGAATTCCTACCCACGGTAGTGGGTTCTGCTATAATTCCCAGTCCTTTCGGAGCCCCCAGCATGCGACAGGATAAACCGCCAGCCACCAGACGCCGATCCGTCAAGGAAGATTGGATCTCCTGGCTCCCTCCCGAAAAACTTAAGATGTTTCAGACGGTAAT
>JBGQGW010000336.1:0-2871 GCA_041497605.1 Terriglobia bacterium | reverse complement strand
CGGCTTGGAAGTGCGCCGCAAGCCGTTCCAGGATTCGCCCACACCGGGAACGAATTCCGTGGCCGCCATGGTTCTCGATCGCCTCCATGAATACACCGGCAACGCGCTCTATGGCGATTGGGCAGTGAAAACTCTCGAAGCCTTCGCGGGTTCCGCTCCACAGTTCGGTTTGTTCGCGGCCACCTACGGACTGGCCGCGCTGCTGCACGCGCGCCATGGATTGCAAGTGGTGGTCACCGGGGCTGACGGCGATTCGCAAGCCGCCGCGCTCGAGCAAGCCGCAATCGGCGTCTACCGCTTCGGCAAATCGGTCTTGCGCGTCACGCCGGAGCGGCTCGCCGCCGAGGGGCTCGCTCCCGCGCTCAAGGAAACGATTCCACATCTCCGCGCCGGCGTGGCGCAAGCGCTAGTTTGTGTTGGGACCACTTGCCAACCGCCTGTAACCAGCGCCGAAAAACTGAAGGCGCTTCTCTCCGATGTCGCTTCCACTGCTGCCGCGCGCTAGATTCACGGTTTTCGGCGAGTGAAGCTTGTGTCACCAATGAAAGCATTCTTGTCGTCGGCATGCGCCGTCACTAGTCCCTGCAACTCCACAGGCGTTGCGGTCAATAGAATTGAGCCGTTATCCAGGTCCTCGTGCGCAATTTTTACCGTCCTGTTTGCCAACGACTTTTTGAGCCAGTCATCATCTAGGCCCACCAAGTGCAGGCTGTCCCCTGCGATCTTGACCCGATAAATCGTATGGACCGGAGCGGCAAAAACCAGGACTCCTTGGTCATCCCCCTTTACACGGAAGTCATCCAGCCGGGCGTCCAGGAAAAGCGCATTGCCCAGGCGAACCAGATGAGCAACAAATTTGAGTTCTGTAGATTTATCCGGGTTGGTGATGCCCATCCTGTAGGAAAGATTTCCCAAATCAGCGAACGTCAGCTCGGAGCGGCTGTCCTCATCCTCTGAATCAAACCAAGCCCCCACGATCGCCGCTTCGGAAACGATATCTTTCTCTGTGTAGAGGGGATGTAAAGATTGCACTGGCAAGCAGCCTGCTTGCAAGAGAAAGGCGGTAAGGCTGGCTGTGACAATCAAATGACGCATACTGACCTCCCTAAACCGCACTGTGGTTGAGAACAGATTAACACGCAGACCCCTCCTCCAGTTCTTGTGCGGCAAGCGCTTAAGTCCGAGCGCAGGTTGCCGGAGGTAGCATGCAATGCGATAATGAGCCGTTGGGAGCGGTGCACGGGGAATTTGTGCGATTGTTCCGGGGGAAATAATCATGGCAATGAGAGATGAATGGATCGAGCAGCGGCTGGCGGCAGCCGGCGAAAATGGAAACCGCAACGTCTCGCAGATGCATTTCGCCCGCCGGGGCGCGATCACCCAGGAAATGGAATATGTTGCGCGCCGCGAGAAAATTGCGCCCGAACTGGTGCGCGACGAAGTAGCGCGCGGCCGCGCCATCATCCCCGCCAATATCCACCACCGCAATCTCGAGCCCATGGGCATCGGCGTCGCTTTCTTCTGCAAGATCAACGCCAACATCGGCAATTCCCCCACCTCTTCGAATATCTCCGAGGAACTCGAAAAGTTGCACCGCGCCGTGCACTACGGTTCGGATACGGTGATGGATCTTTCCACCGGTGGAGACATCCCCACGATTCGCAAGGCCATCATCGACGCTTCGCCCGTGCCCATCGGAACCGTGCCGATTTACGAAGCTCTCACCCGCGTGCGCCGGCCGGAAGATTTGTCGATTGCGCTGCTGCTCGAAGTGATCGAGGAGCAAGCCGAGCAGGGCGTGGATTACATGACCATCCATGCCGGCGTGATGCGCGAGTTTTTGCCGCTGGTGCGCAATCGCATCACCGGCATCGTCAGCCGCGGCGGCGCGCTGCTGGCCCAGTGGATGAGCTTCCACAAAAAAGAAAATTTCCTTTACGAGAATTTCGATGCCATCTGCAAAATTTTCAAGAAGCACGACGTCAGCTTCTCGCTGGGCGACGGGTTGCGCCCCGGATGCCTGGCCGATGCCAGCGACGAAGCGCAATTTTCGGAGTTGCGCGTCCTCGGCGACTTGACCAAAAACGCCTGGGAACATGACGTGCAGGTGATGATCGAAGGCCCCGGCCACATTCCGCTCGACCAGATCGAGTTGCAGGTGAAGAAAGAAGTCGAATTGTGCCACGAAGCGCCGTTCTATACGCTCGGCCCGCTGGTCACCGACATCGCCCCCGGCTACGATCACATCACCAGCGCCATCGGGGCCGCCATGATCGGCTGGCACGGGGCATCGATGCTCTGCTACGTCACCCCCAAGGAGCACCTTGGCTTGCCCAATGCCGACGATGTCCGCCAGGGCGTCATCGCCTACAAAATCGCGGCGCACGCCGCCGACGTGGCGCGTCACCGCCCCGGAGCGCGCGACCGTGACGACGCGCTCAGCTACGCCCGTTTCCTTTTCGACTGGGACAAGCAGTTCCAGCTTTCGCTCGATCCCGAAACCGCTCGCGCCATGCACGACGAAACCTTGCCCGACGATTTCTACAAGGAAGCAAAGTTCTGTTCCATGTGCGGCCCCAAATTCTGCTCCATGAATACCACGCAGATCGCCGAGATTTACCAGGGCTTCGACCAATCGCAGCGCCAGCAAAAATTCGTCGAACTGCTCGCCAAGGTCGAAGGGCAAGGGTGACGGAGCATCGCCGTGGCGGCAGGCGATCCTCGCCGGGCCACCCTCCATCGCACCGATTGACACTCGACCTGCTTCCTGGAAACCTGGCAATTTGCTTGTTGCCGCCGGACGCGGCCACCCCGCAATGGGCGCTGGCCTCCAGTTTTTCCACCGTCAGTCGCACAACTGAAGAATTGTCG
>JBGQGW010000335.1:0-2932 GCA_041497605.1 Terriglobia bacterium | reverse complement strand
GCGTCGCGGCCGGCAAAGATGCCGAAACCCGTGCGAACAACAAGATTCTTGCGGTTTCCGGGCTGCCAGGCGATGCCGATGCGCGGTTCAAAGTCAGCGTAGTGAGTCGGAAGAGTAGAGCGCGAATAGCCGTTCTTGCCCGGAAGGACCAGGCCGTTGGTGACGTCACATAGGACCGGATCGACGTTGCCGGTCGCCGGGTCGAAAGCGGCGATGGAACACTGGGATGGATCGTAGGCGTTGATGTTGAAGTTGGAGATGTTATTCGTGGCGGAGAAAATCTGCGCCAGAATCTGGTAGCGAAGCCCGAGATCGAGCGTGAGATTTTGCTTTACTTTCCACGTATCCTGAACGTAGAGAGCGTAGTCGCGCTCGCGATCGTAGACGTTGTTCTGGGTCTGTTCTTCCTTGTAGCCATCAAAATTTCCGAGCAGGAAATTGTCGAAGGAACCGAAGGTGAAGGCACCGGCGGTATTGTTCGTTCCGCCGTTGGCAGGCTCCTTTTTGCGATTGAAGCGCATGAATCCGCCAAACTTGAGGTTGTGCTTCCCGAACGTATAGGAGAGATCGTCTTTCCATTGGAAGTTGTCGGTGCGGTTCTTGAAGGGAGCTCCGTTGCCGAGGATTCCGAAGCCGTCCAAGGAACCTCCTCCCTGGCCGGACAGTGCAGGGATCGAGCCAGTGGTTTCGGGAAAGAGTTCGGTATATGTGAAACCCGCCCTGGAGGCGAGATTCGGATCAGACGCATGGCCGGTGACGTATTGCAAGGCGTTATTCGAATAGCCGAACTGGAAATCATTCACAAGCCGGGGGGTAAGCTGGGCGGTGAGTTTGGCGATGACGTTCTGGCCCTTCCAACTCCAGTCGGTGTTGACGGACGGGAAATTGTCACACACGCCGAATAGATCGCAGCCAATGCCGTCGAGGGCCTGGGTCATTCCGATATAGCGCAGAGACAAGACATATTTGCCACCGAAATTGCGATCCCATTTGTAGAGCTGGGTGTTGTCGGTGTTGGCGCGGTTCGTGCTGTTGATCCAGTTGAAGCCGTTGGAAATGTCCGCATTGGGGAGAGGATACCGGTTGAGGAAGGCAACAGAGTTTGGATCGATCGACGCTGTGCTGACATTGGCCTCATTAAGAATCGGATGCTCCATGGGGTCAGCCGGCAGATTCGGGTCGCAGGCAGGGGGAGTCACGCCGGTCACCTCGGCGCAGGGAGGCACAAGTATTCCGTTGCGCTGGTTCGCCGAAGGAACCGTATCCGTGACCACATTGCCGCGAGACTCGCGGCGCCACTCGACGGAGATGAAGAAGAAGTCGCTCGTGCGCGCGGTATTGTAATGCTTGGGGATAAAAGCCGGGCCCCCGATAGTGAAGCAGTAATCGTTCTGGTGAAGGCTGCTCTTGGGCTGTCCCGCGGCGTTCAAGAAAGTGTCGGTGGCGTCCAACTTGTCATTTCGGAGAAAATCGTAGGCGGTGCCATGAAAATCCTGCGTGCCGGACTTGGTGACGACGTTGATGACGCCGCCAGTGGCACTGCCGAATTCGGCGCTGTAAGTGTTGCGAAGAATCTTGAACTCTTCGATGGAGTCCACTGAAGGCGTGACCAGCAGATTGCCGTTTCCGCCGCTGTCGAGGTCGTATTCGCCGTCGACCAGATACATGTTGGAGTTGGATTGGGAGCCACTGACGGACACCGAAGTGTCGCTGAAGAGTCCGACACCGCCATTGACCCGGCCGTTATCGGGGGCCACACCGGGGACGAGGTCGACAAGCTGGTTGAAGTCGCGGCCATTCAAGGGCAGTTCGTTGATCTGCTGGGAGCCGATCAGTGAGGAGAGTTCCGCACTTTCGGTCTGCAGCAACGGTGTTTGTCCGCTGACGAGCACTTTCTCGGAGACGTCTCCGACAGTCATCTTGATGGCCAAGTCCAGTTTGTCGTTGACGTGAAGCAGGAGGCCCGAAGATTCGTACCGCTTGAATCCGCCCTTCTCGACGCTGAGGGTGTAGCTGCCGATGGGCACGCTATTGAAGAAAAACACGCCGGCATCGGAGGTCTCCGTTTGACGCGTGGCGCCGGTCTCCAGCCGGGCGATGGTCACCGTAGCCTGCGGGATCGCAGCGCCAGACGGGTCGCTCACCGTGCCGGAGATTGTCCCAGTGATTTCCTGGGCCGAAAGGCTACAGACAAAACCGAAGAGCAAAAGTGCGCAGAAAGCAGCAGTTTTGAAGCGCATGCAGAACCCCCTTGTAAGAGATTGGAAACTGTCGCAAAGGATGACCTGCGGCCGCGGGCCAAAAGTTCCGGCCAGCGGGAAAGGGGGAAATAGAGTCCGTTTGGAGTCGCGGCACATTCCCCCCGAATGCCAGCCTGGATAGCCCCTGCACCCGCGGCACTATCCTTGAAATTCGTTTATTAAATCGAGTTAATATCGGAATGGCAGAGGATGTCAAGAGGAAATTCAGGCGGGCGGCGGGAACTGCCCGCCGATGGCGCTAGGCGGGGGGCGGTTGCCGGGGGCCTCGGGCTTGCTCGATGGCTTCGGCGACGGACAAAACCAGCTCGTCTTCGAAAGGCCGGCCAATCACTTGGACGCCGATGGGGAGGCTGTCGTTCGAAGCACCAACGGGGACGGAGGCGCCGGGGAAACCGGCTAAATTTAGCCATTGCGAATGGCGCATGGTGTCGCGGTATCCCGTGCCGGGGCGGTAGTTGCCCTCACCGTGGCGAAAGGCAGGGCCGGAGGAAACGGGCGAAAGCAAGATCGGCACGTCGTGCATCTGGCGGAGGATTTCGGCGCGGAGAAGATCGCGATCCGCGCAGGCCTTCATGAATTGATCGAGGGTGACGGAGTTTCCGGAGGTGGCGTAAGCGAGGTACTCGAGCAACATGGGGCTGATCTGATCTTCATGGCCAGCGATGCTCTGG
>JBGQGW010000334.1:0-2940 GCA_041497605.1 Terriglobia bacterium | reverse complement strand
TTGAGATTGCGGCTCTGAGCGATTGCGATATCGCCTTCTGCTATTGCCGAGCGGAAATCTCTCACTCGGCGGTTCTCATCAAACCCGCGGACGTACGAGTCGAAATTCGGGGCGGCGCCAATGCCACCCGCCAGATCAATCACATTATCACGCCGGAATTCCCCGCTCACCGCCTCCTGATTGTGGAGGTTTACACACCGAGCGGCAACTGGTCCAGTTATCCCCCACACAAGCATGACGTTCACAATCCGCCCGAGGAAGTGGACCTCGAAGAACTTTATTACTATAGGATCGACCGGCCCGAGGGTTATGCGATCCAAAGGGTCTACACGCGCGACCGGCGGCTCGATGAAACGCTCGTGGTGCGCGACGGGGATCTGGTGCTCATCCCCGAAGGCTATCACCCCGTGGTCGCGGCTCACGGTTACAACGTCTATTACCTAAATGTTCTGGCCGGCTCCGCTCGTTCCATGGCTGCTTCGGATGATCCCGACTACGGCTGGGTTCGAGATACCTGGCGGGAAATAGACCCCCGCGTTCCGGTGGTGAAATGAGAATGGGCGATCGGGAAATTAACTCCATATTGCCAGCACAGCTTCAACAGTCGCAGGGCTTTGCTGCACTGACCGACGTCCAGAGACGGTAGACAATGGAAAAGCCTATGGCCACCACGTCTCTCACCCCGCTACAACAGACCGCAATGATCCGCGCGACGGATTATTGGAATGATTCCTGCTCTATCCAGGAACTGACTTATGCAATCGCGAACGGCGCCGTGGGCGCCACCTCGAACCCCACCATTGTCCTGGCTGTGCTGAAAAAAGAGCTTCCCGCATGGCGCGATCGCATCGGTCAGCTCATCGCAGGCAATCCGACCTGGGGCGAAGTAGAGATTACATGGAAACTGATCGAGGAAATGGGAACGAAAGCTGCTGCGCTTCTCCTGCCGGTCTTTGAGCGGGAAAAAGGCAAAAAGGGCCGCATCTCGCTGCAGACCAATCCGACGTTTTACCGCAATGCACCGGCAATCGTTGAGCAGGCCTTGAGTTTCGATGCCCTCGCGCCCAACATTCAAGTGAAAGTCCCGGCGACCAGCGCGGGAATCATTGCGGCGGAAGAAGTGACCTACCGCGGTCTGAACCTGAATGCGACGGTTTGTTTCACGGTCCCGCAAGCAATAGCCATCGCTGAAGCAGTCGAGCGTGGACTGCAGCGCCGCGCGGCCGATGGCAAGGACATTTCCTACCTCACGCCGGTCTGCACGATCATGGTCGGCCGTCTGGACGACTGGATGAAAGTCGTCGCGAAAAAAGAGGGAGTGATAATCGTTCCCGGCCACCTGGACTGGGCAGGAATCGCGGCGATCAAGAAGGCGTACAGCATCTTTCGTCAGCGTGGATACCGCACGCGTTTGCTGGCTGCTGCCTACCGTCACCACATGCACTGGTCAGAACTGATCGGCGGCGACATCGTCATGACCATCCCCTACGACTGGCAGGTCCAGTTCAATCAATCGGATTTGGAAGTCAAGGAACGAATGCAGGATCCCGTCGATCCGGGGATCGTTTCGGAACTCTACCGCAAATTCCCCGACTTCCGGCGGGCCTACGACGAAAATGGAATGACCTTCAGGGAATTCGACTCTTACGGTGCGACCGTCCGGACGTTGCGCTCGTTCATCGGCTCGTATTACGAACTACTGAGCTTCGTGCGCGAGTTCATGCTGCCGGATCCAGACAAGAAGTGAAGTTGGTTGTGCGGCGCACCCCGCGCCGGCATGGAACGCGCTCTTGGGAGAGAAGATGGCGAAATTGCGAGTGGGTAATGCTCCATGTTCCTGGGGCACTCTCGAATTCGAAGCGACGAAGGCTGAGCAGATCGGCTTCGGCCGCATGCTTGATGAGCTGGTGGAAACCGGCTACACGGGAACGGAATTGGGTGACTGGGGCTACATGCCCACAGACCCGCAAGGGTTGAAGCGGGAGCTAACGCATCGAGGAGTCATCATGCTTGGCGCCTTCGTGCCGGTTGCGCTGAAGGATGCTTCTTCCCACGAGGCTGGAAAAAAGAATGCCATCAAGACGGCGCGATTGCTCGCAAGCGTCGCCCAGGATCCAACTCCTTTCCTTGTACTCGCGGACAACAATGGCAGCGTGCCACAACGCACTCTAAATGCAGGGCGAATCACTCCGGAGATGGCGCTGTCCGCAGCAGAATGGAAGATATTCGCGGAAGGGGCAAACTCAATCGCCAGAGCCGTTCGTGACGCCACCGGGTTGCGGACGGTGTTTCACCACCATTGCGGCGGCTATGTCGAGACTCCGGAGGAGATCGCGCGTTTTCTGGAGCTCACCGACCCACAACTCATCGGATTGGTTTTCGACACAGGACACTACGTGTTCGGCTCTGGCGATTGCGACGTTGTCGCGGGCCTGGACCGCTTCAAAGACCGCATCGGGTACATCCACTTGAAGGATTGCCGTCAGGCTGTAGCTCTCGAGTCCCGGGCGGAGGGCTGGGATTATTTCCAGTCCTTGCGCCACGGAATATTCTGCGAACTGGGGCAGGGCTGCGTGGACTTTCCAAGAGTGTTGCGCTGGCTGAGAGACGAACGCTATGAAGGTTACGTCCTGGTGGAGCAGGATGTTTTGCCGGGAATGGGCGCGCCGAAAGAAAGCGCCCTGCGCAATCGCGAGTATTTGCGCTCGATCGAACAACATTTCGCGTAACTGGCGGCCAAGGAGACTCGCTTGACGGAGAAAAAACTGCGCATTGGTATCATCGGTGCCGGCCGGATCGGCAGAGTGCATGCAGAGACCCTGGCGTTCCGGCTGCCCGGAGCAACAGCTTCGTCGATCGCCGACGTCAACGGCGATGTGGCCAGAGACGTGGCCGAGCGATTTCGAATTCCCCGCGTGGTCCCAGACAGCAAGGAAATCT
>JBGQGW010000333.1:0-2977 GCA_041497605.1 Terriglobia bacterium | reverse complement strand
TTCTTCGCTGCCGTTCGTCTGCGGGTAGCCCAGCGGAACATTTAAGATCCGCTGCAACTCTTCCGGTTCTTGCACCAGTTCTTCCACCGTCATCGGCATCACGCCGCTTTCGGAGATATTCAACTCCACCTGGTTTTCCCAGGTCGATTGCCAGCGTTCCAGATGGAATGGAGCAATTTGCATCGGCCCTCCCTGCAGGCGCTCGCTTCGAGGAAGGATTCGAGTCCACGCCCTCTATTCGGATATTACAGCACCCCGGCAGCGATTCCCATACCGCCCGCTCATTGGCTTGTGCTGTGGCACACTTATTCCTGCTTATGCACCCGTGTGCCGCGCAAATTGCACTGCGCAATCGCTTTCTGTACCCTTTCTAGTAGCACCTGCGTCTCGTCGGCTCTTGAGCACAGATAGGATCGGGGTTTCAAGGCCGTCGCTGTTGTCCGAATTTCGTAGCCGCCACAGGGAAGGAAAATTGGATATGGGCAATACTCGAATCGATCGAGAGCAAATTTCGGCGGCCTACCGGGTCATCCGGCCCTACATTCGCCAAACTCCAATCCTCGAAGCCGATGCCGCCGATTTCGGCCTCGATTCGAACAGCCTCTTCCTCAAACTGGAATTGCTGCAACACTCGGGCTCTTTCAAAGCGCGCGGCGCTTTCGCAAATATGTTGATCCGCAGCGTCCCGCCGACCGGAGTGGTTGCTGCCTCCGGCGGGAATCACGGAGCCGCTGTCGCCTACGCCGCGCAAAAACTCGGGAAGCCGGCAAAGATTTTTGTGCCCACCGTTTCGTCGCAAGCAAAAATTGAAAGAATTCGCGGCTACGGCGCGGAGCTCGTCGTCACAGGCGATCGTTATGACGATGCCCTCGCAGCCAGCAGGCAATGGGCGGCGGAGTCAGGCGCGTTACAAGTGCACGCTTACGATCAGGTGGAAACACTCCTGGGCCAGGGAACTGTCGGCCTGGAATTCGAGCAACAGGTTCCCGATCTCGATACGATTCTGGTCGCCGTTGGTGGCGGCGGCCTGATTGGCGGAATCGCCGCGTGGTATTCTGGCCGCGTCAAAATCATCGGCGTCGAGCCCGAAGCCGCGCCCACTCTCGCGAACGCGCTCGAAGCGGGCAAGCCCGTTGACGCGCCCGCGGGAGGAATCGCGGCCGATTCTCTCGCTCCCAAACGCGTCGGCGAACTCATGTTTCCCATCGCTCAGGCCCGCGTACACCGCGTCGTATTGGTTCCCGATGATGCGATCGAGCAGGCACAGAGCGCGCTCTGGAACACTTTGCGTATTGTCGCCGAGCCGGGAGGCGCTGCGGCCTTCGCTGCTCTGCTATCGCGCCGGTATCAACCCCAACGCGGAGAACGGATCGGTGTTCTCGTTTGCGGCGGCAACACCACCGCGGTTGATTTCAAACATCCTGCCAAAAGGAGCGCTTAGCGGTCTGCTTTAATACCGAATTTGCTCTTGAGCCACCGAGCTAGAACTTCCGTGTCCGCCTGGAATAAGTAAGATGAGCTGAGCATCATCTATCTTCAACGTATCTTCTAAGGAAATGTTTGTTCCTCTCGCTCACCTCTGATAGCATCCTCGCATCACCCTGGAGGAAACATGTCTCGCAAGGTTTCGCTCGCGCTCGCCGTCTTTGCGCTCCTGGCCTTTGCTGGAAATTCGCAGCCGAAAGCCGCGCCGCAGCCTGCGCCGGGAAATACCTGGTCCTTTGCCGTGTCGGGCGATTCACGCAACTGCGGTGACGTCGTAATGCCCGGCATCGCCGCCAGCGCGCTCCAGCAGCATCCATCGTTTTATTGGCACCTGGGTGATTTCCGCGCGATGTACACGTTTGACGAGGATATATTGCACGAACCCGAACACCGCTCGCAGCCGATGACGATCCTTTCGTA
The DNA here is from genome assembly GCA_041497605.1 of Terriglobia bacterium. Lineage (GTDB taxonomy): Bacteria > Acidobacteriota > Terriglobia > Acidiferrales > UBA7541 > JBGPTK01. The sequence continues at coordinate 1,072 of JBGQGW010000333.1, read as the reverse complement.
CCTCAACTCGGCCTGGGAAGATTTCATCAAAAATCAAATTGAGTCGTTCGGCGCGCTGCCGGTGTTTCTAGGAATCGGAAATCACGAACTCGTCGATCCCAAGACTCGCCAAGATTACATTCAGCAGTTCGGAATCTGGCTGGCTGCGCCCGTCCTGCAGCAGCAGCGCATGCTGGATAATCCGAACGATCACCGGCTCATGACCTACTTCCACTGGGTGGAAAAGGGAGTGGATTTCATCAGCATGGACAATGGCACTCTCGACCAGTTCAGTCCGCAGCAAGTCGCCTGGTTCGAGCGCGTCTTGAAACACGACAATTCCGATTCGGCGATCACCACCATCGTGGTGGGCATGCATCGCGCCCTTCCCGAAAGTATCTCGCGCGATCACAGCATGAACGAATCCCCGGACGGAACCGAAAGTGGCCGCCAGGTTTACAGAGATCTGCTCGAGGCCCGCGATAAATTTCACAAGAAAGTCTACAACCTCGCCAGCCATTCGCATTTCTACATGGGGAATACCTTTAACACGGAATACTGGAAGAGCCACGGCGGCGTGCTTCCGGGCTGGATCGTGGGCACTGCCGGCGCAGTGCGCTACGCGCTTCCACTGAATTCGCAAGATGCGCAGGACCCAAAACCGGACGTCTACGGCTATTTGCTCGGCACAGTTGGCGCGAATGGCGAGATTGATTTCCAGTTCCATCAGGTCAATGAATCCGATACGCCTGCCGCCGTGGTGAACCGGTTCACGCCGGAATTTGTGCACTGGTGCTTTGCCGAAAATAGCCAGGTGCCGAAAGATTCTCCCACCGCCAAATAAGCGAAATCGCCGCCGGCGATGCGCATGGCAAAAGCCCTGACCAAGCTCGGGCGTATCCTCAACCGGCTAGAGAAACACTACGGCCAGCCGGCGCCTTTGCGAATCACCGATCCCCTCGAGATCATCCTCTTCGACAATGTGGTTTATCTCGCCGATGACCAGAAGCGTGCCACCGCCTTTGCGGCTCTCAAGAAGAGAGTGGGCCTGCAACCGGACAAAATCCTGGCCGCGCCGTAAGGAACACTCGTC
>JBGQGW010000332.1:0-3003 GCA_041497605.1 Terriglobia bacterium | reverse complement strand
TCACTCGCATCCATGAGGCATTCACGATGCCGTAGATGCTTGCAACCAAGGCGAGAGTGAAGAGCACAGTCGCGATCTTCCCGCGATTCTCGTGAAAGCCCGCGACCTTGACGACACCGTAGACGATCCAGCACGAGCACGACGCGAGAAAGCAATAGTTCAGAAGCCCGAGCCACGCAGCGGCGGCGGTATAAAAGAGCCGGACGACAAAATTGTAGAAGCGAAAGGCCAATAACGAAGCGGCGACAAAACTCACGGAGAACAAACCGAGAGCCAGCTCCAATTTCCAATTCTCAGGCGAACCGGATGTTTGCCAAAAATAAGCCAACGTCCGATAAAGGAACCAGTGCCCGAGGAACAGAATCATTTGAACGGCGGCGATAAATATTATGAGCCGAGAGCGCATGGAAGCATGTTTTTCTAGTGCTTTTTGATGAGGCCGAGGTAATGCGTGCAAAGCGGCCGCAACTGCGCGAGCGAAAAGTAAAGCGCGGGCGAGAAACGAGCAATCCTGCGGCTGATGGGCGGCGCCAGTGTGATCCGGCGCAACTGTATGGAACAACTGGGAAACAGGCGCTGGATTTCGGCGCGTCCGATTCCGCGGACATCCGGATTTGCGGGATTGTTGTAGATAAAATCGTACCAGATAAAATATCCGCGTTTCGCGAGGACTCGCAGAATTTCGCGCGCGATCGCCTGCCTCATCGCGGCATCCAGGACTGAAGTGAATACCGCGAACTGCAGAACAATATCGAAACTGCCATCGGGGAACGGCAATTGTGCCGCGTTCCCGCAGGCGAACTGCAAATGCGGCGCCAGGCTCCGGGCGCCGTGGACACGTTCGCGAAGCAGATCCAAGCCGAATAGACGGGCGGGTTCGGCGTCATAGTCAAGCAACTGGCGAAGCGTGGCGCCGAGGCCGCAGCCCACATCCAGGATTCGAAGCCCGCGCAAGGATTCGATTCCCGCCTGGCGCAATAATGCCGCCACGGCTTGCTCGCGCTCCTGCAGGAGCAACAGGTGGGCTGACTGAACGCGGGCATAGCGGCCCGCTGGAATATTCTTTTTTCGCCGGTCATAGGCGGCACGGATGCGCTCGAGTTCCGGGCTGTTGGCGGCGACCGGCTGATTTTCGGGTGGCGTTGAGATCGCGGTGGTCATATTTCTACGAATATCTTAGCGGCTGGCAAGAGAAATTCCACGCGATATATTACGCCAGCAACCAATTTCCCCGCCGGTTAGTCACGCGAAAGAAAAACAGGAAAACATTCCGCACTTAACTCCCGAGGAGAGGGGCCCATGATGTCCCGGCTGCCGGGCCCCTCATCAGCACGCTGTACCGCGAATGGAAAGGAGTCTCCTAAGGCTTTGGAGGATTCTTTGTCTGCGGAATATTCTTCCTGGTGAGCGCGGCGCCGACTTGCAGTCCAAACGATGGATTTGTACGCGTACCGGTGATTTTGATCGGAAGCACGGTCCCGGCCTTTTTCACCGCAAACCACGGATCAATCGCTTTCAGGAAGAAGGACTTGATGCCGGTCGTCGTTTGCGACAGACGCGCCTGCAAGCGAAGGACGCCCTTAAAGTCCAGACTTTCGTCGACGAGATTGTATTGCCCGGCCAGTTGTACGGAAGCTCCCTCCACGTCGAACATCAGAGTTGAGAATTTGGCCACTCCATTCCGCAGGGTGAATTTTCCGCGCAGATGGGAAACAGCCGTTCCAGCATCTTTTTCTTGCGGCTGACCTTGGCCGCGATTGCTGAGTGAATCAACCTTGTTCTGAATGTCTGCCTGAGTGAATCGCCCATTCCCGATATTGAACTGGCCATCCAGATTCAAGCGCTTGATCACCGTTTCTTTCCCCGGAGGCAGGTCAAATTTCGTTTGCAATCTCGCGTCGCCGGTCATCGGCGGTTCACCTTTCAACGCGAGGGTAAGAAGATCCCCCAGTTTTCCGTTATCCAAGACGACATCGAGCTTCACTTCTCGCCCTTCTTCGTCTTGCATCTTCAAAATCGCACCCTTGGCAACGAGCGAGGTATGCAGGAACTGGGCGTTCACGGAGTTCAAGACCGTGTTCCCGTTCGTTCCGTCGACGTAGGCGTCGTATTGCGTGGTCAGCGAGACAGGATGCCCGCTGATGTCGATCGAGAAATCCGGCGTGGTCGTGGCGCCCTGGACATTGATGTGTTCCAGCACGCCGTCGTACTTGCCCTCGGAACTGAGGATCCCGGAAATGCCTTTTATCGTGTTCAAATCCGCCTGGGAAAATGTGAACGTGCCGCGAACCGGCGTGAGACTGGGTTCCTCGGCATTCCACGGCCCAAAATCACCATCACTGTGAATCTCACCAATGGGTTTTGGGTTCGTCAGAGTGGCATGGAAAGGCGCGGAGTTATCCAGGTTCACCGAGTGCATTGTGAGCTGGTGGATTGCAAAAGTGAGAGTGGGCTTTTTCGATTCCTTGCGCAACAGATCGAGCTGCGCGTCATCGGTGGTGACCGTATCAACTGTGAACGCAGAGTGCTTCGCTGGTTTAACTTTTTCTTCGCTCTGCTCAGCACCGTCATGCTTAGGTTCGCGCGGTGGGACGATAATCCTCAGCCCGTCGATGTGGGCTTTGTTCAGATGCGGACGAAATAGGAGCATTCCCAACAGATTGCCGTCGAGAGTGATCTTTTTAAGTGTTATGAGAGGGGGCACATCCGTTCTGTTGTGATGCCTCAGCACCACGTCTTCGCATTCGATGTGTACGAACGGCAGCAGAGAAACGCGGAGGGAGGAGAATTGAACGTCGCTCTGAAAGCGCTTGCTCAAGTAGGCCTTGGCGTGCCGGCGAGCAAAATCTTGCGAAAATAGGTGAAAGCCTACAGAGGCAAGAATCAGCACCAGCAGTACTACCCCGGCAACGATCAGCCATTTTCTCTGAATCTTCATATTCCGCAGAGGTTGTCTTTTATTTTACGGCATCCGAGTACGTGAAGTTCCCAGCGGGATTGTGT
>JBGQGW010000331.1:0-3011 GCA_041497605.1 Terriglobia bacterium | reverse complement strand
TCCAGGACTCACTCCTTGCAGGTTGCTCAGACTTTTCAGCAGCAAGCCGGCCCCCACCAGCAGAATTAGTGCCAGCGCGATCTCGCTGGCAACCAACACCGCCCGCAACCGCTGCCGTCTCCGGCTGGCCGTGCCGGTGCGGCCCCCTTCCTTCAATTGCTCGAACTGCTGCATACTCGAAACTTGCCAAGCCGGCGCGGTTCCAAAAAGAATTCCGGCAAAGATTCCAATCAGAATGGTGAAGAGCAGCACGTAAGCGTCGGGCCGGATGATCAGCCCTTGCGCCAGATTTTCCGGCGCAAAAAACAACAGCCCTCGAATCCCTGCCAATGCCAGCAACAATCCCAGGATCGTTCCTCCGCCCGCCAGCAGCAGACTCTCCGCCAATGCCTGGCGAATCAATCGCCATCGCGAAGCCCCCAGCGCCGCGCGCACGGCAAGTTCTCTCGAACGGGCGGACGAGCGCGCCAGCATCAAACCCGCGATATTGGAACAGGCGATCAGCAGCACGAATCCCACGGCGCCGAGCAGAACCAGCATCGGCGTCTTCAGATCGCCGAACACAAATTCCGTCAGCGGAATCACAAACATGCCCCAGCCCGAATCCCGCGCATAAGTCTTGGTGGAGTCGTGCTCGATGTGACGTCGCGAGAGCAGCTCCACGTAAGCCTTGGCTTGTGCCGGGGAAACTTCCGGCCGCACCCGCGCGACTCCGAAATAACTCTCGTTGTAGCGGCTGGCGGCCGCGAATTCACTCGCCGGCAATCCGATCGGCACCCACAGTTTCGCTTGGTTTGGCCAGTGAAAATTCGGCCCCATCACTCCCACAATTTTGTAGGGCTGGCTATTGAGTTGAATTTCTTTCCCGACAATTGTGCCGTCGCCGGCAAACAGGTTCTTCCAGGCGTCATAAGCAAGCACGGCAACCGGCGCGGTATTCGGCTGATCTTCCTCTGGCCGAAAAACGCGGCCCAGAATCGGCTTGGCTTCGAAAACGTCGAACCATTGCGAGGAGACTTTCGCGCCCTCCAGACGCTGTGGCTGGTCGCCGGCCGCGTAGTTGTAACTCGCATCTTGCTCAAGCGCCGCTGAAGAAAACACCTGCTTGCTGTCGCGAACATCCGCAAAATCAGTGCCGGAAACTCCAATGCTTGCCAGGTTCAGCTTCTCGTACTTCACGCGAATGGCTTCCAGATGATCGGGATCGGGCACGCCTGCGGGATGAAGAAACAGGCCGTTCACTACGCTGAACATTGCCGTATTCGCGCCGATCCCCAATCCTAGCGTCAGCAACGCAACTGCTGCGAACCCCGGGCTCTTCGCCAGCATTCGCAACGCGTACCGGAAATCCTGCCAAAGCGTGTCCATTTTCGCCTCCCCATCCAGCCCAAATTACGGCCTCACGCAAATCCACGGCGCGCCCATCGCGATTCCATATCTATGACGCCATTAACGCACGCTCATGACCAAAAGTTCCGTCCCCCGATAGCGGGCGCCGGAAGGCTCCCTGGCATCCAAAAGTGTCTGCCAGGTAAGTTCTAGTACCCGGCGCCACCCTTGTCGCGGACCCACCTCGCGAATAGAATCCCTCGCATGAGCAAACTGCCGCCCATCCGCCTGGGGACATCCGTCTTCACGGCCGCCGGGTGGGCGGATGCCTTCTATCCTGCAGGACTCAAGCCCGCGGAATATCTCAGCTATTACGCCACGCAATTCGACACTGTCGAAGTTGACAGCACGTTCTACAGAATTCCCAGCCCCAGCACGGTGCGCGGTTGGTACGCGAAGACTCCCGCCAATTTTCTTTTCGCCGCCAAAGTGCCGCAAACCATCACTCACGAACTGGTCCTGAAGGATTCGGAGCCGGAGTTCAAAAAATTCCTGGCCACCATGGAAATTCTCGGCGAGAAGCTGGGTCCTCTGCTGCTGCAGTTTCCCTATTTCAACCGGCAGACATTTCCCGGAGTCGATGATTTCCTGGCTCGCATGGTTCCCTTCTTGAAGCAACTTCCCAAGGGCTATCGATTCGCCGTGGAGGTCCGCAATAGAAATTGGCTTGTACCCGCTCTCATCGAGGCGTTGCGCGAGCGAAGCGTCGCCTTGGCCTTGATCGATCATGTCTGGATGCCTCGGCCGGGTGAATTATTCGAGCGCATCGATCCGGTTACCGCGGACTTCACCTACATTCGTTGGCTGGGCGATCGCAAAGGAATCGAGGAACGCACCAAGACCTGGGACCGTCTCATCATTGACCGGCGGCCGGAGCTGCGGGAATGGGCCAACGTCTGCTGGAAGATTAACAGGCGCGGAATCGCGATCTTCGCCTATGCCAATAATCACTATGCCGGCTTCGGCCCCGGCACTGTCCGCCTGTTCGAGGAACTCCTGGCAAAGAAATGAATGAAGAAGAACAACGCAAACGGGAGGATCACCTGCTCATCTGCAGGGAGCTGGCCGAGCGTGCCTTCGCAGAAATGCGCGAAGTGTCCAATCGCGGCGCCGCCAGCATTCGCCTCAGCTATGCCAAGCAAGCTCTAAACGAAGCCATTGGCCACGCTCGAGCACTCGGCCGTCTGGAAGATGTTTTCGCCCTCGAAGACCGGCTCACCCACATGCAAGAAGTCTTCCGCAAGAAATATCCATAATCGAACGAGCGCGCGAATCTTTCGAGGCAGACTTTCCGTCGTCTAAACTCTTGCGGCCCGCATTGTCACTGGCGTATGTGTCTTAATCTCCGGACGCAGGTGCAGCGCCTCCGCGTAATTGACGAGTGTTTCCAGGCTGAATTTCGAAATTTTCCCTCGCAGCAAATCGCTGATTCTCGGCTGTGGTTCGTCCAGCATTTTTTGCAGTTGAGTTTGCGAATAGTTCTTCGCATAGAAAACAATTTTCGAGTGCAGAGTTGCTTTCATGCCGAGGGCCGCAGCTTCCTCTGACGAAAATCCCAAGTCATCGAATACATTTCTCTGTCTACGCACGCTTCTCCTCCTTCCCGTTGACGTCGCAGCTGA
>JBGQGW010000330.1:0-3026 GCA_041497605.1 Terriglobia bacterium | reverse complement strand
TCTTCTTTTTAGTATTAAGACTGGCGGAGATACGCGCATAGCAATCCTGGACCAGACCGAAGGTATGAAGCTATCTGACTCAATTCGTCGTTCGTTGCTCAAAGAGGATAGAGGGGAGTCCAAGCCCTCAGACATTGCAGGCTCTTTGAATTCAAACACCAAGGATTGTCATTCCGAGAGGCTGTGACTTTTTTGATTTTTCGCTTAGGGCGATGCTGAAAACAATAGTCTTATTCGCCCAAAAATCGTTAAATCGCAATTTAGTCACACACTCCGGGCGAAGCGAATGGATGCCTGTGCTGAGCAGCAGCGACCGGGGCGGCCGCCTCGAACGATTTCTTTTCCCGAACCTTGATTTCTTTTTCCGTGCGGGGAAGCAACGCCGCCTTCAATCCTGCGCATCCTAAGCCCCCAGAGAGTCTTGAGGGCCGTGATCGTGGGCCACGGCTGGGGAACCTCCAGGCTGCCAAGAATGTTTGGGCCACCGCCAATTCTGGAGTAGTCTCAGTTCAGAGTTTCCGGCCCCCCGATTGATGGGGCAATAAAGATTGCTGCTATCTCCGCATCCCGCGGAATCCCTATCACGCGCGACGAATCTAATCACGAAGGGTGAACCGAAGCCTTGCCGGGGAAAAAGAAATTCGCTGTCGCGATTCTCACCGGTTTGCTCGCAGCCGCCGCCTGGTTGGTTCCGACTGCCCGTGCGGAAAAACGAGAGATCGATGTGGCGCACTCGGTGATGAAAGTGCATGTCTATAAGACAGGATTGTTTTCCGGCTTCGCCCACGATCACGAAATTTCCGCGCCGATTGCCAGGGGCACTGTTGACGATTCGGCAAACCCAATCGTGGAACTCGCCGTGGAATCGGGCAAGCTGCAAGTCGAAGACCCCGGCGTATCCGATAAGGATCGCGCGCAGATCCAGCAAACCATGCAAGGGCCGCAGGTTCTCGACAGCGTCCAGTATCCTGAAATTCGTTTCCGTTCCACGCGGGTTCAGCCGGCCGGGAACGACCGCTGGACGATCGATGGAGATCTGAGCCTGCACGGGCAAACGCATTCCGTTCAAGTGACGGTGACGAAAAAAGACGGAAAGTACGAAGGATCGGCAGTGTTCAAGCAACGCGCCTTCGGGATCACTCCCGTCAGTGTTGCCGGCGGCGCCGTGAAAGTGAAAGACGAAGTGAAAATCGAATTTCAAATCGTACTGGCGCAATAAACGGATCAACCAATGAGCTCTCGAGATGCAGTTCGCTCCGGGCCTTCCATCGCGGCAACCGCGACGGCCGTTCCTCCCCACCTGATGTCGCGCGAGCAAGTGAAAACATATTTCGAGAAGGCGTTCACGCTCGATCCGCGGCGGCTGAACGGCATCCATGCGGTGGTGGACAATTCGCAGATCGAAAATCGCTTCAGCGTTTTCCCGCTCGATTATTTCATCGAGTCGCGTTCGCTGGCCCAGATCAGCCAGGAATATCAGGAGTGCGCGATCCGCCTGGGCCGCCAGGTGACGGAAGAGTGCCTGGAGCGCGCCAGCCTGAAGGCCACCGACATCGATATGTTTATTTCCGTCTCGTGCACCGGGGTGATGATTCCGTCTCTCGACGCGCACCTGATGAACCAGCTTGGATTCCGCTCCGACGTTCGCCGGCTGCCGATCACGGAGCTGGGCTGCGCGGCGGGCGCCGCGGCGTTCACGCGAGCCTGGGAATATTTGCAGGCTTATCCGGATCGCAATGTATTGATCGTAGCGGTGGAGCTGCCCACGCTTACGTTTCAACGCGGCGATTTGTCGCAGGCGAATTTGGTTTCCTGCGCGCTGTTCGGCGACGGCGCGGGAGCGGCGATCGTGACCGGCCGCCCGTCAGGCGGCCCGCAAATCCTGGATTCCGAAAGCTACCTTTTTCCGGACTCGATTGCGGCGATGGGTTTCGATTTGCGCGACACCGGCTTCCACATCGTGCTGTCGCGCGACGTGCCTCAATTGATCCGCAGCAAGATCAAGGGCCTGGTAAACGGATTCCTGGAACACAACAGGATTGGCCGCGAGCAGATTTCCGCGTTCATTCTTCATCCCGGCGGACAAAAGCTGATGGCCTACCTGGAAGAAGAGCTGGGGCTTTGCCGCTGCGAAACACAGATTTCCTGGGACGTATTGCGCGAGTACGGAAATCTTTCCAGCGCGACGATCTTGTTTGTTCTGCACGAATGGCTGACGAAAAAAACGATCGCCGCCGGGCAATACGGCTTGATGGCCGCGTTTGGTCCCGGCTTCAGCTCGGAGATGCTGTTGCTGCAATGGAAATGAGCGCCGCCGTCTACACCGCGTTTCTTGCACTGGTGGGCGTGGGACGCCTGATCGAGTTGCGCATTTCGCGGCGCAATCAGCAAAGGCTGATCGAGCGCGGCGCGGTGCGGGTTGCGGACCCGAACTTTCGCTGGATGGTGGCGCTGCACACCGGGATTCTGGTTTCCGCGGCGCTGGAAGTGTGGCTTCTCGACCGGCCATTCATTCCCGCGCTGGCGGCAGTCATGGCGCTGCTCTTCCTGCTGGCGAACGCTGTGCGCTGGTGGGTGATCGCAACGCTGGCCGACCATTGGAATGTGCAGGTGGTGTCGTCGACGAGATTGGGCGTGGTTTCGAGCGGCCCCTATCGCTGGGTGCGCCATCCGAACTATTCGGCGGTGTTTGTGGAAATGATCGCGCTGCCGCTGATTCACACGGCCTGGATCACGGCTGTGGTGGGCGGCATTGCCCACTGGTTCGTTTTGCGGATGCGTCTGCGAGTGGAGGACGGCGCTCTTCTTGCCGATCCTGCGTATCGCGCGGCCATGGGCGGGAAGCCGAGGTTCGTTCCAAATTTTCTTGTCAGAGAAAAAGCGGGCGCGGCTGAACAGTTTGCGGAAAAAGTCAGTTTTTCGCATCGGAATGGAGAAGATAACGTCTAAAGGGCATGCGCGGACACGACGAACGGCAAGAAGGCATGTTCAGTTACATTTCAGCAGAGAAGCGGGTAGCGTTGGAT
>JBGQGW010000329.1:0-3050 GCA_041497605.1 Terriglobia bacterium | reverse complement strand
TCCGCCGCACGTTCGGCGCGTCGGCCGGATCAACCACCACCGCATGCCCCAAATGGCGCATGCGCTTGGGCTTCTTGGTTCCCAGCAGGTGCCGTCGCCCGGAATGACTGCGCATGATTTTACCGGTCGCGGTGATCTTGAATCGCTTGGCGGCGCCGCGATGCGTCTTCAACTTCATCTTTTTCTTTTTTGCTTTCTTGCCTGTCTTGGCCACTGGTTTCCTTCCAATCTCAAATTCAACATGGGCCCGACGCTTATGCCGGGGCCGGCGTCCCTGCCGGGCGGCTGCCCGCGCTCTTTTTGGGAGCGAGCAGCGCCAGCAAAATATTTGCTTCCATCCGCGGCCCGAATTCCACCAGCGCGTGCTCGTTGATCTCTTTCAGCAGCCGCGTCATCTTGGCGCGGCCCACGTCCTGGTGGGCCATCTCGCGCCCGCGATGAAAGATCATCGCCTTCACTTTGCAGCCTTCGTCGAGGAAGCGGATGATCTGTTTCTTGCGAACCTGATAATCGTGCTCGGCCGTGGATGGCCGGAACTTTACTTCCTTGATTTGCGAGCCTTTCTGGTGCTTGCGCTGCTCGTGCGCCTTCTTATTTTGCTCGTAAAGGAATCGCCCGTAATCCGTCAGCTTGCAGACGGGCGGGACTGCGTTCGGCGAAATTTCCACCACGTCCAATCCGGACTCGCGCGCTTTCTTCATGGCGTCAAAAAGCGTAACGACGCCAAGCTGGTTGCCTTCGTCGTCGATCAGCCGCACTTCTCGAGCGCGGATTCGTTCGTTTACGCGGATGCGATCGGCCATCCGCCCGCCACGTTCTGCGATAAACGCACCTCCCCTCCCGCTTCGAAGCTCTGCCCAGCAGGAGGACCACCACCACCCCAACCACCATTTGCCGCCAGTTTGGATGCCGCGAAAGCACCCAGGGGCGCAATAAGGGGAACGGGTCGCAAAGTATAGCACGCTTTCCGGGTAGGCCAGCAAGAGGCTAAATCAGCCGCTCTTGGGCCGGAGTTTCCGGTTTGCCGGCTTGCGGGAGGGCCACCGGATGAGAGGCGCGCTTAGAACCGCGAAACAATAAAAATGCCCCCGGCAATCGTCACTGCGTCTTCCATCGTCTTTCTGGCTCACTGAACAATGGGAGGGTCGCCAAACTTACGCGCCAACGAGCGCAACACTTCGTCGGCGGAGCGCGTGCCGGGAGAAAATCGCTCGATGGCGCGGAGCCAGGGATCCGGAATGGCGGACGACTGATACAACTCCACCTGGCTGGCTTTCCCAATCGGAATGATATCGAATTCCCAGGTCATCTCGGGAACGCCGTGGGGATTTACGAAAAGGCAGACCAGTTTGTGCGGCGGGATGGCTTGGGCGATTTCCATCGCCGATTGTTGCCCGGCGATGTTGGTAGCCTGCCAGGTTTCCCGGCCGTCGCGATCGGGGATCTGTTCCATCCCGCGAAGATTCGAGCGCCATTCGGGCTGCGTGGCGTAATCAGTCAGCACCTGCCAAACCGCGTCGGGGGGCTGCGAAATCGCCACCATGCGCTTGAATGCATATTCGGGAGGGAAAAAGTATCCAGCGCCCAGCGCTCCTGCCACGGCGAGCACACCGGCGACAAGAATAGCCAGAATGCCATAGAGAACCACCTTCGGAGCTGTGGAGTTATTCAAGGTTCTTTGGGCAATCCCGCTCAAGCCGCTGACCTGGATTCTACTTCAGCCCGCAGCGCAGCGAGAAAATTTTCGAGAGGCTGCGGGCCCAGATCACCCTTGAAGCGATGGCGGACGGAAACGGTGCCGGCTTCGGCCTCCTTGCCGCCGAGAATCAGCATATACGGAACCTTCTGCATTTGCGCATCGCGGATTTTCGCCTGCAATTTTTCCTTGCGGTCATCCAGATGGACGCGGATGCCCGCCGCTCGAAGGCGGGTTTCCACTTGCTTGGCATAATCCGAAAATTTGTTGCTCACCGGCAGAAGTTCCACTTGCACCGGCGCGAGCCAGCAGGGAAACGCTCCGGCATAGTGTTCGATCAAGATTCCAAAGAACCTCTCGACGGATCCCCACAACGCGCGGTGCACCATCAGCGGCTGGTGGCGCGCGCCGTCTTCGCCCACATACTCGAGGCCGAAACGCGGCGGCAGGTTGAAATCGAATTGCACGGTGGTGAGCTGCCAGGGGCGGCCGATGGCGTCGATTAATTTGATGTCGATCTTCGGGCCGTAGAACGCCGCTTCCCCTTCGATGCGCTTGAACGGAATCTTCATGCGCTCCAGGGTGTTGGCGAGCGCCGAGCTGGCCATATGCCAGTCCTCCGGCTTGCCCGCATAATTTTCCGGATGCGCGGCATCCCAATCCGAAAGTTCCACTTCAAAATCGGCAAATCCGAACGTGCGCATCACCGCGTTGGCAAAATCCACGCACGATTCCACTTCGCTTTCAATCTGGCCGGGAGTGCAGAAAATGTGCGCGTCGTCTTGCGTGAAGCCGCGAACCCGCAGCAAACCGTGCAGCACGCCGGAGCGCTCGTAGCGGTAGACGGTGCCCAGCTCGGCCAGGCGCATCGGCAAATCGCGGTAACTGCGCAGGTGCGACTTGTAAATCAAGATATGCCCGGGACAATTCATGGGCTTGATCTGGTAATCGGCCTTTTCGATTTCAATCGGGCTGAACATGCTGTCGCGATAAAACCCGGTGTGGCCGCTGGTCTTCCACAAATCGAGCAGCATCACGTGGGGAGTGAAAACCAGATTGTAGCCGCGGCTCAGCAGTTCCTCGCGCAGCCAGTCTTCCATCAGCTTGCGCACCAGTCCGCCCTTGGGATGCCAGAAGATCAGCCCGGGCCCGTCCTCTTCCTGGATGCTGAACAGATCGAGCTCGGCGCCGAGCTTGCGGTGATCGCGGCGCTTGGCTTCTTCGAGCTTGTGAAGATAATCATCGAGCTCCGCCTGGGTGTAAAAACAAACCGCATAAATGCGCTGCATCTGCGGATTGCCTTCCTGGCCTTTCCAGTAGGCTCCGGCGACGTTGGTCAATTTGAACGCCTTGA
>JBGQGW010000328.1:0-3102 GCA_041497605.1 Terriglobia bacterium | reverse complement strand
CATAAAATTGGCGCTGCCTTCCTCGAATACATGGACCGAGCCGCGGCTTTCGCCGGATGGAAATCAACTCGCGGTGCTGCTGCGCGCCCAACAATGGCCGGGGAAAGCTGATCTTTTTCTTTTCGCTGCGGATTCGGGAAAAGTTCTGTGGCAGAAGAAAATTGGAGCCGAGGATTTGCTGTGGACTTCCGATGGAAAACAAATCGTGGCGCTGGGATCCGATCTGGTTTGGCTGGCGGCAAAGAATGGAAAACAAATTCGCAAGGCTGATCCCAGTGTGGCGCACAGCGAATTCCAGAAATTGCGCGTGAATGAGGCGGCCCAAATCGCGGTGGGAAGCTTTTCCGTTTACAGCGCGATGGGGCGATTCTTCAAGAGCAACGAGCAGCACGCGGAACGAATCGTCATGTGGCGCTTCGACACCGCAAAAGGGATTTGCGAAATTCCTGTTGCGGCGGTGAATACGGTTGACGCGTGGCCCACGGCGCGCGGCGAAATTATTTCTCTCGAAGAGACCTACGAAATCAAGCCGCCGCTGCGGCTGCTGAAGTCGGCGCAAATTGTAACTTATCGGATTCTTCCGCCGGGTGGTCCGGCGAACACTTCGAAACCATGAAAGACTGATTGCTGTTTTTTCGCGGAAAGGCGATGCAAGGCGACTGACTCGTGGCCGGTCGTTTGACTCGCGATTCCTCGTCGACCCGATCCCGCATGCGGGACCGCCGGGACTCCTCGGAATGACACCCACTGCAATACACCGGCCGCGGCCCGACCAACTGCTACATCCCTGCAAATCGGCAACATTGCAATGCGAATTCCTCGCGTCCCTTCCTGGAAATGTTTCGAGCGAGCAAGAGGATTCCGCGAAAGAATGCAGTGGATGTCATTCCGAACGAAGTGAGGAATCCAGAGTAAATCGCCAATGCTTGAGGAATAGCGGGTTTCTCCGCCGCTCGGCAAAGATGGCCATTCCAACGGAGAAGAGAGATCGGCTTTTTCCGCCAGCAACTAAGGAAGCGGCTGGGGATGCATTTGGGATTCCGCCATAATTTTTTCGATTTCGTCGATGGTGCGGGGAAGGCGGGCGCTTAGAATTTTGTAACCGGTAGCGGTGACCAGGACATCGTCCTCGATGCGCACGCCCAGATTTTCCTCCGGGATATAAATTCCCGGCTCCATCGTCACCACCATGCCGGGCTCGAGTGTTCGATAGGGGTCACCGGCATCGTGAACGTCCAAGCCGATGTGATGGCCCAGGCCGTGAATAAAATACTTGCCGAGCGGCTTGCCTTCCTTGTCCTTGCCATGCGTGTTGATGTAATCGTAGGAGATCTTGTACAGGCTGTTCGGGCCGGTGCGGGAAAAACTCATTCCCGGCTTGAGCGCGGCCAGCGCGGCGTTTTGCGCGCCCAGAACGATTTCATAAATCTCGCGCTGCCGCGGAGTGAATTTTCCGTTGGCCGGAAGCGTGCGCGTGATGTCCGCGGCATAACCGCCGTATTCGCAGGCAACGTCGAGCACCACCACGTCGCCGCTCTGGATCACGGTGTCGCCGGCGCTGTAATGCAGCACGGTGGAATGAAACGCGGCGCCCACGATGGGCTCGTAGGCTTCGCGGTCGCATCCTTCGAAGGAATGGAAATAAACCATTCGCGCGGCTACCTGATCTTCGCGCAATCCGGGACGCATGATCTTCATCGCTTCGAGTTGCGCGTCGACGGAGATATCCACGGCCTTCTGAATCAGCGCAAGCTCGCTGGCCGATTTGCTCTGGCGCATCGCGCCCAGCTTCTCGGTGATGTCCTTGAAATTCGCCTGCGGCGCCGCCTGCTTCAGCCACGCGAGCCATTCCGCGTTGTGCGGAAAGCCGGCTTCATTGGGGGCGGGAAGCGTGGTGTAAAAAGAGGAAAATATTTTGCCGAGTTTTTCGAGATCGCCACGAAGATCATCGAATGGCTCGACGGCGGCGAATCCGGTTTTTGCCGCAATTCCGGAATCGTTGGGACCCATGCGAGGGCCATTCCAGCGCTCGGCGGCCGACGCTCGCTGGGGCAGATAGAAAATTTCGCGGGGCCCGTCGTACGTTTTTCCGCTGGGCGGATCAGGAACCAGCAGTAGCGCGGCGCCGGATTCGTTGTGCCCCGTGAGGTAATAGAAATTTTCTTCCTGGTAGGAAGCCTTCACCACCGAAGCACTTTCCTTGTCGGCAAAGCCGAAAATGACCAGCGGCCCATCGATTTGCGCGCGCAGTGCCGCGCGCCGCGCCTGATATTCCGCGTCCGGCTGTCGCACCCGCGCCTGCGAGATCAAGGCGCAAAGCAATACGGCTGCAACCGACACCAACGTGCGCACCTTGGGCCAGCGAGAAGTCATCTCCGCTCCTGAATCTATGGATTGCAATCCACTCGGTCCTGGCATGATTTGCAGGATTATTCTTAACACAGAGCAGTGGAATATTGTTCGCTAGAATTGAAGAGGGGCCGCTTCTCTCGCTTTCCGCGAGATACACTCCATTATTTCACATGAGCATTAGAGAAAAGTCAGTGGCGAATTGCCGCGATGAGATGAATCGCCTTGCTGGTGAAGTTCAATGATTTATTCAGACTATTTCTTCCGGCAAGGTTATCTTTCTGTACAATAGGGCGCCGCCATGCTCAACGACAAGATCAGTGGCTTCCTCGCGTATCCATCAAATCCTTCAACCTGCGGGGAAACAATACGTCAGGCAGTCGATCTGATAAACCCACAGGGCGTTGTGTCTCTTCAGACTTGGGAACAGTGCAGGGTTGGAGGGAAGCTTGTAGTGGATGAAATCTGCAAAGCGATTGATAGTTGCCAACTGTTTTGTGCAGACCTGACAGGAATGAACGCGAACGTCATGTTTGAGCTTGGTTATGCCATCGCTCGAAATAAACGCATCTGGCTGCTGTTGGACCCTACATATGTTGATTCGAAGGCACAATTTGAGCAGCTCAGAGTCTTAACCACGGTCGGGTATGCCACATACTCAAACTCAGCGGAGATCATGAATAAGTTTCATCATGATCAGCCTTATTTGGATTTGGAGAACACCCTCTACAATTTGGCGATAAAACGAAATTT
>JBGQGW010000327.1:0-3119 GCA_041497605.1 Terriglobia bacterium | reverse complement strand
GTGCCAAAGGTCAAGCCGCAGCTTCTGCCCTCCGTCGATCGCTTGGCGCAATAAATCCCGCAACTCCGTCAGTTGGTCAAACGTGAGTGCATGGGAGCAACGGAGCCCGATCCACACCTTGATGATGGCAGCACTTCAATTGGCGAAGACGCCTCGGTTGCCGTTCAGTGCCCGATAAGCCGGATTACCGGAAAGTGAGCAACTGCCGGAGGAAGGTGTGACAATCCACTTTGGAGTTTGTTCCATCGGGCGCGAAGTTCCCATTCTCCGGATGCCAGGCTCATGCTATCTTTTGGCGCATCATGATTCCGGCACATTCGCAGCCAGGAGAAAGCATCACGGACTCGCGCAGCGAACGAGAGGCATTTTCCGATCGCGGGACGCAGATGACGCTTTCGGTGGTGATGGCCGCATATAACGAACGCGCATTCATCGAGGAAATTTTGCGCCGCATCCAGGCGGTTGGGCTGGAAGAAGAAATCGTGGTGGTGGAAGACGGATCGACCGACGGGACGCGCGAAATGCTGCAGGAACTACAGAGGCAGCAGGCGGCCGGAGAAAAGGAAGGAGAAATTCTGGGAGGGCGCGCCAAACTTCGCCTGGACAAGATTCGATTTTTATTTCAAGAGAAAAACATGGGCAAGGGCGCGGCGTTGCGCCGGGGCTTCGCGGAAGCTACCGGCGATATTCTGCTGGTGCAGGATGCCGACCTGGAATACGACCCGAAAGACTATTCAAAAATGCTGGAGCCGATCCTGGATGGACGCGCCGACATCGTGTATGGATCGCGCTTCCTGGGCGGTCCGCAGCGAGTTCATTTCTTCTGGCACTACGTGGGGAATAAATTCCTGACGCTGCTTTCCGACATGCTGACCAACCTGAAGCTGACCGACATCGAGACCTGCTACAAAGTTTTCCGGCGCGAAGTGATGGAAAAAATAAATTTGCGCTCGGATCGATTCGGGTTCGAACCGGAGATCACCGCGAAGATCGCGAAAGGAAAGTGGCGAATCTACGAAGTGCCGATTTCCTACGCCGGGCGGTCGTATGAGGAAGGCAAGAAAATCACGTGGAAGGACGGCGTGGTAACCTTGATTGCGATCCTGCGGTATCACTTCACCGATTAGATTCCTCCCGGCTGACCGGCCGTTACCACCTGCTTCTGCGAAAGCCTTTATAAATGCGTGAGTGTTCCGGTCACCTTGGTTCGCCGCAAGGCCCAGGCAAAAACCGCGAAGGAAAGCGGCAATAGAATCGCCGCGAAGAGCAACAACGCGGCAAGCGAAGGCAAGAGTTGGCGGAAGGAAGCTCCGCCCAATATGGCTGCGCGCAGCCCCTGCAAGGAATAGGTGAAGGGAATCAACCGGGCCACGAGTTGCAGAGAATGTGGCAAGACAGAAACCGGGTACATCGTTCCACACAAGAGTCCGGAAATTCCCAGCACGAGCCATTTCACCGGATTGCCCCGCTTGAACAACAACACGTAAGTGGCTGAGAGCACGCCCATGCCTACAAAAGCAAGAACGGAAGCAATCATCACGGCCACCGCGCCCGCCCAGTTCACAGCATGCGCATGAAAGTGGAAGAGAGCAATTCCCCAACCCAGGTAGATCAAAGTTCGCAGAGCCATCAATGCGAATGGATAGGCAGCGGAGCCGGCGAGGATCACCGGCAGCGGAGTTTGTGTGACCAATAAGCCTTCGAGCGTCTTGTTCTGCCGGGCTTCCTCGAGACTGGAGTCGAAAGCGCTCAGGGACACGTTGAGGTAGTCGAAGAAAGCAATTCCGATCAGCGCGAAGGAAAAGTAGTTGCCACCCTGGGGCAGAGACCCACTGAGTTGCGGACTCTCGACAAAACGAGAAAGATAATAAAAGGAGGCGACTACAAATAAAGCGTCGAATATTTCGAGCAGGAAGGCAGCGCGGTAGCTGCGGGCGATCGAAAGATCACGACGAAAAAATGCCAGGATTTTGAACAAGGTGCCGCCCGCGCTCACGAAAGTTTCTCCGTTTCGCCGCGGCGGGCCAACTGTTCACAAACTTGCTCCAGAGTCGAAACACCCGTTGCCGCGCAAAGGCGGCTGGGGGTATCGCAGGCGATCAATTTGCCGTTCGCAAGAAACGCCACACGATCAGCAAGTTGTCCCACTTCTTCCAGGCTATGCGAGGCAAAGAGCAGGGTTTTCGAGCCCTTGCGCACCAAGTCATCCTTGAGAAATCTTCGGAAATCCGCGGCAGCCATCGGATCCAAGCTCCGAGTTGGTTCATCGAGCAGGAGAACAGCGGGTTGGTGAAGAAGGGCGCGAGAAAGGCCGAGGCGGTGAACCGTACCCGTCGAGAGGGTGCGCACCTGGCGATCCAGAACTGATTCGACGTGCATCAACTCCGTCAATTGCGCGATCCGGCGGCCAGATTCGCCGTGGCTCAGATTATTCATGGCCCCGAAGAATTCCAGATTTTCGCGAGCCGTCAGGCGCGCGTAAAAACCCTGATCGCCGCCGGCATAGTAGCCGATCTGCTCGCGCGCCCGGGCATCCTGGCGTTCGACGTCGAATCCAGCAACGGCGGCCCGGCCGCGAGTGGGAATGATCAACGTAGCCAGTATGCGCAACAGCGTGGACTTGCCCGCACCGTTGGCCCCGATCAGCGCCATGACCTCTCCCGGCTCGACACGAAACGAGAGGCCAGCCAAGGCCCGCTCGGTCGGCTGGACGAAGGGATAGACCATAGCCCGCCAACCGGACAATGCCGGCGGAAAATATTTCTCGAGATGTTCGACCAGAAGAGCCGGTTCAGCCATGAGTGCCGTTAGGATCGATTGCGCAGGAAACAATCTAAGCTGGAACTAACATCGGAGCAAGTTTCCCGCGACCTGGCGGAGCGAGAACCGCAGCCGTTCGAGGCGTGCAGGCCGATTCCGAAAGACGCGGTGAATAATCCTACTCCGCCAACAGTTCATCGTAGAGATTCTGGACGGACGCGACCATCCGGGCAGCGGAGAAATTTTCCCGCGCACGGACTCTTCCTGCATCGCCCATACCTTTGCTCTTGGAGGGATCGAGCAACAGAGCCTCGATGCGTTCCGCAAGCGCCGCGGGATCACGCGGCGGAACCAGCCAG
>JBGQGW010000326.1:0-3199 GCA_041497605.1 Terriglobia bacterium | reverse complement strand
CTTAAGTAGTAGAAAGTTTCTTCCATGTTCATCCGTTTGTGAGATGGCTTGTATTTTCAAGAAACTCATCAGCTTTGATCGCCGGCCACTCGGATTCCCGCCCAGCATCCAATCGCCTCGAGTATCGCCAGCAAAACTGCGGTGATTTGAAATTGCAGGGCAGCCGCGCTGCGCGCCAGCGTGAACGCATTGTCCGCGCCGGCAGCGATGAAGTGTTTGTAAACACCGAAAACGAGCGCGCCTGCCATCGCGGCCGCGAGCAGCCACCCGCCGGCGCGCCACAGCCTCGATAACAGCATCACCCCTGCCAGAAGCGGCGCCAGCAGAATGACGATGGTGACGTAGTGACGTTCCCAGTCATCGAGTGTGATGCCGAGCGTCAAATGCGCCGCTCCATGGAAATAACTCACGGCCAGATGTGCGATGATGATCGCCAGAGCGATTGAAACGGACTTTCGGATCGCCATAATTTCCTTCTACGATTCCAGCAATTGCTGCAAGCGATTGAGAGCCTCGAACCAATAGGACTTCATTTTCGCGGATTCTTTCGCGTTCTTGAGCTTGCGGTGATCCACGGTCACCTGGCTTTTGCGAGTACCCTTCTTGTAGAAAAGAATTTCCACGCGGCTCTCTCCGCCGTCCCAGGCGGCGCGCAAGGATTTTCCTGCCGTGGCTTTGCTGATATCGAGCTTCGCGTCCGGCAGCCAGCGCCGGCGCGCTTTTTCATCGCTCCAGGCTTTGAATAGCGAAGCCAGCGGCGCAGCCATCGTCCGGCTGCCCGAAGCGGTGAATCCTTCGGCCGTCTGGCGCGGCTGGCGAAGCCCGCGCTCCTGCTCGTACCCCACCGCGATCATCTGGCTCCACCAGCCGCGCACGTTTTCCTTATTGTAGAGGTAGTTTGCGATTTCCTTGTGCGGCCATTTCTTCGCACCGGCAGCGTCAAGGATACCGAACCAGTCAACCCAGGATTTTCCGGTCTCCGCCTTCACCGCTTCGTCACTGATCCGCTTCGCTTCTCGTGGTTTTTTCATCAGATTTCTCTCGCTTTAGAAGTGATCACTCAAGCGCCTGGTTGCTGAACTCGTGAACTTGTTCCTCGGTCAGGCCGTACAACGGAGGAGTGGGCACGCCGAGAATGGCAAGATACAGGTAAATTTGCCCGCGGTGGTGGATTTCGTGCTCGGTCATCAGCCGCAGCCATTTCCACACGGTGATCGGCGCATCCGCCGGAGTCTTGCATTTCTTCTGCAAATCTTCGTCCGTCAGCCGCGCGAAGATTTCCATCGACTCCCGATGCATGCGCTCGATAAATGCCAGCACATTCCGAGCCCGGTTTACCGGCGAGGAATCCGGCGCAAACCCCAAATGCGCGGCTCACTTCTGTTCTAGCGCACTTGGCCAATTCACCGCGCTGCCGTATTGATAGACGAGTTGCGCGCCACGGTCCGCGCCAATCGTCAGCAGCGCCGCCAGCACCACCAGGCCGAACAGCAGCATCTTGCGAAACTGTGCCGTGAAATTCTTGCGCGCCAAGAACGCAAACATGCAAAGCCCCAGGGAAAGACTGAAAGTTGTGAGCATCAGGAGCTCATGTTTTTCGAGCGCGTGTTGCGCCGGGCCGCTGGGCACCGAATCAGCGGCCCACCATCCCGTCAGCGCCGTAATCGCTCCGGCCAGCGTTCCCAGATAAAGCAGGCGCGCCGCCGTGCGGTGGAAATCGTCGCTCGCCCGCCGAACCGCGAGAAATTCAAAAAGCAGCGCCGCCAGCCACAAAGCAATAGGAAAGTGAACAAACAGAGGATGGTAATTCAGCGCCGCCCTCATCCCCGGAAGGATTGCGTGCATGGCAACCTCCGCAAGCCGTAGTATGGCCGTTTCCGATAAACCGACAATCAGAAGTTAACCCATATCTTCCACTGGTGCTGCCGCTGCGGCTTTCTTCGTCCTCGTCGTAGTGATCACCACCACGCTGATTAGAACAAACAGACTCCCCAGAATTGTTCGTAGGCCCAGTGCTTCGCCGCCCAGGAAATATCCGAGCAGCACGGCCACCACCGGGTTCACGTACGCGTAGGTCCCCACCTTGGTCGGCGATTCATGATGAATCAGCCACACGTAGGCGGTAAACGCGATGATCGAGCCGGCGACAATCAGATAGAGCAACGAGAGCCACGCGCCGCGCGAAACGGTCCACGGATGAAAATTACGAAATTCGCCCAGCGCGGCCGAGGTAAGAGCCAAAAACACTCCGCCGGCGAGCATCTGTGCTCCCGAGCTCATCACTTTGGAAGCAGGCAGCGGCAGCTTGCGCGCGAACGCCGACGCTACCGACCAGCTCATCGCCGCGACAATCAGCGCCACGGCGCCCAGCCGGTCGATCGGCGCCCCGCCGAGGTCCAGCGAGCGGTTCACCAGCACCGCCACTCCGCCCAGGCCGATCAAGAGCGCCAAGGCCAAGCGGACGGTGAGCTTCTGCGTTCGCAGGAAGATAATTTCCGACAGCGCCATGAATACTGGGATTGTAGCCATCATCACCGCGGCAATACCCGAAGGCACGCGCTCCTCGGCCCAGAACAATAGCCCATAGTCGAGGACGAAGATCAGCACGGCGAGTAAAGATACGGACGCCCACTCGCGTCCGCTCGGTCGGCGCTCGCCCCGCGCGATCGTCCAGCCATAAAGAACAATCCCCGCAACCAGGAAACGCATTGCCGCCAGAAGGAACGGCGGCACCTCGCGAACGCCCACGCGAATTGCCAGAAATGTGGATCCCCAAACAAAATAAATAATCGCGAACGCCAAAAGGGTCTTCCACGTCGGGCGGTGAGTGTCGGCGTCCATAGCAGGTTCCTATCGACAATCTACCAATTCCTCCGCCCGATTGCTCAAACCTCTTGGATCACGGCGTGATTGTAAACAGTCCACTTTGTCCGGTTATCCGGGCAAGTGAAGGTGTGTCAGAACTAGCTATGGCATTTTTCATGTCGAACGGCTGCACAGTGGTCTGGGGCATGGACTTGAACTGGAAGTACTTGTAGCATGGCCCGCATGAAAAAAGTGAAATCTGGCAATCGCAGTTCTGCGGCGAAAGGCAACGGCGCTCCGAAAAACGTTGATGAATACCTTGCTGGTGTCCCGGAACCCGCTCGCAGCACCTTGAACAAGATTCGCGCGGCGATTCGGTCCGCTGTGCCACCGG
>JBGQGW010000325.1:0-3212 GCA_041497605.1 Terriglobia bacterium | reverse complement strand
GCTCTCCGCATCCTGTATGGCGGCAGCGTCAAGCCCGACAATATCCGGGGATTGATGGCCCAGGTAGAGATCGACGGCGCGCTGGTGGGCGGGGCGAGCCTGGACCCGCAAACGTTTGCATCGATTGTAAATTTCTAGACGCGTTTCGAGCCGGGATGATCCGGACGCGCGAAAGTGGAGTACGGAATGCCGAAAGAAGTGAAGTGGGCGATCGCGCTGGGAATCGGGGTCGGGCTGATATGGCTTGGGTGGAAATGGACGCCGCTGCTGGTGACGTTGCACGTAAGCGTTTGTCTGGTCCTCATCATCGTCATCATGCTGCAGAGCGGCTCGGCGGCTGACTTGGCCGGCGCGTTCGGTGGCGCAGGGAGCCAAACGGCATTCGGCCCTCGCGGCGCGGCAACGCTTCTTTCTCGCGCAACCACCTGGTGCGCCATTGTATTCATGATGAGTTCGTTGACGCTTTCGTTGAAGCGCGCACCGAACGAGAACCAGGAAATCAATTCGATCCTCGAGAGAACTACGAAACAGGCTCCCGCGCCCGCACCGGCCCAGAAGACGCCGCCGAGCCCGAGCTCACCAATTCAGTCGCCTGCTCCCGCGCCACAACAACAGCCGGCCCCTGCGCAGCAGCCTCCAGCATCGCAGCAAAAGCCGGCGCAGAATCCGCCACCGCCGAAAAAGTAGCGCAGCGAGAGATTTGTAGGCGTTTGGGGTAGGAATTCGTACAGTTTTTGTTAGAATCTTTCTGTAACCCTCCCATGCGGAAGTGGCGGAACTGGCAGACGCACCATCTTGAGGGGGTGGCGCCGCAAGGCGTGAGGGTTCGAATCCCTCCTTCCGCACCATTTCTACATTTTTTGTGTTCCGTCAGTTCATGGCCGGCAGATCCTTGCGCCTGCCACCGCGTCGTTTTGGCTCTCAGGATCGAAAAATAGCGGCTGTCCAAGAGCCACTACAAATGCTCTTCGATCTCGGTTTTTCCAACTTCGCGATCTAGATTTCCACTTCGGCGGATCAATTCTCACCGGCCGAGTTGACGAGGGGAGGGTGATTAGTTCTTCAGTTTTTCCGGGAAACTCTCTTGAAAATTCAAATCTGTGATATATGATGTGGCGTTTTGACAATGAGAACATCTTCAGAATCCCATTTGCGATCGAATGCAGCGGCGAAAACGCAGGCCGCTGTCCATTTAGTCCGCGGAGCGGAAGCGATGCAGGCGAGGAATCGATGTGCAGGTTCAGCAACGGCAGCCTTATTTCTAGCGCTCGTTCTTCTGATCCTGGTTGGCTCCACAGTTTATATTTTTGCGGCGAAGGTCTGGTGGTTTCCAACCTCGATCACCACTTTAGGTAACGAGATTGACCGTCAGTTCAACATGACGCTTTACATCACCGGCCTCGTGTTTGTGCTGTCGCAATTGGGTCTGGCCTGGGCAGTGTGGCGCTACCGGGATAAAGGCCAGCGCGCCACCTTCTCACGCGGCAACAACACCTTTGAAGTGCTGTGGACCGTGGCGACGCTGGTGATGTTTGTGGGCCTCGGCGTACTGGCGAAGAACGCCTGGGCGCAGGTGCATTTCCGCGACGCGGCACCCGGCGCAATCCCGATCGAGGTGGTGGCGCAGCAGTTCGCCTGGAATTTCCATTATCCCGGGCCGGACGCCGCCCTGGGGCGCACCGCCCCCGAAAATGTGAGCGCCTCCACGGGCAATCCGGTCGGCCTGGATGACAAGGATCCCGCCGGCAAAGACGACATTGTGGTGCCTATCCTGGTGGTCCCCGTGAACCACGAGATCAGCCTAATCCTCAAGTCGCAGGACGTGATCCACAGCTTCTATATTCGCGAACTGCGTCTGAAGCAGGACTTAGTCCCTGGAATGAGTATTCCGATTCACTTCCAACCGAATCAGACCGGCGAGTATGAACTCGCCTGCGCCGAGCTTTGCGGCCTGGGCCATTACAAGATGCACAGTTGCATGCAGGTGGTTTCCGATGACGATTACAAGGCCTGGCTTGCCGGGGGCGGTCAATCCCTGCAGCGCGGGGACATGAAGATCGGAGAGTGCCAATGAGCGATCATGCCCACGGCGCGGTGCACGTCCCGCAAGCGCCGGCCGGTTTCATTCAGAAATATATTTTCAGCAAAGATCACAAGGTAATCGGCATCCAGTATTTCCTGATGGCAATGGCGGCGGTGATCGTGGGGATCGTGCTGTCCCTGCTGATGCGGTTGCATATTGTTTGGCCGGGGATGCACCTTCCGTTCGTTTCCGGCGGAATCATGACGCCGGAGCAGTATCTCGCGCTGGTCACCATACACGGCACGATCATGGTGTTCTTCGTACTGACGACGGCGCCGCAGAGCGGCTTCGGAAATTATTTTTTGCCCATTCAGATTGGCGCGCCAGACATGGCCTTTCCGACGCTGAACATGCTGTCGTTCTGGTTCACGTTTGTAGCTTTCCTGGTGATGCTGGCGGCCTTCATTGTGCCGGGCGGGGCACCGATCAGCGGCTGGACCTCCTATCCGCCGCTTTCCGGAATCGGCGAGGCTGGTGGGCCGGGCGAGGGAATGGGCCAGACGCTCTGGCTGGTGAGCATCGTGATTTTCTGCGGTGCGTCGCTGATGGGCGCGTTGAATTTTATCGCCACGATAATTGATCTGCGCGCTCCGGGGCTTTCGCTGATGCGCATGCCGCTGACTTGTTGGGCATGGTTCGTGACGGCGATCCTTGGCCTGTTGGCGTTCGGCGTACTGCTGGCGGCAGGCCTGCTGCTGGTCCTGGACCGGTCGGCGGGAACCAGCTTCTTCATTCCCGGGGGATTGGTGGTCACCGACGTTGTGCTGAAGCATCGAGGCGGCTCGCCTTTGTTATGGCAGCACCTCTTCTGGTTCTTTGGCCACCCGGAGGTCTACATCGCGATTCTGCCGGGCATGGGCGTCGCGTCGCACGTGCTGGCCACCTTTTCGCGAAAGGCGGTGTTCGGGTATCGCGCGATGGTCTATTCGATCTGCGGGATTGGCTTTCTCGGCTTCATGGTCTGGGGCCATCACATGTTCATCAGCGGCATGAGCCCCTATTCGGCCATTGCGTTCTCCGTGCTGACCATGTCGATCGGCGTGCCTTCGGCGATCAAAACCTTTAACTGGCTGGGAACCCTGTGGGGCGGCAAGATTCAGTTCACCTCGCCCATGCTGTTTGCGATCGG
>JBGQGW010000324.1:0-3218 GCA_041497605.1 Terriglobia bacterium | reverse complement strand
CGCCCGTCGGTGGTCAGCAGGAATTTCTGGTAACCTGCATCCCAAAGCCGCGCGAATAGTCCCTGCTTCAAAAGAGCGGGCAGTTCGGTCAGATTGAAATCGCCCTCTTGCGTCTTCCTCATTTCCGCGGCGCAACCGTATTTCTCGATGCGGACCACTCCGCCCGTATTTCGCACGGTGAAGCCGGCGCCGGGGAGCGCCTCGAGTTGCGCGGAACTAAATTTCTGTTTGATGTACCACATGGCTTTCTAGGGTAAGGACTCCGGGCACATGCTGTAAAGGTGAAATTTCAGGTCTGGCGAGTTAACGGACGAAACCACGAATTTAGTCGCGCCGAGGAGGGCAGTGGCGCATCAAAAGATATAGGACCGTTTAGGTCGTATATGCTAATCTCAGTTCAGGGTCGTAATCTAGCCAATCAACATAGACTTAGGGCCATTCCCTACATGGTGCTGGGTGTTTTTCTAAATTCCGTGATGTTATTGAATACATGGAGGCTTGCAGCGCATCTAAGCTCCCAGCGCGGACGTGCCATTGGCCCACGTGAGATGGAGAGAAGCTGAAGTAGCCGTCAGGGGTTTATCGAAGCAGTGAATGCCATCCAATCAGCGACGGTCGAGGATTCTCCCCGCCAGTTGTGCCCTCGTGGGGATGAAGAGCTACTCAGCCGCATCGGCAACACTCCTTTGCTGCCCCTCAGACGTGTTGTTCCGGACCTCCCCAATGTCGAATTCTACGCCAAGGCCGAATGGTTTAATCCCGGGGGGTCTGTAAAAGACCGGGCTGCCCTGCGGATGATTTGCGAAGGGGAACAATCGGGCGCACTCGGCCACAACAAGACCATCCTCGACGCGACGAGTGGAAATACGGGGATCGCCTACGCTCTGATCGGCGCCGCCAAGGGATACCGCGTCAAGCTCTGCCTGCCGGCGAGCGCGACGGAAGAGCGCAAACTTATTTTGAAAGCCTATGGCGTCGAGCTGGTGTTCACGCCGGGCGACGAAGGCTCGGACGGCGCCATTCGCCGGGTGCGCCAGATTTACGCGGCAGATTCGGAACGCTATTTCTACCCGGATCAGTACAACAACCCGGCGAACTGGCGCGCGCATTATGATTCGACCGCGCCGGAAATCTGGTCGCAGACGCGGCAGCGCGTCACTCATTTTGTGGCCGGCCTCGGCACCAGCGGAACATTTGTGGGCACCATCCGGCGCTTGCGGGAATTCAATCCGGAAATTCGAGCGATCAGCGTGCAGCCGGATTCCTCCTTCCATGGATTGGAAGGCTTGAAGCACATGGCCACTGCAATTGTTCCGGGAATTTATGATGCAGGTTTGGCGGATGAAAATTTGTTCGTGAAGACGGAAGACGCTTACCAATTGGTTCGCCGGCTGGCGCGGGAAGAAGGGTTGCTGGTGGGAGTGAGTTCCGGAGCGGCGCTCTGGGCTTCGATTGAAATCGCACGACGAATCCCGCGCGAGCAACATGCCGTGATTGTCACAGTGTTCCCGGACTCCGGCGACAAGTATCTGAGCGAACGATTCTGGAACGAGCCATAGAAAGCGTGTAGAGGAAACCGAAGTGCCGGGAGCATTAAAAATCAGCGACGATTTGGCGGCCCGAATCCGCGCCCAGGCGGGAGAAACGTATCCCCACGAATGCTGCGGCGCTCTGCTGGGCCGCGAGGGAAACGATGGCCGCGAGGTGCTGGCGCTGGTGCCGCTCGAAAACCGGCGCGACGATTCGCCCCGAAACCGTTTTTCGATCACGCCGGAAGATGTGCGGCTGGCGGAGCAAAAAGCGAGCGAGCAACGAATCGATTTGATCGGCTGGTATCACTCGCATCCGGACCATCCGGCCGAACCCAGTGAATTCGATCGCGAGCATGCCTGGCCGTGGTACAGCTACATCATCGTCCGGTCGGAAGCGCAGGGTACGAAGGAAATGACGTCCTGGCGATTGGCCGATGATCGCTTTTCCTACGCGAACGAACCACTCGAAGCGGGTGCGCCAGCGGCGGTCGAGCGCCAGCGTTGATTTTTTCGCGGGACTATCTCGCGAACTGTAAAGGAGAATTCGGATGGCCGTGAAAGTAATCATTCCCACGCCGCTGCGGCAATACGCCGGCAAACAGGAAAGTGTGGAACTGCAGGCTGCCAGCGTGGGAGAAGCGTTGAACTCGCTGGTCGGCAAATATGCCGAGCTGAAAAAACATCTCTATGCCGACGACGGCCGCCTGCGCAGTTTTGTGAATGTCTACCTCAACGACGAAGATATCCGTTTCCTCGAGAGAGAGAAAACACAAGTGAATGAGGGAGACACGATCAGCATCGTGCCTTCGATTGCCGGCGGAAATTGCTAGCAGGCTGCGGAAAAACCTAAGAGAGATTCTTCGTCCCGTAGCGCCATCCGGGACGCAAACAACGCGCTGCGCTCAGAATGACAGGGCCGGGAGATTTACCGGCAACTTGCTAAAAGTCAGGAGAATTTTCAATGGCAACAAGGAAACTCGAGGCAGCCGCGCCTGCCGCGCTCTCGAACGAAGAAATATTGCGCTACAGCCGCCACCTGATCATGCCGGAAGTGGGCATGGAGGGGCAGCTCAAGCTGAAGCAGGCCAAGGTGCTCTGCGTGGGCACGGGCGGGCTAGGCGCGCCGCTTAGCCTGTATCTGGCCGCCGCGGGAGTGGGCCGGCTGGGCTTGATCGATTTCGACGTGGTGGATTTCACCAATCTGCAGCGCCAGGTGATCTTCGGAACCAGCGACGTGGGCAAACCGAAGATCGAAGCCGCCGCCGCTCGGCTCCGCAACATGAATCCCACGATTCAAATCGATACTTACGAAACGCAACTGACCAGCGAGAATGCCCTGGATATTTTGCGGCCTTACGACATCATCGTGGATGGGACCGACAATTTTCCCACGCGATACCTGGTCAACGACGCCTGCGTGCTTCTGGGCAAGCCCAATGTGTACGGCTCGATTTTCCGCTTCGAAGGGCAAGCCACGATTTTCGGCTACCCGGGCGGGCCGTGCTACCGCTGCCTGTATTCGGAGCCGCCGCCGCCGGGACTGGTGCCCTCGTGCGCCGAAGGCGGCGTGCTCGGCGTGCTTCCGGGAATTGTGGGCTCCATTCAGGCGATGGAGACGATCAAGCTGATTTTGGGCAAGGGCGAAACTTTGGTCGGACGCCTGCTGCAATTCGACGCGCTGGCCAT
>JBGQGW010000323.1:0-3227 GCA_041497605.1 Terriglobia bacterium | reverse complement strand
ATCGCCGACGCTCACCTTTCACTGGCATTAATCGCCCACTGGTATGAGTGGGATTGGGCCACCGCAGAACGAGAGTTCAAACGAGCCATTGAACTGAAACCTGACGATCCGCGGCCCCATGGATTCTACGCCTGGTACCTGGCGCCGATGGGGCGAAATGACCAGGCCATCGCGGAAGCGAAGCGGGCTCAGCAGCTCGATCCGGTTTCGCCGGAAGCTAATTTCTTCTTGGGAGCGGTTTTGGTTTTTACGCGCCAGTACGACCAGGCGATTGAGCAACTGCGTTCTGGCATCGAGCTCGACCCGACCTACTGGTTTGCGCATTATTTTCTGGGCCGAGCTTATGAGCAAAAAGGAAGACTGCCAGAGGCCATCGCAGAATTTCAGCGCGCGCTTGAGCTAGAGAAAGACAATGCTGAGAATTGGGCCAATCTTGGACATGCCTACGCGCTGTCAGGCAAAAGAGCCGAAGCGCAAAAGATCATAGATCATTTGAAACAATTATCGGCGCACAGCTACGTCGCTCCCTACAACATCGCAGCCATTTATGCAGGCTTGGGAGAAAAGGATCAGGCATTCGCCTGGCTTGATCGAGCCTACGCAGACCGGTCGGGCTTTTTGGCATTTTACTTCACTACGGACACGCGTATGGACAGCCTCCGCTCTGACTCGCGCTTTCAGGAACTCGTGCGCCGTATAGGCCTGCCGAACTGAGGACTTTCCCCGCGCTGTGGAAAGACGCCGATCCCGGCATTCCCATCCTGCAGCAGGCCAAGTCCGAGCACGCAAAGCTGAAGCAGCGGTGAGTGCCTACTGGAAAAGTATCGTGGGCGTGTGGGTTGTGCATCCGGAGCAGCGGCCACATGGACGTATAGTTGGGTAATCGGATCCCCCCGGAATTGGGCGGCTAGCGCCCATTGGCCTGATTCGGTTATTCTCTCTTGCCTATGCTGGATTTGGGATATGTCCGCGGACACCTCGATCTGATCGAACAGATGGCGCGCAATCGCCACGCCACGCTTGATCTGGCGACGTTTCGCGAAATTGACGCGGAACGGCGGCAGTTGATTACCTCGACCGAGCTTTCCAAGGCTGATCGCAACAAGGCGAGCGAAGAAATCGCCAAGCGGAAGAAATCCGGCCAGGATGCCACGGAAATTCTGGTTCGAATGAAGACGGTCTCGGACGAGATCAAGCGGAACGATGAGCGCATTGCCGAGCTCGACGACCGGCTGCGGCAATTTCTGCTGATGGTTCCGAATGTTCCGCATGCGTCTGTACCTGTTGGGGCGGGCGCGGCGGAGAATGTGGAAGTGCGCCGGTGGGGCGCGCCGCCGAAATTTAATTTTGCGCCGAAGCCTCATTGGGAAATCGGGGAGCGGGCGGGAATTCTGGATCTGCAGCGCGCCGTGAAAATTGCCGGAACTCGGTTCGCGCTCTATCGCGGGCTGGGGGCGCGGCTGGAGCGGGCCCTGGCTAATTATTTCCTGGATATCCATACGCGCGAGCACGGATACACGGAAATCTATCCTCCTTTTATTGTGAACACGGCGTCGCTGGTCGCGGACGGCAAACTTCCGAAGTTCGCCGCGGACATGTTTCATCTGGAAGGAACCGATCTGTGGCTGACGACAACTGCGGAAACGGAGCTGACCAATCTTTATCGCGATGAAACGCTCGACGCCGATGAGCTTCCCATAAAAGTTTGCGCCTGGACTTCCTGCTTCCGCTCGGAAGCGGGTGCGGCGGGTAAAGACACACGCGGCATCAAGCGCCAACATCAATTTCAGAAGGTGGAAATCTTCAAGTTCACGCGGCCGGAACAAAGCTACGATGAACTGGAGAAATTGGTCCACGACGCCGAGGAACTCCTGCAGAAACTCGGCCTCCATTACCGCGTGATGCTGCTAAGCACCGGCGACATTGGCTTCGCGTCGGCAAAGACGTACGACATCGAAGCGTGGCTGCCATCCTCGGGCGAATTCATGGAAATTTCCTCCTGCTCGAATTGTGAAGCGTTCCAAGCTCGCCGGGCCGGCATCCGGTACAAGCCCAAAGGCGGCAAAAGCGATTTCGTGCACACCCTGAACGGTTCCGGCCTGCCCATCGGTCGCACTTGGCTGGCGATTTTGGAAAATTTCCAGCAGGAGGACGGCACCGTCCTCATCCCCGAAGTGCTCCGCCCCTTCATGGGGACCGATCGCATTCCCGCAAAGTAGTGAGACTGTTGTTGATGAGCGACGAGGAAACTATCTTTTGCTCAAGCCTTTGAGGTTTTCTCGGGATTCCTCGCCCATAATGCGGGCTCGGAATGACAACGGGGCGGATTTTTCAGCAGATTGCTCGAGGTGAGCACACCAATCCTTGCAGAAAAATCCCAACTCTCAATTTGTGTGGATTGAACTGGCAGAGAGCCGCTGAGGAGAAACAACTCGCGGGCTCTCTGCCAAGAGGCTAGTTTACATCCCGCTCGCTGGAGCGACCTTGTCAACGTGAATCGACCCATCGTCCATCAAGTGGCCGGTGAGCTTCACTTCTTGTCCAAGATCGGAATCAGCATTGATCGCATCTTGATTGTGAATGTTGAGAATCGCTTTGGTCTTGGTGTTCACGAACACCCAGGAAGCGCCCTTTTCCTTAACGCACTTGCTGGCACACGCCTTGTGATCGGCGCTGGTGCCCTTAGCTCCGCACGAGCTGTCGCTGACCCATCCCGTCCAGGTGGTCGTCTTGCCTTCCTTCGCCTGGACTGCCAGACCGAGTGCCCCACACAGCATCGCAACAAGAGCCATCGTGCTCAGGATTTTCTTCATCGTGTCACTCCTCCATTTAAACTGATCCGATTCTGGTCTTCGCCTGCCGGTATCCCCCCCGGCCGGCGAACATCAGATGCCACAAGGAGTACGCTACCAAAAGCGGATTGGATTGTCTCGCCGAAAAAAAAGCAACGGCCAAGCATAGTTCAGAGCCGCAAGACACTGAGACTACTGATTCCAAGTTTCATATCGAAACTCGCAGGAAAACCCGAAGAACTTTACAGAAACCGGAAGCCGCGCTAATTACGGTCAGGACGCAGCACCGATCTGCACCTTTGGCCCAGTTGGCTGAGGCCTTCCGCCCGCCGGCTCCAGAGTCACCGCGAATGCTTTTGCTGCAATGCCGGGAGGCAGTGGCGTCATCAAAATGGAGCCAGATCCATTCGCCGTGGAACTGAAGACCCCGGCACT
>JBGQGW010000322.1:0-3241 GCA_041497605.1 Terriglobia bacterium | reverse complement strand
TGAATGTGCGCATCCGCGTGCGCTCGCAAGCGAATGCGCTGGTGGTTCCTCGCTCCACCGTGCGTTCGGAGGGGACGCGCCATTTTGTTTATGTGCTGGATGGTGACCATCTCCGCCAGCGCGAGATCACGGTCGGCATCGCCAGCGCGACCATGTACGAGGTAACTTCTGGATTGAAAGAGGGCGATCGCCTGGCTCTGCCTGGTGAGGTAGAACTCAAGGACGGCATGGAAGTCCGTGGCATAGATGTTCCGTAAAAGGCCCAAGGAAACTGTGGCGAGATTGGATTCTTTCGAGGGGAGAGGTTGGATGCGCCGCCGCGCCTTATTTCTGATCGTGATGCTGCTGGCCGCAGTCTTGATCATTGAGCCAGTGGTTGTAGCTGCCGCTGACCCGGCGTTTCCCACCGCGCAACATCAGTTCGATCTCGGCGCTTATTCCGCGGCGGTTGCCACTCTCCAGGGCATCGTCGCGCGGAACAAATCGGATGCGGGAGCCTATTATCTGCTCGCCCGCTGCTATTACGAGCTGCACGATTACAACGCTGCGATTGCCCAGGCCGAACAGGCAATAAAGATTGAGCCGCAAAATTCCGTTTATCACATGTGGCTCGCTCGCGCCTACGGCTCCAAAGCGGATAAAGAGCGCAGCCTGTTCACGGCGCGCAAAGTAAAAACCGAATTCGAGGCGGCTGTGCGCCTGAATCCCGTCAATCTTCAGGCCCGCCGCGACCTGATGGAATTCTATTTGCAAGCCCCGTGGATCATAGGAGGGAGCAAAGATTTGGCGATGGCACAGGTGAATGCCATAGCGGCGCAGAATCAGGTGGAGGGCCATCTGGCTCGCGCTGAATATTGGCGCGATGCCAAGAAGCTCGATCTGGCCGAAGCGGAATATGGCTGGGTGATGGAGCTGAAACCGAAGATTGTCGACCCTTACCTGGAGATTGCCGGTTTCTATTCCCATCAAAATAACGCGCCCAAGATGAAGGCGGCAATCGACGCAGCAGCGAACGTGAATCCTTCCGATCCACAATTGGCTTACTACCGTGGCGTTGCCGGCGTGATCGCCGCCACGAATTTGGGCGAGGCGGAACAGTATCTGAAATCATTCCTGGCCAGCACGCCGGACCGCAGCGATTGGCCCTCACACGCCGCCGCGCGTGAGTGGATCGGGAAGCTTTACGAACGGACGGGAAGGCGCATGGAAGCAGCGGAGCAGTATCGCGCCGCATTGCAACTCGATCCCGACCGCAAAGACGCCAAGGCCAGCCTCCAGCGCCTCGAGAAACAGCCGAAGTAGTCATCACATAACAAGCGTAGAGTCGAAGAAGATTATTCTCCTGCGGAGCCGCCCCGAAACGTCTTCGCCATCGCATGAACTCTTCTCTGTGACTTCGGTTCACGCGCGTTTCTACTTTTGGCCCGCGGAATGTCCAAGAAATTGTGATTGCGAAGCATCGCCGCATTCGTTTTCAGCGTCCAATCTAGGGACCAGCAACCGGGGGAGCGCGGCGTATTGTGCACGCCGGCCGGTAAGATTCTCAGCGTTGCCGGTCGTCGTCTTTGTTATAGTTTCTCGCAGATGATTTCCTGCCGTTGGGCCGCATACTGCTTGGGTGAAGAGTAGTGCTTGGGTGAGAAATTGATCAGCAGCGAAACTTGGTCATTGGCCTTCGACGCGCTCCGCGCCAATAAGGTGCGGGCAATGTTGACGATGCTCGGTGTAATCATCGGCAGCGGTTGCATCGTGATGGTCGTCACGGTAGCCCTCGCGGGTAAGCGCTACATTATTGGACAGATTGAAGGAGTCGGCGCCAACATTGTTTACGCCGAACTGGTTCACTCCAGCGCTTCGCAGCCCACCACACTGGCCGACGAAATCACGCTCGCCAATCTGGATGTCGTGAAGCGCGACGTCCCAAATGTAGTGGAAGTCGCCGGCACTCGCGACATCCCTATGTCCGTCGTCGTGAACGGTGTCGAGCATCCCATCAGCCTGGTTGGCGTCACCGAGGGTTTCCAAAAAATCCGCAATCTGGTGATTGTGCAGGGCCGTTATTTCGATTCCGATGACATGGCCGCTCGCAGCAAAGTGTGTCTGCTGACGCAAGACCTGGCCAATCTCGTTTTCCCGTCCGACAATCCAGTGGGCAAATCGATCCGGGCCGGCGAACTGAGCTTCACGATCATCGGTGTCTTCCGGGAGCGGGTGGCCACTTTCGGCCAAACGGAAATCACGCGCGAATCGGTGATCGTGCCGTTTACTCTGGTGAAATATTACACCGGCAGCGAGTACATCAAGACGTTTTACGCGCAGGCCGACAAGCCGGAGGACGTGCCATCCGTGACGCGCGGCGTTGATGAGGCGCTGCGCAGCCGCCACCGGGCAGGCGCCGAGTACCGGGTCCAGAATCTGACGGGAATCCTCGAGACGGCGCACAAAATTTCCTGGGCGCTAACCGTGGTTCTACTGTTGATCGCCCTGATCGCCCTGGCGATCAGTGGGATCGGGATCATGAACATCATGCTCGTCACTGTGACGGAGCGCACGCGCGAGATCGGGATTCGCAAAGCCATCGGCGCCCGCCGCAAAGAGATTCTTTATCAATTCTTGATCGAGGCTTTTCTGATCAGCGGATCGGGCGCAGTGGTGGGAATCCTGATCGCGGTCGCCATTCCGTTCCTGGTGGAAGGCGCGCTCAGCATTGTCCAGGTGCCTGAAAAGATTACCATCCCCATTTCTTGGCTGTCCGTCCTGCTGGCGTTCGTTGTATCTTCGGGCACGGGCTTGCTTTTCGGATACCTGCCCGCGAACCGGGCGGCAAAACTTCATCCCACGGAATCGCTTCGATATGAATAAAACTCGATGGATCGTTTTCGTCAGTGCGCTGTGTCTTTTATTGTGCCTGAGCCGTTCGCTTCCTGCCCAGGAGCCGGAGAGCCTCACCCTGAAGAAAGCCGTGAATCTTGCGTTGCAGAATAGCCGCGAGCTCGCTATGGCCAAGGCCCAGTATGCCGTGGCGCTCGATACCGCCAGGGTCAACCGCGCAGAGTTCCTTCCCAATCTCTACACCGGCTCCGGCGCTGCTTATACCAACGGCTTTCCGCAAACGCCGGGAGGGGCGCCGCCGTCGGTGTTCGAGATGTCCTATACGCAATCCATTTTCAATCCGCCTTTGCGGGGACAGCTTCGCGCCGCGGAAGATCGGGCGGAGAACCAGCGCCTCGAGATGGAAAAC
>JBGQGW010000321.1:0-3269 GCA_041497605.1 Terriglobia bacterium | reverse complement strand
GCGCGCCTACGAATTGCAAGACGGCGGGATGGATACGGTGGAAGCGAATCGCAAACTCGGTTTTGCCGATGACTCGCGCGACTACAGTTTTTCAGCGGAAGCATTGAAACTGCTGGGCGTGCGCAGCGTGCGGTTGCTTTCCAACAATCCGGACAAGGTGAAGCAACTCGAGAGCGCCGGCATTCGCGTGGTGCAACGAATTCCCTGCCAGCCGCCGGCGGGACGACTTTCTCGCGCGTATCTTCAAACAAAGAAAGAAAAACTCGGCCACCTTCTCGCGGGCCTCTGAAAGTGTGGATGTGTGGAATGCGTTTGCTGTTGAATGCAATCGTACTGACATTGTAGTTTGACTCGCGATTCCTCGTCGCCCCAATTAAAACCATCGGGACTCCTCGGAATGACACCTCTTCCAGTGCCTCGCGCGGGCCGTGGAAGGCTGGTGATCTGGATTCCATTCTAGTGATCACGTTCGACAAGGTAGCCGGCGGCACCCGAGTTGACTTGGTGCATTCGAACGTCCCCGGGCACGACCACAAAGGTGTTTCGCAGGGCTGGCCGAAATATTATTGGGTGCCGTGGCGAGAGTATCTGAAGCGCAAGAAGTCCTAATCAGAGATTTTCGGACAAAACACATCTGGACGCGAGAGCGGTGCGACGATGGCTAGACAATTCGATAAAAGCAGACAGGCGATGACCGCGTGACAGTCTCCACAGCCTGCCGGTGAGAGCCCGATCTATTCGCGCCCTTTGGGCCACTGCCAACCACGCAACTGATAGAACTTGCGGGCTGGGGTTGCACGAACGGGATCGATTCCGTTTCGACGGCACCAGATGAAATGAAACGTCGTGCCGGCCGCTGCCATTGCAACCGGAAACAGAAGCGCCCAGTGGCCAGCTAACCGATAAATTCCCATCGTCACAGCGATCATCACAAACCATTTCACGATCTTGCGCCACGCGGGAGTTTCGATTTCGAATCGCGCAAAGATGCTCTGGCCAATCACGGACAATGCCAGCAGCACCGACAGCTCAAGTGTGATTCCCATAGCTGTGGATATTAACCTAGATTAATACAGACTGTAAAGCGGAGTTAACATCCTGCAATGCCGTGAATGAACAGCAGGATTGGGAATGGAAACGCTATGCCGTGGCCTTCCCGGCGAACGATGCATTGGGGTACTTGGGCGTCTTCTCTGCGAAACAAATGGTGGTAGCATTTAGGCCGGTGGCCGACATATTGGTTGGCGGATCGATCTGCGGAGCCGCGTGGCATGGCGGCCGGGTGGAGTGGGGACAGCAACAGAAACCAACTGGAGAAAAGAGACATGACGAGAATTTGTCTGTTTAGCAAGGTCGCAGCACTCACGCTTGTGGTTTTGGCGGGGGCGCAGATTGCGGCGGCGCAGGACTGGGCGCAGGCGAAGGTTGCCAAATCGCCGCGGCACCGGGAATGGGTGACGGTGAAGCATGATGCGCGGGCGGTGGAGACTTTTGTGGTTTATCCGGAGTCGAAGGACAAACGGCCGGTGGTGCTGGTGATTCATGAAATTTTCGGGATGACGGATTGGGTGCAGGATCTGGCGGACCAAGTGGCGGAGGCTGGTTACATTGCCGTTGCCCCCGATTTGCTCTCGGGGATGGGGCCGAACGGCGGGCGCAGCACGGATTTTGCGCAGGGAAAAGTTACGGAGGCGGTGAGCCATCTGGACGCGGACCAGATCACCGCTGATTTGAATGCGGTGGCGGATTACGCGCTGAAGTTGCCGGCGTCGAATGGGAAATTGTTTGTGGGGGGCTTCTGCTGGGGCGGAGGCCAGACATTTCGCTATGCGACCAACCGTCCGGACATCGTGGCTGCTTTTGTATTTTACGGGCCGCCACCTGCGAAGGACTCGATGACGCGGATCAAGGCCCCGGTGTACGGATTCTATGCGGGGAACGATGCGCGGATCGGGGCGACGATTCCCGACACCATCGAACAAATGAAGGCAGCGGGAAAAACCTACGAGCCGGTGACGTACGACGGCGCGGGCCACGGGTTTATGCGAGCGGGGGAAGCGCCCGACGCGAGCGAGGCCAATAGCAAGGCGCGCACCGACGCCTGGGCCCGCTGGAAAAGCCTGATGGCGAAGGGGAGCTAAGCGGGGGCGGTTCCAGGTTGCGAGAAATGGATGCGCAATTTTGTGACGGGAGATCCATGTGAAATCCAGCGCAAGAGCGGCGAAATCGGCGGTGCCGAGCGAGAAGACGTTTCACATGACGCCGAAGCAGTTCCGGCAATACGGGCGAGCGGTGGTGGACTGGATCGCGGATTACTACGAGCAGATTGAATCGATGCCGGTACTTTCCCAGGTGGCGCCGGGGGAGATTCGCGCGGCGCTGCCGCCCGAGCCGCCGAAGCAGGGCGAAAAATTCGAAACCATCCTGCAGGATATGAACAAACTGATTCTTCCCGGCGTGACACATTGGCAGTCGCCGAATTTTTTCGCTTATTTCCCGGCGAACGCATCGGGGCCGGCAATTCTGGGCGACCTGCTTTCCTCGGGGCTGGGGGTGCAGGGAATGTTGTGGGCCACCAGCCCGGCGTGCACGGAGCTCGAAACGCACGTGCTGGATTGGCTGGTGGGCATGCTGGGCTTGCCGGAAAAATTTCTTTCGAGGGGAATGGGCGGGGGAGTCATTCAGGATACGGCGTCGAGTTCAACGCTATGCGCGATGCTGGCAGCGAGGGAGCGGGCCACGAATTTCGCCAGCAACCGGCGGGGATGCGACGGGCGGCTGGTGGCGTATACATCGAAGCACGCGCACTCGTCGATCGAGAAGGCGATGAGGATCGCCGGACTGGGCAGCGACAATTTGCGATTGATCGAAGTGGACGAAAACTTCGCGATGCGCCCGGACGCGCTCGATTTGCAAATCGAAAAAGACCGCGGCGACAGCCTGGTTCCATTCTTTGTGTGCGCGACGGTGGGGACAACGTCCTCGAATGCGATCGATCCGGTGGCGAAGATCGGCGCCATTTGCCGTCAATACGACCTGTGGCTGCACGTGGATGCCGCCATGTCGGGCACGGCGGCGCTGTGTCCCGAATTCCGCCACATCCACGACGGCATGGAACTGGCCGACAGTTACACCTTCAATCCGCACAAGTGGATGTTCACGAATTTCGACTGCGACTGCTTCTACGTGGCCGATCGGAAAGTGCTGATCCAAACGCTCAGCGTGCTGCCGGAGTATCTGAAGAACAAGGCGACGGAATCCGGCGCGGT
>JBGQGW010000320.1:0-3278 GCA_041497605.1 Terriglobia bacterium | reverse complement strand
TACGGCCTGGTGACGCAGGAGCTCGAGCGCGGCGATTCCGGGCTGAGAAGCTTCGTTTCCGTGCAGTCGGCCCTGGTGATGTATCCGATCCATACCTTCGGCAGCGACGCGCAAAAAGACAAATGGCTGCCGCTCCTGCAGCAGGGCAAAGCGATCGGCAGCTTCGGACTCACCGAGCCGCAGTTCGGCTCGAATCCCGGCGGAATGCTGACGCGCGCCGTGCGCCAGGGCGATAGCTACATTTTGAATGGCGAGAAGATGTGGATCACCAGCGGCTCGATCGCCGACGTTTCGGTTGTCTGGGCGAAGACGGAAGACGACGTGATTCACGGCTTCCTGGTGGAAAAGGGCGCGCCCGGCTTCAAAGCATGGGACGTGCACGGCAAATATTCCCTGCGAGCATCGGTCACTTCGGGCCTGGCGATGACCGACTGCAAAATTCCGGCGGAAAATATTTTGCCCGGCGTTTCCGGCCTGAAAGGACCCCTGATGTGCCTGAACCAGGCGCGCTACGGAATCGGCTGGGGCGCGATTGGCGCGGCCATGGCTTGTTACGATACGGCGCTGCGCTACGCCAAGCAACGGAAGCAGTTCAACAACAAGCCCATTGCCGGGCATCAGCTCGTCCAGGAAAAACTGGTCTGGATGATCACGGAAATCACGAAAGCACAGTTGCTCGCCCTGCAAGTGGGCCGGCTAAAAGATAAAAAACGCGCGGATGCCACGCACATTTCGATGCTGAAGATGAACAACGTCGGCATCGCTCTGGAAACGGCGCGAAAAGCGCGCGATATCCTGGGGGCAAACGGAATCGTGGATGATTACTGCATCATGCGCCACATGAACAACCTCGAGTCCGTATTCACCTATGAAGGCACGAACGATATCCACAAACTGATCATCGGCGAAAAAATCACCGGCATCGCGGCGTTCGCATGAAGACGTCGCGCCTCGCTCGCTTCCTCGCCGCAGCCTTCTTGCTCGGCTTCGCCTCGCTGGGAGCCTATTCAGCATCGCCGGCCACGCCGAAATTTTCTGAAAAACCGAAAATCCGTGCGCTGACGGCATTCGTGCCACTCGATCGCGCGCACTATCGCGAGCAGATTGGCGATGCCCTCGGAGAGCTGCGCAAGCTGAAAGCGGCGCTCGAGCAAGCCGGTTATGAAGTGCAGACCATCCGCATCTCCACTCAGCCCTTCCCGAACTACACGCGCGGACTTTCTGACGAGGAAACGCTGGCTTTCTTCCGCGATTACGACGCGCTGGCCGTAAAAGAGGGCTTCGACGCTTCCATCGGCCCCGCAATGCTCGCTGAGAGCGACGATCCGCACCAGGCGGAGTTGCTCGCGAAAATTCTGGCCGCCTCCAAGACACTCGAAGGCACGGTTGTGGTGGCAGGCGACGACGGCATCCATTGGAGAGCTGTGCACGCGGCAGCCGGCATCATGAAATATCTGGAAGACCACACCCCGCACAGCCAGGGGAATTTTAGTTTTGCGGCGACTGCCCTGGTTCCACCGGGCACGCCGTTTTATCCGGCATCCTATTACGCAGGCCGGGGCCACGAATTCGCCATCGGCTTGCAGTCGGCCAACGTGGTGGCGGAGGCTCTGGGCACCACTCACGATGTGAAGGCCGCGCAACAGGCAATTGAAGACGCGCTCGGCCCGCATGCTCGCGCCGTCGAAGCCGTCGCGCAGCGGGCGGCTGGCGCAACGGGCTGGAATTACTTGGGACTCGATCTCTCGCCCGCGCCTCTCAAAGAAATCTCCATCGGTGCTGCGATCGAGAACTTCACGGGCGCGCCTCTCGGCTCGAGCGGAACTCTAACGGCTGCGGCGCTGATCACGCGAGCACTACGCGCCCTGCCCGTCAAGCGCATCGGCTACTCGGGATTGATGCTGCCCGTCCTGGAGGATTCCGATATCGCCAAGCGTTGGGACGAAGGCACCCTCTCCCTCGATGCGCTGCTGGCCTACTCCTCGGTCTGCGGAACCGGAATCGATGTGGCGCCTCTGCCCGGCGACGTCTCCCAGGAACAACTCGCGCGGATCATCGGCGACATGGCCAGCCTCGCCGTAAAGCTCCAGAAGCCGCTTTCCGCGCGCCTGCTGCCTGTGGCCGGTAAAAAAGCGGGTGAACGAACCGAATTCGACGATCCATTCCTGGTCAACGCCACCATCCGTCCGCTACCCTAGCAGGCAACCAGCCATCCTACAAAGCTTGGGCTGCGACGCGAAATTCGCTATCATGCTGCCGCCGCTGCTTGTAGGGGCCGGCTTCAGCCGCGCCCCTTTTAGAGACAAATTCTCTAAATCGTAGGAGCGACCGTGGAAACAAGACTCAGCTTGCAATTCTTGCGCGTCGTCGAGCAGGCCGCCATCGCCTCGGCGCATACGATGGGTCTCGGCGACCGTCACAAATCGGACCAGGTGGCGGTGGAAACCATGCGCGCGGAGATGGATTCCGTCGGCATGGACGGAACCATCGTAATTGGCGAAGGCGAGCGCGATCAAGCTCCGATGCTTTTTATCGGCGAAAAAGTGGGCGCGGCGGTAAGAGACAAGGAACACACTTATCCCGCCGTGGACATTGCCGTCGATCCGCTCGAAGGCACCAACCTCTGCGCAACCGGCGAACCGAACGCCATCGTCGTACTGGCCGCCAGCGAAAAAGGCGGCCTGCTTCACGCGCCGGACCTTTATATGGAGAAGATTATCGTCGGCCCGTCCTGCAAAGGCGCCGTGGCATTGGACGCGCCCGTCGCGGACAACCTGAAATCCATCGCGCGGCGGCTCGAACGCCTGGTCGAGGATCTCGTGATTATCGTGCTGGATCGGCCCCGCCACGAAAAGCTGATTGCCGACATTCGCGCCACCGGCGCCCGCATCCGTCTGATCGGTGATGGGGACCTCTCGGCCGGTATCGCAGCCGCCGTGCTTGGCACCGGCGTCCACGCGGTGATGGGAACCGGCGGCGCACCCGAAGGCGTATTGACTGCGGCGGCATTGCGCTGTTTGAATGGGCAAATTTTGGCCCGCCTGGTGTTTCCAACTGCGGAACACTTGGAGCGCTCGCATCAGATGGGGATCAAGGATCCAAAGCGAATCTACGACACGGAAGACCTCGCGCCCGGTAAGAAAATCATCTTCGCCTGCACGGGCGTGACCGAAGGAAACATCATGCGCGGTGTGCGCTTCTTCGGCGAAGGTGTACGCACGCATTCCTTGATCCTGACACTCGACGAACGCAAGGTGCGCTTCATTGACACCGTACAT
>JBGQGW010000319.1:0-3303 GCA_041497605.1 Terriglobia bacterium | reverse complement strand
GCGATACCGGGACTCGAACCCGGATTTTAGCCTTGAGAGGGCTCCGTCCTAACCTTTAGACGATATCGCCATGGCCATCGCTGGTTCGCCGCCGAGTCTAGAAAGGCCCGGAAAGAATAGCAAGCGGAACCAGCGAGAATGGACTGGAACAATTTTCGCACGGGAGAAAAACCGGCGCAAGTAGTTGGAATGGGAATGGGAGAGCGGGCCGCTAAAACTCCGATCGGAGTACCAATTTTTCAGAGATTCGGCCCGCGCGAGACCGTTTTCTCCGCGTGAAGCGGCGGGATATTTTGATTCAGCCGGAAGAAATTGTCAGGGTCGTAGTGAGTCTTGACGGCAACGAGGCGATCCCAGCGCGCACTGTAAGCCTCCTTGACGCGATCCTCTTCGTCGCCACTCATGAAGTTTACGTAGACGCCGGGCTTCATTGCCGGACGGAGTTCCTTGAACGTCGAGCGGACCCAGGAAACATTTGCCGCGTCTTCGGAAGGGGCGGTCCAATCGGCCAACAAATTCATGACGAAGGGTGCGGAGCGATCGCCGAAAGCGGTTTCATGCGCGCCGACGCGTCCCGCGGCGCCGCCCATGTACGCCAGTTCGATCTGCGTGCGCGGCGACGGGATGGAATTCAAAGATGCCACCATGCGATCGATGGAATCTTCGGAGAGAGTTTTGAAGAATCCGGATTTTGTGTAGTAGCGGCGGCCGTGCGGAAAATCCTTGTCGGCCATGGTCTGCAGGTCCAGGAAGGAAATGGTGCGATGGGAAATGGCGAGCGGGTGGCCGATGGAGAGAATATGGTCCAGGTACTTCCGGCCTTTTTGTTCATCCCCGAACCACACAATGCTTTCACTGAGGGCCGGGCGGCCGCGGACCCTCGCCGGAAGATCTTCCGAATCGGGCGCGAGCACGAGAGAAATATTCCATTTCAATTCATCGGGGGCATCAGCCATGAAGTCGCGCCAATAGCGGAGGACCAGGGGGATATCGTCACGGACACAGAGGCCGCTGCTGAGCATTAACGAAGTTAAAGGATGCAACTTGAGTTCGAATTCGGTGACAACACCAAAATTGCCGCCGCCTCCGCGCAAGGCCC
Organism: Terriglobia bacterium; assembly: GCA_041497605.1. Lineage (GTDB taxonomy): Bacteria > Acidobacteriota > Terriglobia > Acidiferrales > UBA7541 > JBGPTK01. Next base: position 2,204 of record JBGQGW010000319.1, on the reverse strand, counting down.
AAAATAAATCGGGATTCTCCCGAGCATTGGCATGCACCACGGAACCATCGGCGGTGACCAGCGTAAATCCCTGAACGTTGTCGCAGGAGAGGCCATGCAAGCGCATGAGCCAGCCGGTGCCTCCTCCCAGGATCAACCCAGCGGCGCCAGTGTGCGAGACGACGCCCGCGGGATAGACGAGGCCCACTTGTTGCGTAGCCGTGTCAATCGAGCCCAGCAGACATCCGCCCGCCGCGCGCGCCAGCCGTGCCTTCTCGTCAACGGTCACGTGCCGCATCCGGGACAAATCAATCACCAGTCCATCATCACAGGTGCTGAAACCGGCCAGGCTGTGCCCTCCGCAACGAACCGCGGTGACGATTCCCGCCGCCGCTGCCGACCGGACGGCGGCCTGGACATCCGCCACATCGGCGCAGCGGGCAATCAGGCCAGGCGTGCGCGCCACCATTCCGTTCCAGATGCCGCTCGCTTCGGCGAATTCAGGCTCTCCCGAGCGCAAAAGGCTCCCTTTGAATTTTTTGCGAAGCTCGAAATGAATTTCTTCAATGGGTTTGGGCAACGGCCGGTCTCCTGAAGCTATCTATTTGACATACACGCCGTATGCGAAGCAAGGGAAGGTGATCATTTCTCCCGGATCTAGCAATCGCTTTTCGGGGAAAGCAGGAACCGCCTGCTTCCATTCGAGGTCGGCGGGCTCTTTCTCTTGCGACTATGAGTGGCCTGGTAACCAATTCAGCGAGCTTGCCGTCGAATGCTCAGGATGCAATGATGAGGAGAATTGTGACGAACCGGATGTACCTTCGCTGCCGCTCCTCCGCCCTGGGAGAATGTCTCTCGCTGGCCGGACCGGCCATGAGCACAATTTTGTTGCTCACCATTATGACCCCGTGTCTTGGAGCGCAAACACGGCTTCCGGCTGGCCTGCTGAACTCGCTCAGCGTCCTGCAGGAGCAGCAAGCCGGAGGCGGGGCGCAGATTCCCTCGCCGCGGCCAAAGGCCATAAGAATGCCCGAACCGCAGGCGGCTGGACAAGCTCCGGCGCAATCTCCAGCTCAATCCACTGCTCAGGCTCCTGCACAATCCGCTGCATCCAGAGACAAGGATCAGTCTGATGACGGCTCGCAGGGCAAGCAGACGAAGCGCATCTTTGGGATTGTTCCAAACTTCTATGCGGTGAGCGCCGACACGCAACTTCCCCCTCAGTCGGCGAAGAGAAAATTCTGGATCGCGACTCAGAACACCTTCGATTATTCCGCGTTTATCTTTGTCGGCATCCAGGCGGGTGTGGAACAGGCAACGAATACGTATCCCGAGTTTCATCAAGGGGCAGCGGGTTTTGGCCGCTACTACTGGCATACCTTCGCGGATCAAGCCGTCGGAAACTATGTCGTCGGAGCAATTTTCCCCGCGATTACGCACGAGGATTCCCGCTATTACACTCTCTTTCACGGGGGATTCTGGCATCGCGCGGGTTATGCGTTTAGTCGAGTCTTCATTACGCGGAAAGACGACGGCGGCAAGACCTTCAATATCTCTGAAGTCGTGGGAAATGGCGCCGTTTCAGCGATCTCTCCGCTCTACTATCCGAGCCAGGAACGCAACTGGAACGAATATGGAGAAAGATGGGCCACCACACTCTTAACGGATGGGGTCTTCAACATCTTTCAGGAGTTCTGGCCCGACATTAACCGCAAGATTTTCCACCGGCACTAATTTGACTTTGGGCAACAGCGCGTTCCGCCACCCTCAGCAAATCTTCAAAGGCTTTGACGACTCACCCGCGTTTTGATTCCTGTGGAGGCTGATCCAACGTCATCGCCGGTAGCCAAGATCCCGCCCGCTCACGCCCATCCAGGTTTTCTCTTAGGCCTCGGCCCCTGAGCTCGTCGCTCGTGGTACGGGAGAACGCTTAGGACCTCCGAGGGCATACCTGTCCATGGGTCCGCCGCGTTTAAGGGCGCGGCTAAGACAACCCGCCGGTTAACCTGGGTATTTCGTTCCGGAACGTGACGCAAATCACATGAATGGGTGACGCATGATACGGCGAGTAAAGGCGTGCTCTGGGAAGATTAGCAGTGGCACGAAATGCAGATCTTTGGCCGATAGGTAAGTGGGGGCCACAAGAGTCGTAGCTGGCCGCTAGGTAAAAACAGAGAAACACGGAAGCTTGATATTGCGCGGTTGAAGGACAGCATTTATTTTAT
>JBGQGW010000318.1:0-3333 GCA_041497605.1 Terriglobia bacterium | reverse complement strand
CGGTTGAACCGATGCCGGTCTTTTCGCGCGCCACGGCCCGCAGCAAAATCTCCGAGTGCAGATTCTGGCTGTTCTTGGCAACCAGCCGGACGATCTGGTTCAGCGGAACAGAGAAATGCTCGGCGATCACGAGATTCTGATTCGGCGGAGAAGGAGATTCAGAAGGCGGCGCGATCAGAACTCCCGGTTCCTGCGGAGGAGCATGATGTACGCGCGCCTGGCCGGTCACTTGAATGCCGCGCGCTTCGAGCAGTTTCTTCAACGCGTGCGCCGCACAAGCGGCCGGGTCGCTCATCGCGAGTTCCAGCCTGGTTGGCGGCGCCGAGAGCGGTATCGATCCCCGCAGCAATGTGGACGGCGATCCAGGTTGGCGCACCACTTCAAATTTTGATTTTGAACTGTGTTCACCCGTGGTGATGTCGTAGGCGACGGTATCCGAGCCATCGCACGGCTCAATGCTGACCCGTGCGGGAATTCCCGCGCGCTCGCCCGGCTGCACTTCGATGGTCAGCGCGTTGTCGTTGAATGAAATGGCGCTGACCGGCGCGCCGAAGCCGAAGAAAAGATCTCCTACAGTCCAGCCTGCCGGATACGGGTCGTACGGAAAAAAACTGTCGTCGGCGATGATATCGCCGTCGATTTCCTTCACGCCCTTCGCTGCCACGCCATCGGCCATCTCGGCCAGCACTTTATCCGCCGTGCCCTCGCGCTGGAGCTTGTCCTGAAAAGGCAACTTGCGATTCGAGAGATCGGGATCGCCCCGGCCCACAAAAATCAGATCGCCGTGGAGAATTCCGTCTTCACCCAGGGTGCCCGGAGTCTCGATTGTCGTCCGAAACCGGTATTCCGGTCCGAAGGTGGCCAGCGCCAGTGCGGTGGTAAAAATCTTGGTGTTCGAGGCGGGAACAAAATAGCGGCCGGCATTGAGATCATAAAGCGTCTCGCCCGTTTGCGCGTCCATGATGATCATGCCCCAGTAAGCTTTTTCGGCATGAGCTTCGGCGAGCGCCTGATCCACGCGGATGCGAAAGCGCACAAGATCGCCGCGTCTTTGCGGTGGCGGCACGTCCGTAGAAAGCTTGGATCGAATCTCTGGACGCTGTGGGGCAGTTTTAGGCGAAGGAGCTTGTGACGCTGCGGGCGCCACGAACCATGCCCCTGCCATAAGGCAGCAGATCGAACAAAACAGATTTATGCGAAGAACCGGCATCTCGCTCCCTGTCCGGATTGAAACAGCGCCCGCGCGATTATATTCCAGCATTAGCCTAACTTCGTCACCAACCGAGAATTTGTTAGAGGTGCAGTTCGGTAAGGAAGCGAGCATACGCCCGACTATTGCGTGGCAAGGAATGCGATGGATTAGGCGTCTCGCCTGGATCCCTCGCTGCGCCAAAAGCGCTTGCTCGGGATGACTGCCAAACAGCACAACTAAAGGAAATTTGGATTCTGTGATTGCTACAGTCCAAGACAACCCATAAATACAGCAACTAATAGATGGCTTCCAAGCCCGGGAACCACTACCATTATTCGCGCCACTCAGGAGGAAAGTTGATGAAGAAAGCTGCGATTGTTTTAGCCGTCTTGGCATTGGCCGCCCTGCCGGCCTTTTCGGATTCGAAGGATGCCAAAATTGATTCCCGCCTGCGGGAAAGCGGCGAAGTGCTCAAGGAAGTCCTGAACGTGCCGGACGACATCCCTCAGGATCTTCTCGACAAGGCCGAGTGTGTGATCGTGGTGCCCTCGGTAAAAAAAGCGGCGTTCATAGTCGGCGCCAGCTACGGCAGAGGCGTAATGACTTGCCGCACGGGCCCCCACTGGAACGGTTTGTGGGGCGCGCCCACGATGATGGCGCTGGAAGGCGGCAGCATTGGCTTGCAGATCGGCGGGCAGGCCACCGACTTCGTCATCCTAGTGATGAACCCGCGGGGAGCGGATTCCTTGCTGAGCAGTAAAGTGAAAATAGGCGCCGATGCCTCGGCGGCTGCGGGCCCCAAGGGGCGCAATGCGCAAGCGGATACGGACATTTACATGCGCGCCGAGATGTTGACCTATTCACGAGCCCAGGGGCTTTTCGCCGGGATTTCACTCGAAGGCTCCACCCTGCGCCCGGATAATGACGCCAACAAGCAAATTTACGGACGTGAAGTCGACCCCAAGCAGATCGTGCGCGAAAGTTCAATCCAGGCGCCGGCGGAAGCAAAGCTGCTGCTGGACGTGCTCGACAAGCGTTCGCCCAAGAATCTGTCCGATCCTAAGTCCCTCGAATAAGTATTTCTGCTTTCGGATGCCGCTCGCGTCTTCTTGTGACGCGGGCGGCGTCCGGGGGCATTCCCGCCTTTCTCGCTGGCTGCGACCATGCTTGCCGGGCTGCGCTTCTTCCCGTACTCTGTAATTCTCACTATGAATCAGAAAGGGAGTCCGAGTGATCTGTCCGATCTGCAAAAAACGTCCGGCGAAGCGGTTCTGCCCCGCGAAGGGCGAGAAAATCTGCGCCATTTGCTGCGGGACCGAACGCGAGGTCACGATTGATTGCCCGTCGCATTGCTCCTATCTGATCTCTGCCCGGCGGTATGAGAATGAACATCGCAAGCCCATCACCGCGGACCAGGTGCCCTATCGGGAAGTGCAGTTTCCCTCGGATTTGGTGCACGAAAGAAGCGATGTGGTTTCCGGCCTGGGTCTTACGATCTTGAAGTTTGCGGCAGAAAATAAAGCGCTCGACGATTCAGGCGCCATGGAGGCGCTCGGCGCGCTAACCGAAACCTATCGCACCCTGGGCACGGGTATCTACTATGAAAAGCCCCCCGATGCTCCGGTGGCCCGCGCCCTGTATGCGGAGTTGAGCCAATTCCTGCAGGATTTCAAAAAACAAGAATCGGAACGAACCGGATTCTCCAGTCTGAAAGATTCGCAGATTTTCCATCTGCTCATTTTTCTGCTCCGTGTCGCGCGCCTTGAAACTTATGAACGGCCTCGGTCTCGCGCCTTTCTCGATTTTCTGCGCGCGCAGTTTCCGCGGCCTTCGGAAGTTGAAAAGGAAGTTTCCCGCATTGTGATGCCGTAAGAAAGCCCAGCCATTCTTGATGTGACGTAAGAAAATCTCTTCTGCTCAAGCATTTGGGATTTGCTCTGGATTCCTCGCCCGCCTTGGGCGGGCTCGGAATGACTGCGAAGACCCACCAAGAACCTGGGCTAAATCCAATTAAGGCAGCGTGCGATGGGTGGACAGGGGCGCGGCTTAAGTGTTGGGTGTCAAGACATGCGTTACGCCGTGTGTCAGGACATCCGTTACACTTTGCGCTCCTGGTTTTCGACGTTGGCAGGGCTCGCAGG
>JBGQGW010000317.1:0-3339 GCA_041497605.1 Terriglobia bacterium | reverse complement strand
GCCGCCCCGAGCGGCTCGACACTCCCTGGCCGGCGGAAAAAACGGCGCGCATGTTGACCGAGAAAAAACAGGACGCATTCCTGAAAGCGTTTGGCCTGTGGCCGTTCGGAGATCTCGGCGCCGAGCCGAAAGACTAGGCCGGCGCAAGCCTGAGCTGGCAAGAACGGGAATTGAATGCGGAGAAAACAGTTTTAGTAGCAGTCCCAGTAGAAATGTCATTCTGAGGAATCCCGGCGGTTTTGGCCGGGGCGACGAGGAATCGCTTTTCCTTCGCTCGTTACTGCTGCACGGGATTCCTCGGGCCGAACCGCGGCCCTCGGAATGACGAAATGGGGCAATCAAGCGGCGCCGGGGCTGATCAGCCTCGCGATGAAAAATGCCGCGGCCGCCGCGAGTCCGCCGACAATCACCGTTTGCAATCCTCCGCGCAGCGGCTTCACCCCGGTGTAGTGTCCCTTCACGCACCCGAATGCGAACAGGGCCGCGAGCGTCACGCTCACGGAGACCCACAACGCGCTCATGATCTGGCCAACCAGCATATACGGCGCCAGCGGAATCATCCCGCCGGCGATATAAGAGGCCGCAATCGTCGCCGCGCTCCGTCCCGCGCGCGCCGGGTCCGGCTCCTCCAGGCCAAGCTCAAATCGCATCATGAAATCCACCCAGCGTTTCTGGTCCGAGCAAATTGCGTTCACCACCGGCCTCATCTGCTCCTCGGACATCCCGTATTCGCGAAACACTTTCGCCACCTCCTCTTCTTCCTGGTCGGCCAGCTCTACCGTCTCGCGAATTTCTCTTTGCCGCTCCGATTCGTAATGCTCCGAATCCGTCCTCGCGGCTAAATATCCTCCCAGTCCCATGGCGATCGAGCCCGCCGCAATTTCCGCCAGGCCTGCCAGGACGATCAGGCTGTTTCCATGAACCGCGACGGCCGCCGCTCCCGTCAGTCCCGCGGCCAGGGCGAAGGGAACCGTCAATCCGTCCGCCATTCCGATAACGATGTCGCGAACTGCCGCAGTCGCTGTAAAATGCTTCTCGAGATGCCCGCTGGACGGCATGGTTCACTCCTTGTTCGCACCAGAGATGGCCGTATGAAACCTACGGCTGCGCTGACAGCATCTTTCTATTGTGCAATAATTGCACGCTAGAGATCAGGAGGAAAACATGGCTCAACAAACCGGGACTGTTCAGACCACCACGCATCAACTTCCACCTTTGCCCTACGCGTTTGACGCACTCGAACCGTATATCGACGCGAGGACAATGGAGATTCACCACGACAAGCATCACAACGCTTACGTTACCAACCTCAACAAAGCGCTCGATGGGCACGCCGACCTGCAACAACTCTCGCTCGACGATCTGCTCGCTCATCTGGACCGCGTGCCTGAAAACATCCGCACCGCTGTGCGCAATAATGGCGGCGGACATTCCAACCACTCGCTCTTCTGGACTCTGATGAAAAAGGGCGGTGGTGGCGAACCCAAGGGCGCACTGGCCGGCGCCATCAAGGGCGCCTTCGGCACGTTCGCCGATTTCAAAACCAAGTTTAACCAGGCTGCCACCACTCGCTTCGGCTCCGGCTGGGCCTGGCTGATGCTGCAGAACGGCAAGCTGACGATTGATTCCACGCCGAACCAGGATAGTCCCATCATGTCGGGCGCAAAGCCAGTCCTCGGCCTCGACGTTTGGGAGCACGCCTACTATCTGAAATATCAAAACCGCCGCCCCGATTACATCGAGGCCTGGTGGAACGTCGTCAATTGGGACCACGTCAACGACGGCTTCACAAAAGCAAGCAAGTAGCCGGCGGCCGTTCGCATCGCTCGAACTCGCTTCAACAGCCCTTCACAGACCCGTCCCGCCACCCCGGGACGGGTCCTCGTTTTTCCTCGTCGCCTCCCCCCCGCGCAGTTCAAAATCCCGGAAGAAACCTCATCTCCAACGATAAAATCGCAATCGCCGCAATCGTCGTAACAATCGTGACCACCAATCCCACTCGCGTGAACTCCCAGAAAGAAATCTGGGCCTTCCTGGCCGCCAGTTGTAAAACAATCAAGTTCGCCACCGAACCGATCGGGCTCGAATTCCCCGCCAGCGTGCTGGTGCTCGCCACCGCCAGCCAAACCGAGTGGCTGTGCGGAAAAGAATCCACCAGCGGCCGGAACAGCAGCACCGCCGGAACATTACTAACGAGATTCGAAAGCACCAGCATCACGCCGCTCACCGCGAATAATTGCGAAACGGGGTTGCCCATCAGCCACGGTTCGAAATGCCGGATCAGGTAGCCGGTCGCGCCGGAAGATTCAAATCCGCGAATCACCACGAAGAGCGAAGCAAAAAACAAAAGCAATTCCCAATCCACTCGCTGGTGGATGTATTCCGATTTCACGCCGCCAATCACCAGGATCAGCGCTCCCACCGAAATCGCCACCAGCGGAAACGAAAAATTAAACATCCACAAAACAATCACCAGCGAAGCCGCCAACGCGCATTTCCCGAGAAGCACCTGATGCACCGGTACGTTCACCGCCGGCGCTTGTTCCGGAAGCGGCGCTCCACCCAACTCCCGCCGGAAGAAGAACCACAACACTGCGATATTCAGCACCAGTCCTACCAGCGACACCGGCGCAAGATGCGCCAGAAATCCCAGGAATGTCAGGTGCGCGGAAATCCCCACCAGCGCATTCTGCGGGTTTCCCGTTACCGACATCGCCGACCCGATATTCGACGATGTGGCCAGTGCAATCACGTAGGGAATCGGCGGCAGTTTCAGCCGGTCTGTAACCGCCAGCACAACCGGAGTGAAAATCAGGCAGATCGTGTCGTTCACAAAAAATGCGGATAAGATCCCCGCCGTGAAAACCAGCGCTACCAGCAATTGAAATCTCGTTCGCGCCATGCCGGCAACATGGACGGCAATCCAGTCGAAAAATCCCGAAACCTGAAAATGCGCCACCAGGATCATCATTCCCAGCAGGAACATGATCGTATTCCAGTCGATCGATAGGTATGCCTGGTCCAGCGGCACGGCCCGCGTCAGCACCATCGCCACCGCCCCGCAAAAGGCCGCCGCCGTCCGGTCCAGATAACTCCCGCGCCCGCTCTGGATCGCGATCAACGCGTAGGTGACCAGAAAAATTCCAATCGTCACCCACCGGTTGGCTCCCAACGCGGATATCGATATGTCATGAAACATCGACATAGGCGCTGAATTTATCTCATATCTGGCCCAGTTTGGTCATGCGAGCGGCAAGACGAACTGATGGTCCGTGGATTTCCCTGCGACTACGCGCGAACGGGGAAATGCGAGGAATCCTACTTTCTACTCGTTCTCAG
>JBGQGW010000316.1:0-3340 GCA_041497605.1 Terriglobia bacterium | reverse complement strand
CTCCCAGTATCGCGAGAAACCACACCATGCCGCCGAAGAATCCTGCCAGGCTCCCGGTTTGCGCCGCCGAAAATCCCAACGTCTGGTGCAGGTAATTGGCGAGTGATGCAAATGCGGCATAGTACGCCAGCCGCTCGAACAATTCGCTGACGTTGGCTACCCAGAAAGCAGGCGCGAATCCCGTGCGAATTTCCTGCAAACGCTGGGAAAAGCTCAATGTTTGCCTCCTGGCCGTGCGGTGTCGCCGAGCCACTTGTTATGAGCGGCTCTATGCCAATAGTGGATCGGCGGAGATTGTAGCGAAACGGCTCCCCTGCGTCGCCCGTTTTTGTTGGCTGTTTACCCGTTTTACGGCCACACGCGATTCCATAAGCGGCCACACAGAAATCGTGCCGGCGCCAGTCGCGCTGCGCTAGAATTGGCCTGCATTCCGATCAATCGAAAAAAATCAGAATCCGGGTGGAGGGGCACATTTATGTCCTGGGCAAAAAGCATCTCGCTGGTCTTTTCGGCGGCAATCCTGGCAAACTCCGCCGCCCTTGCGCAGGAAAAGCCCCCGCTCCTCCCCGAATCGACGGTTCAAGCGCTCGCCCAGGAGCTCTCCGGCGAAACGGCCAAGCGCAACCTGGAATTCCTGGCGCGCCTGCACCGCCAACGCGGCTCACGGCAATTCCATCAAGCCGCTGAATTCATCGCCGCCCAGGCAAAAAGTTACGGCCTCGAAGACGCGCACATCGAGCAATTCCCCGCCGACGGCAAAACGATGTACGGCACGCAAAAAGGACGCATGGCCTGGGATGCCGATTTCGCCGAGCTCTGGGAACTTCGTTGGGAGAAGGGCCAATGGACACCCGCAGCGCGGCTGGCCGATTTCGACGCCATGCCCGTGACGCTGGCCGAAGATAGCGAAAGTGCCGACGTCACCGCCGATCTGGTGGACGTCGGCGACGGCACCTCAGAAAAGGATTACGAAGGTAAAGATGTCCGCGGCAAGCTCGTGCTGGTGGCCGCGCAACCCGGTGAAGTCCAGCGCCTTGCCGTGGACCGCTTCGGCGCCTCTGGAATCATCAGCTACGCGCAAAATCAACCCACCGCGTGGTCGGGCGAAGATGAAAATTTAATTCGCTGGGGGCACCTGATCAGCTTCTCCACCACGAAGACATTTGGCTTCATGGTTTCGCTGAAGCAGGGACGCGAACTTCGCCGCCGATTGGCGCGCGGCGAAACGATTCGCTTTCACGCGGTGGTCCGCGCCGGGCAGCATCCCGGCAACTACGATATCGTCACCGCCACAATTCCCGGCGCCGGTCCGGTTCTCCGCGATAAAGAAATCGTCTTCAGTTGCCACCTGGACCACGAGCGCCCCGGCGCAAACGACAACGCCAGCGGCTGCGTCACCATACTGGAAGTTGCGCGCGCGCTTTCCAAATTGATCGCTGAAAACAAGATTCCGCGCCCCGCCCGAACCCTTCGCTTTATCTGGCCGCCGGAAATCGAAGGCACCATGGTCCTGCTGAACGAGAAGCCCGACATGGTTTCGCACATGCAAGCCGTGATCCACATGGATATGGTCGGCGGCGGGCCGGTGACCAAGGCCGTCTTTCACATCACCCGCAGCCCGATGAGCCTGCCCACTTTTATTGACGATGTCGCCGAAGCCTTGGGCGATTTCGTGAATCGCCAAACATTCGATTACGCCGCCACCGGCCACGCCGCCTATCCCCTCGTCGCTCCCGAAGGCGGCAAAGAACCGCTCCAAGCGCAATTTTCCGAATACACTCCCGGAAGCGATCACGACATTTATTGCGAAGGCAGTTACCGCATCCCCGCGATTTATTTCAACGATTGGCCCGATCGCTACATTCACACCAATTTCGATTCCGCCGCCAACATCGATCCAACCAAGTTGCTGCGCGCCGCGTTTCTCGGTGCCGCAAGCGGCTACTACCTCGCCAATTTTTCCGAGAACGATGTCCCGAAGGTCTTCCAGACCATCCGGTCGCGCAGCCTGGTCCGCGTCTCCACAATGCTTCGTCGCGCCGGCCAGTTACCTATGGACGACGCAATCGGCTTCCCACACTTCGAGATGCAGTATGAAAGAGACTTGTTCCAGTCGATTTCCCAATTTGCCGCCGTCCCAGCGGCTACGGCCACAGAAGCCGAGTTTTTCTTCAACGGCTTGAGCCAAGTGGGAAACTGGCACGGGCATTTGCCTGATATGAAATTGGCTCGCGCTAGTGACGCACTCATTTTCACACGCAACCCCGAGCCAAAAGGCCCTGTCTCGGGCCTCTTCGGCTACGATTATTTTCTGGACCACTATGGCGCGGAAAAAGCCGCGCAAATCGGCCTGCTGAAACAGGAAAGCATCTACAACCGGGAATCCTACTATCCCTGCGAGGTTCTCAATTTCGTGGATGGCAAGCGCACGGCGCAGGAAATCCGCAATGCCGTTTCCGCGGAATACGGCCCCGTGCCACTCGACGTAGTCGTGGAATACTTGAAAGCACTCGAATCCATCGGCATCGTGCGCTCCGGCCCCTGATCTTGGCGTCCGAGTTCACGCTCTCGTCGCTGCAGCGTCTTCATTTTCGCACCGGCGACGTTTGCAATTTGTCATCACCAAGCAGCAGGACGATCCGGTAGCGGGTCAGTTTCCGATTACCGCGTTTATTAGGACCTATCACTAAGCAGCAACCTTACAAAGGCTGAAAACGGTGACGGCGTCGTAAACTGGACATCGTTTATTGTTCGCGGAGCAGGATTGCCGGGTCGAGGTGCAGGACGCGCCTCACGGGACCGACGACCGAAAGTGATCCGGTGAGCACAATCGTAAATACAACAGCGGCAAGCACAAATGGATCCTGCACGGAGGCTTGGTAGACGATGGCTGAGAGTAGCCGGCTGGCCGCCACGCCCAGCACAATGCCAACCACACAGCCGCTCCCAAGCAGGATCAGCATACGACCGAGGGCTGCCGAGAGAATCTGCTTCGCCTGCGCGCCTAGCGCCACGCGAATACTCAGCTCGCGCAGCCGCTTGCTCACCGTATAGGAGGCAAGCCCAAAGGTGCCGGCGATCGAGAGCAGGAGTCCAAAAGCGCCAAAGAGGCCGAGAGCGACTGTAGCCACCTGGATGGGAAACAGACTCAGCGTAAGCTGGCTCGTCCAGGTGCCCGATTCCCGAATAGCAACCGCGCTGTCAAGATCGCGTATCTCTTTCCGAATGGTGGTCACCATATCGCCCGTGTCGCGCTGGGTCCGGACGATGAGCGCAGTCAATGCGGCCCCTTTCTGCGAGATCGGGTAGAACACTGCGGCTTCCGGATCTTCACTCAGCG
>JBGQGW010000315.1:0-3374 GCA_041497605.1 Terriglobia bacterium | reverse complement strand
CCGCTACCGCTTCGCGGCATCGCACCGGCTCCACAGCGCACAATTGAGCGAGGAAGAGAACTGGCGCGTCTACGGCAAGTGCAACAATCCTTATGGCCACGGGCACAATTACATTCTGGAAGTCACCGTTGCCGGCCCTGTAAACCCGGTGACGGGCATGATCGCGAATTTATCGGATCTGGACCAATTCGTGGCGGAGCGAATCCTCGAGCCATTTGATCTTACAAACCTGAACGAGGACACAGCGGCATTTCGCGAGCGCGTGCCGACGACCGAGAATTTATGCCTGGAAGCGTACGAGCGGCTGAAAGATTTTCCACACGCCCGGCTCGCGCGAATCCGCATAGAAGAAACCAGCTTGAATAGCTTCGAATATTCCACTGAGTCCCAAGGGGGAAACAATGAAGGACGGCACTGATATCTTGATCGAATCGCCGCAACAGACGGAAACGATTGCCGGCCTGGTGCGAAAGATGCTTGTCCTGCTGGGCGAAGATCCCAATCGCGATGGCTTGCGCAAGACCCCGGAGCGTTATGAACAGGCACTTCGTTTTCTGACCAGCGGCAACCGCCAGGATCCGGATAATCTGCTCAATGGCGCCATGTTCAGCGTGTGTTACGACGAAATGGTGGTCGTGCGCGACATCGAAGTTTTCAGTTTGTGCGAACACCACATCCTGCCCTTCTTCGGCAAGTGTCATGTGGCCTATATCCCATCGAAGAAAGTGGTGGGCCTGAGCAAGATTGCGCGGCTGGTGAACATGTACGCCCGGCGGCTGCAGATTCAGGAGCGGCTGACCAGCCAGATCGCCAAGGCGGTGCAGGAGCGGCTGAGTCCCGAGGGTGTGGGCGTGATCATTGAGGCGCGTCACTTGTGCATGGTGATGCGGGGCGTAGAGAAGCAGAATTCTTCGGCCGTCACCAGCGCTATGCTGGGCGTGTTCAAGGAAAATAAGCAGACTCGCGACGAATTTCTCTCCCTGATTCGCGGCAAGCGGGATTAGCGGAACAAGCTCGGGCAGCCGCGTCCCAGGCCGCTGGCGTGACAATTTCTTCCTTTGTTCGCGTGACTCGATGTGCTACGATTTTGCCGTCGAAAAGAAGAGAGGAAAAAGCGTGAAGTATGGGCGCGCGACGCATTAGGAGGGGGAGAGGGTGAGCGAGGCAAAGGTAGAAGTAATCGAGCAGTTCCGTCAGCATCCCAAGGATACGGGATCGCCGGAAGTGCAGATTGCGCTGTTAAGCGAACGAATCAACTATCTTACCTCGCACCTGAGATCCCATGTTAAGGACCACGCTTCGCGGCGCGGGTTGATCATGATGGTCAACAAGCGCCGGCGGCTGCTGGACTACCTTAACCGTCGCGAGCCGGATCGGTACCGCGAGATTGTGGAACGACTCAGTTTGCGCAAATAGCGCGGAATCCCCGAAAGGCAGCAGTTGTCACACCTTCCCGGCCTTCCCCGAACAAACTGACCGTTTCGAAACGCTGATGGGCAGAACGGCGGCGTTGATGATTGCCGGCCATCCGTTTCAAAATGACTCGCGCGGTTCTCCCGCCTACCTTCTTTCTCTTCCCGGCGCAATCGAGAGAATATCTCGTAACTGAATTTGGTGCCCCGGCGATTCGGGGCACGGAGGATCAATTTGATGTTTCAAGAAGTGAGTGTGGAAATAGGCGGACGCGTACTGAAATTTGAAACGGGCAAGCTTGCCCGTCAGGCGAACGGATCGGTGGTGGCGCGGTATGGCGATACGGTTGTGCTGGCAACCGCTTGCATGGATTCCAGGCCGACGGAAAAGGATTTTCTACCGCTGACGGTTGACTACCGCGAGTACACCTACTCCGCGGGCAAAATTCCGGGTGGTTTTTTCAAGCGCGAGGGGCGCCCTTCGGAGAAAGAGATCCTGACGTCGCGATTGATCGATCGTCCACTGCGCCCGCTGTTCCCAGAAGGCTGGAACAAGGAGACGCAGATCGTGGCCATGGTGCTCTCCGCCGACAGCGAAAACGATCCCGACGTGATCGGCGTAACCGCGGCTTCGGCTGCGCTTTACATTTCTACTATCGCATTCGACAAACCCGTCGCGGCGGTTCGCGTCGGGTTGCTGAACGGCCAGTTGGTGGTGAACCCGACCGTCGCCGAGCAGAAGACGAGCTTGCTGAACATCGTGATCGCCGGAACGGATGAAGCGATCGTGATGGTGGAAGCGGGATCGCTCGAAGTTTCCGAGGACGCGGTCGCGGATGCGCTTGCGTTCGGCCACGAGCAGGTGCGCAGGATCATCGCGGTGATCAAGGAACTGCACGGCAAAGTAAACCCCACGAAAGTGCAAGCCACTCCGCCGGCATTCGATGAAGATCTTTATAAGCAAATCGAAAAACAGTTCGGCGAAAAGCTCCACGACGCATTGGACACGGCGAAGCATCCCAAGCTGGAAAGCTATGGGCTTGTGGACGCCGTCCACAACGAAATTCTCGCGACGATCCCGGAAGAGGATGAGGATCGCCGCAAACTCGCGGATCGCGCATTCGGGCGGCTCCGCGAGCGAATCTTCCGCAACGATATTCTGGATCGCCATCGCCGTCCGGACGCCCGCGCATTCGACCAGATTCGCCAAATCACCTGCGAAGTGGGCGTGCTTCCGCGCGTTCACGGATCGGCGATCTTTACCCGCGGTGAAACGCAAGCCCTGGCCACGTTGACGCTCGGCACCAAGGAAGACATGCAGCGCCTGGATTTGCTTTTCGAGCAGGACTCGTTCAAGCGCTTCATGCTGCATTACAACTTCCCGCCGTTCAGCGTTGGTGAAGTGAAATTCCTTCGCGGGCCGGGACGGCGTGAGATTGGCCATGGCGCGCTGGCCGAACGCGCGATCGCGAATCTGTTGCCCCCGGAAACCGATTTCCCCTACGCCATGAGGCTGGTCTCCGACATTCTCGAATCGAACGGGTCTTCTTCCATGGCCACGGTGTGCGGCGCGTCACTCGCGCTGATGGACGCCGGCGTGCCGATGCGCTCCGCTTGCGGCGGAATTGCCATGGGCCTTGTGGTCGAAGGCAGCAAGTACGCGATCCTGACGGACATTGCGGGCGCCGAAGACCACTACGGGGACATGGATTTCAAAGTAGCCGGGACACGGCAGGGCATTACGGCGCTGCAGATGGATATCAAGGTCGGCGGCGTCAGCATCCCGATGATGCGAGAAGCCCTGGCCCAGGCGCGGAAAGCGCGCTTGGAAATCCTCGACATCATGGACCAGGCGCTCAGCACGCACCGGCCTGCCATTTCGGCGTATGCGCCGCATCTGTTCATGCTCACCATTCCCACGGATAAAATCCGCGACCTGATCGGCCCGGGCGGAAAGAAAAT
>JBGQGW010000314.1:0-3465 GCA_041497605.1 Terriglobia bacterium | reverse complement strand
CGATCAAATACCCGAAGGGGATCGAGCCCAGCAGGTAAGCGATGAGCGGAATCGCCCAGTGGGGATTAATCGCCGCGCTCATGCAGCCGCCCTGACAAAATCGAAACTTGCGAGCCGCGTGTGTTCGGCTCCGTCGCGATTCAAAACGCTCTGGTATAAATGGAACTGAGTGGCTCGATCCGCTCCGAAATCAAAGGGCGCAAGCCGATCAATGGTTGTTCGTAATTGCGCGAGACCTTCTTCGGACTTGAAACGCGCCAGCGTCAAATGCGGGCGAAACGCGCGATCTTCAGCCACAATTCCGATCGGTTCGAGACGACGTTCGATTTCGCCCGCGATCCCGGCGAGATTCGGCGTCGCTTCGATTCCAGCCCAGAAAACGCGGGGATGCCTGGCGTTGGGAAAGAAGCCAACTTCTCGAAAGCTCAGCTGGACGGGCGCAGGAGAATGCACTCCGGCAAGAATGACCTTCACTTTTTCCACTGTTTCATCCGGGACTTCACCAATAAATTTCAGTGTCACGTGCATTCCTTCCGGACGCATCCAGCGCGCCCCACGGCCGGTTTTTTCCAGTTTGGCAATCAAATCTCCAAGCGCCCGGCGAACATCCTGCGGCACGTCGATGGCGACGAATACACGCACACGCTATCCTTTGTTGTGGCCGCCGTACAGAAAATATCTGCGAATCATGTCGAGGGCCGACTGTGACGCCTGTTGGCGAATGCGGTCGCGGTCGCCGGGGTAACGAAACCCGCGCTCGCGCGCGCCGGTCTGGTCGGCTAGCCCAATGTGCACGGTGCCAACCGGTTTTGCGGGAGTGCCGCCGCCCGGGCCCGCGATTCCGGTGATGCTCAACCCGAGCGTTGCGCCCGAACGCTGCCGGACGCCTTCGGCCATGGCCAGCGCCACTTCGGAGCTAACCGCTCCCTTGGCTTCAATCAATTCCGCGGGGACATCCACCCATGCGGTTTTCAGATCGTTGCCATAGCAGACCACTCCGCCGCGAAAATAGGATGAACTCCCCGCAAGACTGGTCAGGCGTTCCGCGAGCAAGCCTCCCGTGCAGCTTTCGGCGGCGGCGACCGTGGACTGGTTAAAAATGAGCGATCTGGCGACAACTTCCTCCATCGATTCGCCGGTGGTGGTGAACACATTTTCGCCCAGGGCCATGGCGAATCGCTGCACGAGTTCATCGAGCAACTTCTCCGCTTCCTCCGCGTCACTCGACCAAATGCGCGGATGAAGCTGGATCTCCCCGGGCGAGGCAAGAATCGTGGTTTCGACTCCCGCGTACTGCGTGTAAATAGGCGCCACGCGCTGCTCGGCCTCCGATTCCGACATTCCAGCAATGCGCACATCGCGGGTAAACAAGCGCACATCAGGAGCGCGCTTCGAAAGCCGCGGGCTTACTTCCTCCTGGAACATGGGCTCGAGTTCGACGGGCGGGCCGGGGAGCAGCACGAGAATGCGGCCCCCGGCTTCGAGCCAGAGTCCCGGCGCGGTGCCTCGCGGATTGGGGAGGACGGTGGCGCCTTCCGGCACCATGGCCTGACGCACATTCACTTCCGCCATCTTGCGGCCGAAGCGCTCGAAGCGCTTCTCGATGGTGTGGAGAATCGCTTCGTCACGTATCAGCTTGCGGCCAAGCAGATCGGCGACGGCTTCGCGAGTCAAATCGTCGGCGGTGGGGCCGAGGCCCCCGCTCGAAACCACCAGTTCGACGCGTTCGAGCGCCTCACCGAACGCGGATCGAATCAACTCCAGATCGTCGGCGACCACGGATTTGCGCATGAGGCGAATGCCGAGCAGATTGAGCTGTGCGGTGAGGAAGAGCGAATTCGTATCCATGCGATACGGGGTGAGGAGTTCCGAACCAACGGCGATGATTTCGGCTTTCATGCGTAAATTTTGTACACGATATGCCGCAGTAAGAGCAAGCGATAGACGAACAATACGTCTTCCGCTGCGCGTGCAGGCGCTAGTGGGTGAGAGCGACTACCACCTTGCCTTGGAAGACGACTGCTTTGACGGATTTTAGAGTTTTGATGTCGGAGAGGGGGTCGCCTTCGACGGCGATGAAGCTGGCTTCCTTGCCGGTTTCGAGGGTGCCCAAAAGGTTCAGGCCGAGCAGCTCGGCGGAATGCTTGGTGCCGGCGACGAGGGCTTGTTGCGGCGTCATTCCATATTTCACTTCGGTGATGACTTCGTCGAGGACCGTTCCTTTTCCGGGCTCGTAGGACATATCGGAGCCGGCGGCGATGATCAAGCCGTTGTGCACGCCGAGCTGGAAGCTGGGAAAATGTTTCACGGCCAGTTCACGGGCCTTGCGCAACATGAAATCGGGGAGTTGGTCTTTTTCGCCATTCATCAGGATGTTATCGACGATGTAGACGGTGGGAACGAACACGATGTTGTGGCTCTTCATGAAGTCCACGGCTTCCTGATCGAGTTCCGAGCCATGCTCGATGGAATCGACGCCGGCGTGCAATGCATCGAGAGTGGTCATCAGGTTTTCCACGTGCGCGGCCACTTTGATGTGGTCCATGTGCGCTTGCTGGACGATCACGCGCATTTCCTCGGGCGAAACCTGCTCGGCGCTGGGCGAATCGAGCGGTGAGCCAACGCCGCCGGAAGCCAGAATCTTGATTACCTTCGCGCCGTACTTCACTTGCAGGTGTACGGCCTGTTCGGCATCGGCGGGCGAATTCACGAAACCGTGGAGCGGCGTGTAGTATTCGCCGAAGGGAGAATCCGAGGGATAGGTCCATAAATCGCCGTGGCCGCCGATGATCGAAATGGCGTGACCTGCGGGAATGATGTGCGGGCCGGGAATCACTCCTTCATCGATGGCATTGGCGAGAGCGACGTCGATGAAGCCGTTGCTGCCGAGCACGCGCACGGCGACGACGCCGGAATTGAGCGCATAGCTCATCGCTTTCGAAGCGCGCAACGCGGCGAGGGGGACGGACGGAGATGCGGCGCGCGGGCCAGTCCAGAGATGGATGTGTGCGTCGACGAGGCCGGGAAGAACGGTGTAGTGGGAAAAGTCCAATTGCTCAGCGCCCGCGGGAACCTCTAGATTTTTTCCGACAGCGGTGACTTTTCCGTCGATCACGATCATTTCAGCGGCTTCGATGGGAGGTTTATCGGCGTCGTAAATCAGTTTGCCGGCGCGGATGAAAAGAATTTTGTGAGTTTCTGGAGCGGCGGCGACGGCCGATGCAACGACGAACAGGACGGCGAGCAAGACGGCGATGCGCTTCACGGATTCCCCCTCATGTGCAATGTAGGGGCTGGCTTTAGCCACGCCCTTTCTGGCAGTTTAAATCAACAACTAACCCGCCACCGCATGTCATTCTGAGCGAAGCGAAGAATCTCTCTGTTCTTCCCCACTCTGTGGTTCTCTCGCAACCGCCCACCCACTCTCTTCGGGTGATGAATGTGTCTCCGGCGATGATGGAGTTT
>JBGQGW010000313.1:0-3472 GCA_041497605.1 Terriglobia bacterium | reverse complement strand
GAACCACAGGAAAATAATCAACCCGAACAAGACAACCGCAATAACGATCAAGCCTTGGTCCATCGCAACCTCCCTCTTATTCCACTGCCCGCAGCATCAATTCACCTTGCGAACGCGCAGCGTCAATCCTTGCACCGCGAGGACTTGAACCTTATCGCCTCGCACAATCAGTAAGTTGCCCGGCACAGCGCCCGGCGGCGCATCCGCCGGTTCCTCCGCCAGCGCGTCCCAATCTTCGCCATTCACCAGCACCACGCCGCGCGGCGCCAGATCGGTTTTCGCCACTCCGTGCTGGCCCACCACCCGGTGCACTCCCGTCAACACCGGGCGCTGACGCGCTTTCAACACCAGGCGCACGATGGTGCCAAGCGCGGCCGCCCAAATCACCGTCACCGCTCCAATCGCCCAGCCGGAAATCGCGAAGCCCGGGATTGGCGGAAACAAAAGCATCGAGCCGAGAACAAATGCCACCAGCCCCGCCAGCGTCAAGAGTCCGTGCGAGGTAATTTTCAGCTCGAGCATCAACAACACGATTCCCAAGATCAACAGCACCGCGCCGGAGAGCTGCACCGGCAAATTCGCCAGTCCCACGATTGCCAGCAGCACGGCCACTGCTCCCAGCGTGCCGGTAACGAAACCGTGCGGCGCAAAAATTTCGACGATCACCGCGAGCGCGCCGAGCAAAAAAAGCAAATACGCGATCGTCGGATTTCCCAGCGTGTTTAGAAGTTGCTCGCGCCGATTCATCCCCACGGCCACTTGTTGCGAGCCCACGAGCGAAAGTGTGAATTCGCGTCCCTGCGCGTGAACGGCGAACCCGTTCAATTGCCGGATCAGATCGGGCAGGCCGTTTGCGGCGAGATCCACCACGTGCATCTGCAGGGCCTGCGGCTCTGCGAGCGACGCGCTTTCGCGCACCGACTTCTCCGCCCAATCCTCATTGCGATGATGCGCGGCCGCGAGCGAGCGGGCATAAGCCACAGCGTCATTCACAATCTTTTCGGAGACGGGTCCGCCGGAGAGCGTGACCGGATGCGCCGCGCCGATGTTGGTCCCAGGCGCCATCGCCGCCACATCCGCTCCCAGAACAATCAGGCAACCCGCGGAAGCCGCTCGCGCACCACGCGGCGCCACATAAACCACCACGGGAACTCGCGCGTTCATTTCCCTCTGAATGATTGCCCGCATGGAAGAGTCCAGGCCGCCGGGTGTGTCGAGTTGCAGAATCACCGCCACGGCCCCGCGCGCTTCCGCCTCGCCGATTCCTCGCGAGATGTACTCCGCGCTGATGGAATCGATGGGCCCGGAATATGTGAGGACAACTACATCGGCTGCGCGAGCCACGGGAACCATCGCAAAAAACAGACTGGCGAGGGGGAGGAGTGTCCTGGCACGAAAAAAGACTGCGTTCTTCATTCGCATTTCTTCGAAAGCGGCGGCATTATACCAGAGCCCGGCAGAACGCACCGGAAAGCCTATTGTTTCCGGCAAGCGCGCGAGACGATTCGCCCTCGATCGCATTCGAATATCCGCTAGTCCTGGGAGAATGGAATGAAGTGTCGAATGAAGATGCTGCACCGGCCGGTAGCACTCATCGCTTTGCTCGCCCTTGCTGCGGCGTCGCGGGCGCAATTGCCACCCTCGAAGAATGCTCCGCACATCGGCCAGAAGGCGCCGGATTTCACGCTACCCGATTCTTCCGGCAAGAAAGTTCAATTTATGGCGCTGCTGGCCGAGGGGCCAACGGTGCAAGGGAACGAGGCGGAAATTCGCGGCGTCTGGGCGGTAGTGATTTTTTATCGCGGCTCGACGGACCTGCTCAGCGCGGCCGAGTTGCAAAGCTTCCAAGACAATCTCGAAAAATTCACTTCACGGAGCGTGCGGATCATCGCCATCAGCGCGGATTCGCCGGACGTCACGCAGAAGTGGCGCAAAGCAAAGGGCTATACCTTCACTTTCCTCTGCGATCCCAAAGCGGAAGTGATACGAGGTTGGGACTTGCTCGAGCCCCACGGCGGGCCCGGCGGCGCCGATGTTTCCCGTTCCGCGGAATTCGTGATCGATCCCACCGGCACCGTCCGATGGATCAACTTGAACAACGATCCCAAGGTGGGCATCCAAGCCTCGGCTGTGCTGAAAGTGCTTGGCGACTTGCACGCTGGAGAAGCACCCGCCGATAACTGAAAAACTGGAAATGCTTGCCGCGCAGATCATTCGGGCGCGCTAGGAGATGCTCATGGGAAAGATGCTTGGCGTTTTGGTCGTCGCGTTGATTGCCGGGCTGGGTCTCTGGCTCTACCTCAAGCGTATGCAGCCGCCGGAAGAAAAGGTCAGTATCGTGCAAATTGCGGACTCGGCTGGTGCCAAGATGGATCTCGCGGCGATTGGACGTGCGGAAGCGAGCTATTTTGCACAGCATGGCTCTTACGCGACGCTTGACGAGCTTGCTTCGAGCAGCGTATTCCCCGTCAGAACCGAGCGCAAGGGTTACTTGTATTCCATCGATTTGAGCCCCAGCGGATTCACGGCAACAGCTCACTGCCAATCCGCGCCCGGCCAGACATGCCAGAGCTTTACCGTCGACCAATCATTGGAAGTCCGCCCCGTGCCGTGAAACAACCCGTGGCAAACGTAGACTTCGCCTGGAACATTTGCGCTGCCTCTCGCGTATCTCTGGGCGTATACGAACTCACAAAAAGATTTCACCCCGCGCGCCGCGGGAACACGAGGAGAGAATTTATGACCGGAGAAATGATTGGCTTTGCGGCAGTGGTGCTGGTGTGTGGCGTGCCCGTCGCGGCAATCTATGCTTATTATCGAGTTCGCAAACTGAAAACGGAGGAACGGCTGGCGGCAATTGCCCGCGGAGTGGAAGTGCCCTTCGATCAGCCCATCACGCATCTCGCGCACTCGCGGCGCGCCGGAATCTTGCTGGTGGCAGCCGGATTGGGATGGGCGATCACGTTCGCACTGCTCTCGCTGGTCGAACGCGAAGCAATCGAAGCGTCCGCGGTTGCCGCGATTCCCGTCGCGATTGGCATCGGCTATCTCATCGACGCGACACTGGTTCGCCGTGAGTTGCGTCCATCCAATTGACGGGTACTTTTACAGGGGCGGTTCGCTTGTCTGCAGCATCACCGCAGGCGAAACTGCCCCGCAGTTCCCGCAGTTGCGTGTGACGCTTCCTTAAGGATTGCGCTTCTGGTCCACCACCAGCACTCCCGCCTCGGCATAATCCGTCGCCGGCAAATCCACGAAGGTGACGTGGATATTGTCACGTTTCGCGCGGCCGTCTTCAATCAGCGCCTGCGTAATCCGCTCCGCGAGCTTGCGCTTCTGTTCCGCATCGCGCCCCGCAACCCAGGTAACTTGAACGTGTGGCATTTCTTCTTCCTCCTGGAACCGCGAGGATTGTAGCGGCCACGCGTAGAAAAGAGAAAATGGAAATTGTCGAAAATGAAAATGGAAATCG
>JBGQGW010000312.1:0-3476 GCA_041497605.1 Terriglobia bacterium | reverse complement strand
GTCTACACGGGTGCGAAAACCCGAGGCAAGAAGCAAGTGGCGCTGGAATTTACCGCTAACAATGGCGACTTCTGGCACGTCTACACCGTTCTGGCTGACTCCAAGATCACACCCTCGTCGAATTAAGTTTTGGGCCGCTCTTAGACTGAACCATCCAGCGGCCCGCAAGTCCTCCACGCGACCGACGTAATCTTGGGGTGTGTGCCGATTTCCAGCCACGCCTTCCGATTCTCCAAATGTCCACATAACTCCGCCCTGCCGAACAGGGCTGCCCGTATTCATGTTCTGATAAATATTGCGCGAATCATCAGAAGGAATTCGAGGGAACGCTGGACGTCCAAACGCCACCCGCGGCCGGGACAGGCGCATCCCAGGCGAACGACTAGCCCCGGTCTCTCGAATCGGCCAAACAGAAAGCACTGGCCACCCACCTGTATCTGTATACTGGCGCATTAACAACCCCGCACGATATGCAATGGAGGATAAACCGGGACACTCCTGGACAATCGGATTCCCATGTCGCTCCCATCGCAAATACTTTCACAGCCCTACCCGCTCGCATGGATGGGCGTGCTCATCCTGTTGGCATATTACGCCGTAGTGGCCATCATTCTCCGCTGGAAGCCTCAACGAAACGTTCAGGTCATACGATACGAGCCACCGCAGGGAATTTCCCCCGCGGTGGCTGCATTTTTATGGGAAAACGGCCGGTGTGAACGGGCCTTCGCAGCCGCCCTCATTTCGTTGGCGGCAAGGGGCGATATCAACATTCAACAGAAGAAGGACTGGTTCATCCTGGAAAGGTTGCGAAAGCCTGGCGCAGAGCTTCCACCGGAAGAAGCAACCTTGTTTGCGTCTGTTTTTCCGTCCGCTCTCAACACTTACTCTTTCAATGGCGCTGAATACCACCGCCTTTGCGGGTCATACCGCGAGTTTAGATCCACGGTCGAGGGCATCGCGGAGCCGGCGTTAATCTCCCCGCACCTTGTGCTGTGGTTTTTCGGCGTAGCCTATTCAGTGGAAATGCCGCTAACTGTGGCTTTTGCAGTCCCGAATCTGGTGCACAAAGCCTCAGCGCCATCTCTGGTGTTTTGCGGCCTGGTGACTCTTCTCGGCGGATCATGTCTGGTGGCGGCGGTGAGGGTCTGGCCCGCGACGCTTCGGAAACTGGCTTCGTTTCTACCGTTTGATGGACGTCCGAGCCGCCCACTCAATTTGAATGACTTCGTTCCCGTTTACCTGACCGCGACCGCTCTGATCGGTTTCGCTTTCCTGGCGTCTTTTACCTCGACGCAATTTGCGCTGCTTACGACGGCCTTGGTCTTCGTTCATGCCGTGGCGCTTCACCTTTTGGAGGCGCCAACCGCCGCCGGCCGCAAACTGCTTGCGGAACTGGATGGCTTCCGGGAATTTCTGTCGCGGGCCGATGCCGACCGGCTGAACCGCGAGAACAAACCGGGCCGGACGCCGCAGACTCTGGAAGAATACAGCGCGTATGCGGTGGCTCTCAACGTCGAGCACGCATGGGGTGAAGAATTGACCGACGAACTGATGGAGCTCCTGCAGTTCGAGCAGGCTTACGAACGCTGGCCGATGTTTCTCCTCGACTCCGGCGGCCACGATCGAATTGAATTGAAGATAGGTTCCAAGAAATGAGACCCCGCTTCGCGCGGAGGCTAGAGTTCTCCTTCCTGTTTGACGTCAGCAGCCAGTCAAGTAACCTTCCAGAAAGTGCTGACGCCCGATAAAAGCAATTACCGGAGGAGTGAGTTTCACTTGATTGCTGGGAGTCTTAGCAGAGGTGAAATCCGCAGCTTGGTCTGATAAATTGCTGTGGGTGCTTATGGCTCGCCACGCTGCCCTGTCGGAATCTGAGCTTCGCGAAGTTTTGCTGGAAACTTACGCGGCGAATGATGGCATGAATCAGCTTTTGCTGGCGCACCTGGACCCGAGAGCTTGGCGTTCCCGCTCCGTGAAAAAAAACAATCGGAAGGGACGCACCCTTGCGGAGATTTTCTCCCATCTGCACAATAACCGCCTGGTCTGGCTCAAGAACTCCGCGCCTCATCTCAAGCGCCCTGCGCCGCTTGACCCGGCCCGTTGCACGATCAAGCAAGCACGCGCTGCTCATCGCCAGAGCGCGGTACGATGCCTGGAAATGCTCAAGGAAGCTCTCTCGAATCGCACTCCCAGGCGTGTCACCAAGTTTTCACGGGGCAGTTGGACGCAGACGTGGCCTGCCGGAGCAACCATGTTCAGCTATATGTTTGCGCACGAGGCGCATCATCGTGGCCAGGCAATCATGCTGGCCCGCCAACTGGGTTACCGGCTACCAGACAAGGCCGCCTATGGCATCTGGCGCTGGGAGAAACTTTGGAAGGAGTGTGGATTTGAGACGCGGCCGAGATGAGGAAGTCGAGACCGCAACGGCCCCCAGAAACCGGAGGTAAACTCTTTGCGTTGCATGGAACGCGACGGTTCGCGCTGATTGTGCGCCGGATCCTTCGCTGCGCAAAAAACGCGCGCTCAGGATGACAGACAAACTGCAACACTGCGACCCGCTTGCTTGCCTTGACCGTGGTTTGCGCGTAGTGCTAGCTTTAGTGTTTCACACAGCGCAAGAAGGGTCTCATGGATAGCATTCAGGTAACTTTGCCGGATGGGAAATCTCTCGAAGTGCCTCGCGGGACTACGCCCGCGGAGATTGCGCGCAAAATTTCGCACGGACTGGCGAAGGAAGCGCTGGTCGCGCGCACCAATGGCGACTTGATCGATCTGAGCCGGCCGCTCGAACACGATACACCGCTGCGAATTCTTACTTCCAAGGATCCGGAAGCGATTCAAGTGCTGCGCCACTCCGCGGCGCACTTGCTGGCCGCCGCCGTGCTGGAATTATTTCCCAACGTGAAGCTGGGCATCGGCCCGCCGATCGACCATGGATTCTTCTACGAATTTTTGAGCGACGAGCCATTCACACCCGAAGACCTGGCGAAAATCGAAGCCAAAATGCACGAGATCGCCGCGCGCGATGTGCCCAATGAGCGCAAGCTGCTGCCCAAGCCCGAAGCGCTGAAGCTCTATCAGGATTCGCAACAGAATTTCAAATGCGAATTAGTGGAGGAAAAGGCCGTCGAGCCGATGGTTTCTTTTTACACCACCGGGAAATTCATCGATTTCTGCCGCGGCCCGCACATCCCTTCCACCGGGCGAATCAAGGCGTTCAAATTGACCAACGTCGCCGGAGCCTACTGGAAAGGCCAGGAAGGCAATCCGCAGATGCAGCGCATTTACGCGGTTTGCTTTTACACCCAGGCGGAGCTCGACGATTATCTGCACAAGCTCGAAGAAGCCAAGCGCCGCGATCATCGCAAGCTCGGCGCCGAACTCGATCTGTTCAGCATCCAGGAAGCAGCCGGACCCGGGCTGATCTTCTGGCATCCCAAGGGCGGACTGGTGCGCAAGCTGATGGAAGACTG
>JBGQGW010000311.1:0-3521 GCA_041497605.1 Terriglobia bacterium | reverse complement strand
TAAGGAACGGGGCCGGCAGTCGTCTACAGAATGGGTTTTGGTAGCACAGCCACACTCATGGCTGTGCTGGGCGGTTGTTTGCGCAGGCAAGAGTGCCTGCGCCACTTAGATCGGGCCGAGGCTCGCGAAAAAAGAGTTCCTCGGATGTTCCATTGACTTGTGTGGAGCCGCTATGCTACGAACACAAAGCAATTTTGGGGACTGCTGACCGACCAGGGATGGCCGCGCCGACAAAAAAGATCGAGGTCACGCTCGAGACTCTACTCGATAGTGTGGACCTTGCCGAGCACCTGACCCTGCGGATCGCCGACGCGATCGGTTTCGGGGAAGAGGACTGCCACAAGATCGGCATGTCGGTGCGGGAGGGCGTGATCAACGCCTATAACTATGGTAACCAGCGCGAACGCAGCAAGAAAATTCTACTGACAGTCGAGCTGGAACCTGAAAAAATGGTCATACACGTCCTGGACCAGGGGCCGGGCTTTGAAGTGCATGAGATCCCTGACCCGCTTTCCGAGGAGAACCTGCTGCGGACTTCCGGGCGTGGGCTTTTCCTGATGCGCGCCTTCATGGATGAGTTTGAGGTGCGGAAGGGGCGCAATGGCGGCGCCGAGCTTGTGATGGCCAAGTTTTATCCGGGCGCCGGGAACAACGGGAAACCGCCGGTGGCCGAGGACAAGGAGAAATAAATCAGTGAGTTTGCAAGCGACAGCACGCGAAGCTCATGGCGTTATCATCATTGACTTGAGCGGCCGGATCACTCTGGGAGAAGGCAGCGCCCTGCTGCGGGAAATGATCCGAGAGCACCTTCAGAAGGGACAGATTCGAATTATTCTAAACCTTTCAGACGTGAACTACATCGATAGCTCGGGAATCGGTGAACTCGTGAGCGGGTTCACGACCACCAGGAGCCACGGCGGCGAGCTGAAGCTCCTGAACTTGACCAGAAAGGTCCACGACCTGATTCAAATTACGCGCCTCTTCACCGTTTTTGATATTCACTCCGACGAAAAAACCGCCGCAACCAGCTTTCGCTAGTGGCGTGGGTTGCTCCTCGATTGAAAACCCGGCATCCCATATAATTTAGTTCACCGCGAGCCCGGCATTCGGCTGAGTACCCACCCGGCTGGATATTGAGGCACGATGGGAGGCACGATGGGAGGCATGATGCGAAAGTTCATGATTCAGGCATTGGTTCTGACCGCGTTTCTGTTGGGGTTTGTTTCCTCTTCGTTGCTCTTCCCCAGCAAGGCCATAAAAGCAGCGCCGCAGTCCGGTTTTGGAGGATGCGTTGCCACCGTGCCTCAGCAATGGGGCCAATTCAGAGGCGGTTCGGCGCAATCGGGGCTCGCCTTCGAGGATCGTGAGGGAACGATCCGTTTTCTGACGAACATTCCTTGTGGCGGGACGCCGCTGGTGGCTCTCGAAATCAGAAGGATTTCAGCAAACTCCGGGAGCGGCAGCAATTAGCTAAGAGCCTGCAACGTGAGAACTCTTTTGCGCAGGTTTGGGAAAGAAAGGTGGGAGGAAAAATTCTCGGGAGCGCGCCTCAGTTTGGAGCGCGTTTGCGCGCATCAGGAAAAGTATCCACTCTGCCCACACTCCCGTTCCGTACTCTGGACAGCCTTCAGCAGTTTATGTAAAAATCCTGCCTGTTTCTGCAGGTCTTGTAAACCGGGGTGGTGCAAAGTCCGCCCAGGGTGGACTAATTTGCCGCCAACCGGCGTTACAAGCACTCTTGCAACATTACCCATAGAGGAGTGGCTCCTTTGGCTAGAGAACAAGGTGTGGTGAAGTGGTTTAACGCTTCGAAGGGGTACGGTTTCATTCAGCGGCAGTCGGGCGAAGATGTTTTCGCCCATTTCTCGGCAATTCAGATGGACGGTTACAAGTCGTTGACCGAGGGTCAGCTTGTCGAGTTCGAAGTCAAGCAAGGACCCAAGGGCCTCCAGGCTGAGAGCATCACCGCGGTCTAGCGGTCTTCGACTTCCGGCCGGGCTCTTCTGTCAGGCGCAGAGCCGCTTCTTTTTCATCGCATGCGTGCCGGTGCACCCGGAACGCAAGAGGTGAAGTGTTCTGTGGTAGGATGGTTCAGATACCCGCAGAAAGAAGGGATTTTCTTTGGCTCACATCTCCCGTAAAGAACTGAAGAAAGACGAACTCCGCGACTCGTTCGTGCACGGGGCGGAAGCTGTCTATTCTCACCAGAGACTGGCTGCATCGGTGATTGGCGCCGTCCTGATCGTTCTGATGGCGATTTTGGGGTGGAGATTTTACGCGGAGCGCCAGACGGGGAAGGCCTCGGCCGCGCTGGATGATGCCATGCAGGTGTACAACGCGCGCATTCGCACCGCCGTCGAGCCCGCCGATCCCGGTGAAATCACCTACACCGCCGAGAAGAATAAGTTTGAAGACGCGGCGAAAAAACTCCTGGCAGTTGCCTCCAAATACTCGCGCACCCGGCCCGGCCAGATGGCGCGCTATTATGCCGCATTGAGCTACGAGCAACTGGGGCGCAACGAAGAAGCTCAGAAATCCCTGCAAGAAGTGGCCAACAGCGGGGACAACGAAATCGCGGCCGTCGCGCGATTCGCCCTTGCCAAGCTGTATGACCGCACCGGCAAGGGAGACGATGCCGTAAAGCTCTACCAACAATTGATCGCCAAGCCCGCCGTGCTGGCTCCGAAACCAGTGGTGATGCTGGCGCTGGCCGGTCATTACGCCAAGACGAACCCCAGCGAGGCCGCGAAGCTTTACAACCAGGTGAAGCTCGACTACCCAGATTCAGCCGTCTCGCGGCAGGCGGACGAGCAACTCGAACTCCTCCCCGGCAAAAGCTAACTGGATTCCCTTCTATTTGAAATCGACAAGCAGGAGAGTGATGCTATCCGTGCAGTCGTGCCGGGACGCGCCCAAACGGCAAGATTCCGCTTGCCAGGGATGCGACGTAAAAGAGAAGTTTGTTGTGGTTTCCCGGCTTTAATTACTCGTAGCGCAGAGCCACCATGGGATCAACGCGCATGGCGCGGCGAGCCGGAATATAGCAGGCCACCAGCGCGACGAAGGTGAGCAGCGCGGACACGGTCAAATAGGTGACCGGGTCGGTGGCGCTGACGGTGAGGAAATTCCCCACCACTCGCGCCGCGGCGAAGGCAGCCGCCAGTCCCACCGCCAGGCCGATGCCGACGACCAACAAGCCCTGCCGGAAAATCATTTTCAAAATGTCCGCGGGTTGCGCGCCCAGCGCGATACGGATTCCGATTTCATGCGTGCGCTGATTGGCCGCGTAGGAAACCACGCCGTAAACACCAACGATCGAGAGAACCAGTCCCAGCATTCCCAATGAGGCGGCCAGCACCGCGCCCAGTTGAAAAATAAGCAGGCCGTTCAGCGTGTTCAGTGCGACGGTCATCGTTTTCACATCGAACAGGGGAAGATCGGGAGCGAGCGAGTTGAGGACATGCTCAATTTCCGGGATCATCGAAGACGGCGCCCCCGCGGTGCGCACCTGGAGAGTCTCC
>JBGQGW010000310.1:0-3544 GCA_041497605.1 Terriglobia bacterium | reverse complement strand
GTGTAAGCCATCGCGCCGCCGATCAGCATGGAATCGGCCAGCTTCATCAAATTCCGCACGACCTCGATTTTGTCGGAAACCTTCGCTCCGCCTAGAATAGCGACAAACGGCCGCTCGGGATTCGAAATCGCCTTGCCCAGATAAGCGAGTTCCTTCTCCATCAGAAGCCCCGCCGCCGCCTGCCGCACAAATTTCGTGATCCCGACAACCGAAGCATGCGCGCGATGCGCCGAGCCGAACGCGTCGCATACAAACAACTGGTCGCACAGATTCGAAAGCTGTCGAGCGAAATTCTCGTCATTCGCTTCTTCCTCCGCGTGGTAGCGGACGTTTTCGAGCAGCAGCACCCCTCCGTTGGCCAGCGCCTTGCTCTTCGCCTCCGTCTCAGCGCCCACGCAATCGGACGCAAAACTCACGGGGACACCCAGCAACTCACTCAGCTTCGCGGCCACCGGCTCCAGGCTGTACTTGGGGTCCGGCTTCCCTTTCGGACGGCCGAGATGCGATGCCAATACAAGCTTTCCACCCTTCTGCATGGCCAGACGCAAGGTGGGCAAGGTTTCGCGGATGCGTGTGTCGTCGGATACTTTTCCGCCATCGAGAGGGACATTGAAGTCCGCGCGAATGAACACGCGCTTGCCGTTCAACTCCAGATCACGAATCGACAATTTTTTCATGGTTTTCTGACGCCATTCGAGGCAGCAGAGGCACCCATTAGAAGGATGTCTCTACGGAGAGATTTTTGATTTACTCAGAGCTTTCCCGCCATGAACTTGATCAAGTCACGGCAGCGGCAGGAATAGCCCCATTCGTTGTCGTACCACGCCAGCACCTTAACGCAATTGCCCGCCACAACCTTGGTGAAACCCGAGTCAACGATCGAGGAGTTTGGATTGCCCTTGAAATCCGCGGATACCAGTTCTTCTTCGGTGTAAGCGAGGATTCCCTTCATCGGCCCTTCAGCAGCGCGCCGCAGGGCGGAATTCACGGCCTCTACCGTCGCCGGCTTCTCGGTCGTTACCGTCAGATCGACCACGCTGACGTTTGGCGTCGGCACGCGCATCGCATAGCCGTCTAGCTTGCCCTTCAATTCAGGAATGACAACGTGCAGCGCCTTCGCCGCGCCGGTGGACGTCGGAATCATGGACAGCGCGGCAGCTCGGGCGCGCCGCAGATCCTTGTGCGGCAAATCGAGCAGCTTTTGATCGTTCGTATAAGAGTGGATCGTAGTCATCGTTCCGTGGACGATCCCGAACGTATCCTGCAGCACCTTGGCCACAGGCGCCAGGCAGTTGGTGGTGCACGAAGCATTCGACACCACGTGGTGCTTCGAGGAATCGTAAGTCTTATCGTTCACGCCCAGCACCAACGTGTGGTCCGGATCCGTTGCCGGAGCGGAGATGATCACTTTCTTCACCGGCCCGCGGAGATGTTTGCGCGCCTCAGGCCCAGAAGTGAACAGGCCGGTCGACTCGATGACAATTTCCGCGCCCACGGAAGCCCAGTCGATTTGGGCAGGATCCTTCACTTTGAAAACTTTGAACGACTTTCCATCCACGGAGATCCAATCATCGCCAAACGTTATTTTGTTCGGCAGATTTCCCAAAATGGAATCGTACTTCAACAAGTGGGCCAGCGTTTTCGGGTCCGTGATGTCATTTACCGCCACGATCTCAATGGCAGGATCGCCAAGCGACGCCCGGTAGATGTTGCGGCCGATGCGGCCAAACCCGTTGATCCCTACTTTTATCGGCATGTCTCCTCCGTAATGGATGGAACGATGCGGATGCGCTCTAAGGCGCGCCCGCGGGTTTAAGAACCGATGATGCTAGGGCGCGATACTGAAAAAGTCAAACGCAGCTTGTGCTATTTACTCGAAAGTCTTCACGCGGACTACTTTGTCGCCAATAAAGGTGACGAAGATCGTCCTTGCAGGTGGCTGGCCATAAATCCAATCTTCCGTTTCCTGGCCCTGCTCGTTCTTTTGGCGCACTTTATGATCGGGGCGTCCCATTGCGGCTATTACCATTTCATGATCCATTCCCACAACGGCACGACGATCCTTGATGGCGGCTTTGAATTCCGGAGGAAGCGTGTCCACCCACTGTACCGCCGCGGAACGCACCTTCGAAAAATCGAGGAAGGCAGATAGAAGCTGTTTTACATCGTCGGGGCTGATGTCCGGGATCGGACGGCCGAAATCTAGAATCAGTGTCGCGCCTGGCGTGCGGCTCGACCCAGTGGAGTCTATCGGAGCCGACGTGGTTGACGTAGGCATCGGCATGCCACCGATCCCCACTTGAATGTGATCGCGCAGGCGATGGTGCTTGCGACTGCCACCATTTATATCAACGAGGATTTCCTTCTCACGGAACGCAAGGTTCGTAATCTGGACTGTGTCTCCAGGATTCGCAGCCGCACCGGAATTAGCCAGTGCTTGCCGCAAGGCATTTTCATCGAGCGGCTTGCCGGGCTCGATCTTGAAGCCCTTCTTCCACGCGGGAATAGGTCGAACGGCTTTCGCGAATTCGCCATCCACAAAACGAACGATCGCCAACTCCGAATCCTGACCCAAGTGCGATGACTTTGACGGTGATTGACTGACCGCTCCAAGCAGCAGATTCGACAATGCCGCCAAATCCGGCGTCAGGTTCGAGGCTCCGATCAAATCAGGAATCTCGCGCAGGTGAAACACCTCGGGAACATTTGGCGAGGCGAACACGAAAGTTGCTAGAACGATGGTGGATAGGCGGAACATGGTTGATCCCTACCCGCTTATTCTAAGGCTTCTTGCATCTCCGGGGAAACACCAATCCGCGTGTCCAGGGCTAGCCACACGATTGCCCCAACCGAGACCACCGTGAGAACGACGCCACCTTCTGGACCGTATTTTCCGCCGGTCAGCCAAGTCGGGCCTCTAGTCGCGAGATGCAACATGACCGGCTCGAATCGCAAGCCACTCACGGGAAATGAGAAAACCGGCCCCATGCAGAAATTCCATGCCCAATGGAGGCCGATTGGAAGCCATAAACCCCGTGTTTTCAGGTAGGCGACGGATAGGACGGCTCCGGAGAGGGCTGTGTTAACGGTCGAAAGTACGGTTGCGGAGGGATTTTGCAGATGCGCTAATCCAAATGCGATCGAACAAACGGTAACGGCTCCCCAGCTTCCAGTGGCGTCAATCAGTCTTTGGAATCCGTATCCGCGGAACAGGAGCTCCTCAAGCGCAGCGGCAAACGCCAGCCCAACAGCCGTACGCAGCAAACGCAGCCAGACCGGCAGCCCTGCCTGGCCCCAGCCCACAAATTGAACGGTATGGGTGGCGGCCATCACTCCCGCCACAATTGAAATGAGCAGTAGCCCGATGCCAACCCCGCCGAGGGCTTCCCGCCACCAGTCAGAATAGAACCATAGTCCGAGCGTCCGGAAATTCCGCTCATCCGCTGCCAGAATGAAGACCCAAGATTCGAGGAGCAGAACTGCGGTGAGAATCAGATAGTACGGGATACCGGGAAAACCTTGGAGAGGTCCTGCTACACCAACG
>JBGQGW010000309.1:0-3555 GCA_041497605.1 Terriglobia bacterium | reverse complement strand
GGATTGCCGCTTTGCAAGATTGCCGCGACGCTGAAGATCCAACTCACCGATTCCCTGCCTCCGCATGCTGACCCGCGCGGGATCGCTTGTCCGTCCTCAAAACCTGATCGCGCTGGGCGGAATTGCCGCGCTGGAACTCTGCTTTGTTCTGCTCTACCGGCTGCACAATCTGGAGATTCACGTGGTGGAAACGATTGCGATCGCTTTCGCCGCCGGCATAATTTATTTTATCGCCCTGTACTTCCTGGAGCACACCCGAGAGAACCGCGCCACGCTCTGGCTGATTCTAGCCGGCGCGATGCTGTTTCGCCTGACGCTGGCGCCGCTGGCTCCAACGCTTTCCGAAGACATCTACCGCTACCGCTGGGACGGCCTGGTACAGCGGGCCGGTTGGAATCCCTATACCATACGGCCCGACGACCCACGGCTTGATTCGCTGCGAAACTGGGCCGAACCTGCCGGCCCGGGCCACGATATACCGGCAATTTATCCGCCGCTCTCGGAATTGACGTTTCGGATCGCGGGGCGGTTTCTGCCAAGCCCGGTCGGATTCAAGCTACCATTTATCGCGGCCGATCTGCTGGTCGTTTTCCTGCTGGCCGCGTGGCTGCGCTCGACCGGGGGACGAAATTACCAGTTGGTGGTGTACGCCTGGAACCCGCTGGTGGTGGTCGAGTTTGCCGGCAGCAGCCACAGCGACGCCCTTGCGCTGGCAACGCTGGTTGGCGCCTGCCTGCTGATTATACGGTCACGGCAGAAGCTGTCAACGATTCTGCTGACGGCGGCGGCGATGTTTAAGCTGTTTCCTATCATGCTGATGCCATTGTGGCTGCGACGGGCAGGATGGCCCAAGCGGCTGGAGGGATGGCTGAACGCGCTGCTGGCCGCGGCGTTTGCGCTGGCGTGCGCGTGGCCGTATCGCTCGGCGGTGGGGAAGATCCCGGAGGTCACGGCTTACTACGCCTCGCGTTGGCAGGATAACAATGCGAGTTTGTACTCGATTTTGGTCTGGCTCAGCGGGTCGCGGGAATTGGCGACGGGACTGGGGATAGGTATCGCGGCGGGATTGGCATTGTGGGCGGCGGCAAAGCGGATCGACCCGGCGCGCGCGGCTTATCTTATTTTCGGGGCGATCTTGCTGCTCTCACCCAATGCATATTCGTGGTACTTCACGTGGATCATTCCGTTTCTGTGTTTCTTTCCGAATCCAGCCTGGCTGCTGCTGACGATTCTGCAATTTCTTTCCTACCATGTGCTGATCGACTACTACGCACTGAACACTTGGCACTGGCGGCCGGAGATGGTGTGGCTGACGTATGGGCCGTTCTATGCAATGTTGTTGTGGGAGGCGATCCGGAAGAAGAGGGTGATGAAGGGCGAGACAGAGGCGACGGCTATCTAACGCGGATTTCTCACAGGGCTTTCGGCCGCCGATGGAATTGCCATCGCGGAACATGCTCAAGCGGCGCGAAAGATCGAAAAACGCATCTAACCAAAGGGACTACAAGACGTAACCGGATCAGAAAGATATATTGGTTAACGGGAGATTTTATTCGATGTAATCCCACATGGGCCGCAAACGTCTATTTAGGGGAGAGGGCAAGGGCAGCTTGGAAACAATCCTGACGCGATTCGGGGTCTTTCTGCCGCAGGCTGAGGCAGCTACGCCCAAGGCAAAAATGGCGGGCGCAACGGGTGTGGAGCACGAGGAATTCGACGGGATCGTGCGCGAACACCAGCGGCGGATTTATCGCGTGCTGCTGGCGATCCTGCGTGACCCGGACGCTGCCGATACGCTGACGCAGGAATGTTTTTTAAGGGCGTATCGCAAGCGGGAAAGTTTCCGCGGCGAATCGAGTGTGGGAACGTGGCTGGTCCGAATCGCCATCAATTTGGCGCGGGACCATATTCGCAGCCGGCGGCGTGGTTTCTGGCAGACGCTGCTGGGCAGCGGAGAAAGCGCGATGGCGGCGGCAGCGGCAGTGCCGGATCGCGCGGCATCACCCGAGCGCGCACTGGCGGCTCGCGAAGAAGTGGCGGCGGTATGGGCGGTGGTGGAAGATCTTTCGCCGCAGCAGCGGGAAGTTTTCCTTTTGAGATTTTCGGAAGAGATGCCGCTGGAAGAAATTGCGAAGACCATGGAGTTGCAAACCGGAACCGTCAAGAGCCACTTGGCGCGCGCTGTGAGCGCGATCCGCCAGCGAGTGAAAAGACAAGGAAGATAATGCCAGAGCAGAAACATCTGTCCGCCGAGAGCTGGGCCGCCGTGCTTTCCAGCGAACTCGGCGCCGCATCGCAGGGTCATCTTGAGGGCTGCGAGACGTGCCGCGCCGAAGAACAAGCATTGAAGAGCGTGCTCGACGGAGCACGCGAATCGCTGAGCGCGGCGGCCGAGCGGTCTGAAGTGTTCTGGATCCGGCAGCGCGCGGAGATCAATGCACGAATCCGCGAGCAGCAGGCAGGGCGGCACCGCTTGGTTTGGGCGACGGCAGTGGGCTTCGTGGCGCTGGCGGCAAGTTTGCTGCTGCGGCCGGCTCCGCCGCTTCCGGCACCGGTGACCGTGTCCGATCAGGAATTGTTGATGCAAGTGGAAAGCTCACTTTCGCGGGAAGTTCCCGATGCGCTAGCGCCATCTGATTTGATCACTCAAGAGCTTGCAGAGGCCTCGCAAAAGAATTCCAACGCTGGAAAAGGAGAACGTAAATGAAGCCGTCTGCAATTGTTTTGTCTACGGGCCTGTTACTAGCGGGACTGATGTTGCCCGGAGTGTCGCGCGCGCAAGGCCCGGCGCCAGAGGCACCCGATCCTGGAGGGGCACCGATGGGCGCACCGGCACCTGATCCCGGCCAAGGGCCAGGGATGGCAGGTAAAGTTTTTCACCGGCCCGGCCCGGGGAGCATGGGTGGCGGGATGTTCGGGACGTGGTGGAAGAACTCGGAAACGGTGAAGGCCATCGAGTTGAGCGACGATCAGGCGAAGCAGATTGAATCGAAGTTTTTGGCGCATAAATTGAAACTGGTGGATCTCCGCGCCGATCTGGAGAAGAAAGAATTGGAGCTGAGGCCTTTGGTGGACGCCGACCAGCCGGATGAAGCGAAAGTGAGCGCGCAGATCGATCAAGTGGTGGCCGCGCGCGGGCGGCTGGAAAAAGAAGCGACGATGATGAACCTGGATATCCGGCGCGTGCTGACGGTGGATCAGTGGAAGAAGTTGAAGGAATATCAGCAACAGCGGATGCGGAGCTTCGGGCGCGACTGGCGTGGAATGAAGGATGGTCACGACGGCAAGGACGGAACGCGAGGGCCACAGCGGCGGCCGGGTCACGCTCCGCCCCCTCCGCCGCCACCCGGATCGCCGGACGCCGAACTGGATTAGTCGTAGCTGCTGTTTACTTCCGGCGAAAACAAGCTACTCAACCGGATTCTCTCACCCGGATTGAGGCCACACGCCCCACCCTTTCCTCCTAGGGTGTCTAGTCCCCAGACATCGTTTACAGTTCGTCCCGGGACATCCTTTACAGTTGTACGGGCGGTGCTGCGTTGGGGAACCAACGCT
>JBGQGW010000308.1:0-3585 GCA_041497605.1 Terriglobia bacterium | reverse complement strand
CAGACCCTCTGTTGGCTTGTTCATTCCTTCTCCTTCGTCAATCTTCAAAAGCTACTACGAAACCTTGGGTGTCAAAGTTCCCAACTCGCCTACTTGAGCCGGATGCGATCAAAATTATCCCAGGCGGACATGTCCGAGAGGACCACCTTGTCGCCGATCTTCAAGCCCTGCACAATCTCCACCGTATTGACCGATGTACGGCCCAACTTCACTTGGACGCGAGCAGCATCCGATCCGTCATTCTCAAGTTTAAATAATCCTACGGTGCTGTCGGCTTCCCCATGGACCGGCCGGCCCACATAGAGGACGTTCGTCAATCGCTCGATTTCCACCGTGCCCTCAACGCTCAGGTCCGGCCTAGCTCCTGTGGGCAGAGCACCTTCCAGCGATGCATCCACTGTCACCGTGCCGTTTACGACGGAGGGATCGATTCGGGTGACGTGGCCGGTGATAATTCCATTGTGAGTATCAATCGTCACCTTTTGCCCGATCACCACATCTTTGGCCTGGGTTTCAGCAATCTTGAGCTGCGCCTTCAAGTGTGTCGGTTGTGCAACACGAGCCAGCATCGTCCCGGGCGCTACTTGCTGGCCCACCTCGACGTCCAGCTCTTGAAGAACGCCGTCAATTCCCGGCGTTACCTTCAATTGGTTCAATTGTTGATGCTTGAGTTTTGCCACGGCGCGCGCTTGCTCCACTTTTGCCTGCTGAGC
Source organism: Terriglobia bacterium (assembly GCA_041497605.1). Taxonomy (GTDB): domain Bacteria; phylum Acidobacteriota; class Terriglobia; order Acidiferrales; family UBA7541; genus JBGPTK01. The sequence continues at coordinate 2,872 of JBGQGW010000308.1, read as the reverse complement.
AGCCGTCTGCGCTTCTATGGAATCTGCAAAAGTGTCTACCTGTTTCTCGGCAATCTCGTTCTGATTGCCCAGCTCTTCGGACGATACTCTTGAAGTGCGGAGAATTACGTCTGAGGTCAATCCAAGCTTGAATAGTTCCTCGTTCGTTTCCGCCTGGATTTGAGATTGATGAAAGTTGGAACGAACCACGGCGGCTTTTGCACGGAGATCCATCAGTTGATTCTGGAGCACAGCTTTCAAGTTGTTGTAATCGGCTTCCGCGCCCTTCACGGCGAAGTCCGCATCCACCGTAACTTGTTCAAGTTGTGGGTTGCTCAGGATCAGAATCACGGTATTTGCCGTGACCGGCCTTCCAGGGAGAAGCAGCCTCTGCTCCACCCGGCCGTCCGTCATTGAAGGAATAATTCGAATGGTTTCGGGCACCAAGGTGCCCAGTCCGCGCACTTCACGAAGCATGGAGCCTCGTTCCACAGTTCCCGTCCAAACGGTTGCCGCATCCACAGTCGGTGCTGCCGGCTTCAGCCGCGACAATCCCACTGTCACGATAGGAATAAGAATCAGAACCACGCCGCCATAAATCGCTCGGCGGATATTTTTGCTTCGTTTGGCGCCTTCCCGTACGATATCCACAGGATTAAACCTCGCTAGTTGTAATCGCAACTCCAGGTCCGCGATTGAGATAAGGATAACACTTTTTTAATCAACACATTGAGATAGGTTCTATTACTTCTATCCAGGCCTTTTTTGCCCGGTCATGGGATTCAAATGTCCCACTATCGGACAAGAAGCAGAATCCTTTTGAGCCCTATTCCAACGCCCACCGGAGGGTCCTTCGAGGACCGTTTAGGCTGCTTTCTCGCGCATAGCTCAGAAAATTGGCAATCTGGCCGCTGGCATCCCGGTAGCCCTGCAAAATTGCCGGACCGGTCATTTTGCTGCTGAAATCGAGCATCGAGCCCGGCAATGATTCGGGCGGACAAATAGCGAACGCGCGGAGATACCGGTACCGGCGCTCGCCCATTTCCAATTCTACTTCCTCGGCGCGCAAACCCAGGCGCGTCGCAGCGTGTTCGCAAGCCACGTTGATGGTATTGGACACCCGCAAATCAGTAAGAAGGTTTTGCCGCATCAGGATTTCCAGAGAGCGCACTCCCACGTCGAGAAATGTCTTGATCGGAGCTTGCTCTCCTTCCACCGGGTCCATCATCACCACAAACAGAACATCTGCGCCCAGGTGAACTGCCGGACGCATCGGCTGATTCGCGCAAAGCCCGCCATCGGCGCACAGGTGGCCCTGCACGCGGGCCGGTTCATAAGTGATGGGAACGGCGGAGGAGGCGATCACCGCCCCGATCAAATCATCGGGATAGATTACTTCGTTGGTTACGAAACGTTTGTCCACGCCGGGATCGGCGATCAGTTGTTCCACGGGCGTATTCGAAAAAAATCTCGGGGTGCCGGTTTCAAGATCGGTCGCAGTCAGTAAAATTCGGATCGGCGATGCCTTGATTTTTTCGGCCGAGCCGCGTTCGCTGACAAATCGTTCGCGCGCAAGATTCGTGAACAAGCCGGCTTTCAGCGGCACTCGCAATACGCGCCGCACGGTATTATTTACGGAAGTACTCGCCTTTTTTCGGAGCCAGAAGAGAAGAGGAATCGCAACCGCAAGAGCCGCTGCCGCCAGCGGGTGCCACCCGGCGAGCGCTTTCAGTTGGTGCATCATACGAAGCGAGTACAAAGCCTCGAGGATCGCCACAATCACAATGGCATTCCCCAGGAAGGAAAGAGCCGCGCGGCGCCAGTCGATTTTCCGGTGGCGTTTCTGAAAGAGGTTTCCAAGCAAGTGAGGAAGATACGGCAAGCTGTCATGCAGCAATAGAATCGCCAGGCCGATCGCACCGACTGACAGCCAGGTGAGTTTTGGGTCTTCCAGATGAACGATGAACCCGTACGAATTCAGCATTCGATAGAAAAGATTTCCAAATCCGGCGCAGGCAGCAACGAGCACCGCCAGAATCCAGCCGTATCGCGTCCATTCAATTCCTGTGTCCGACGGCGTTGGCCCTTCCATCCAGTATTCCACCAGCGGTTCCGCGTTTCCCACCAGCGAATTCGAATAGGCGGCGTAACCGGCTGCGTTCATCCCGCCGATCGAGGTGGCCGTGATGATATGGGTAGGAAGGCGCGCATCTTGAAACGCCAAGAGCGCCCCTACCTGGTAAGCGCCTCTCGCGCCGCCACCGGATAGCACCAGGGCAATACGCCCGCGAAATTGCGTCCACGCGTCTTCCGCGCGGTCGCGATCCATCCGGCCGCGAAAAGCTTCGCGCGCTTCTTCCAATTCGGCCTTGAATTCTGAAGTGGGCACGATGTCGAGAATCTCTCATCGCGGCCGCAGTCTCGTCAACTGGACTGGGGCGCGTGCGGAAGAATTCGTTGATGGTTTACGGCGGCGGGCGCCAATCGGGAGATTGGCGTTCCCGGGCAAGCTGCGGCGCTACGGCCCAGCGCGCCCGGACGGTGATGTCCAGGCCCGCTCGCACCATCTCCAGAATCCCTTCCGTCAACTCCACCTGAGACAATTTCCGCGGCGTCACGCCCACTGGAATCAGAACGCCCTTCCTGCCGGCTCGGCCGCGAGAATTCGCAGTCTCGGCGACGATCTTTCGGTATAATTCTTCGTATCGCGGAAAGTCGCGGCTTATTTCACGATGCGCCTATTCAAGAAAATTGTGATTGGCTTTGTGGTGGTGTACCTGGTTCTTTCGGGTGCGCTGCTCGCGATCATGTACCAGCCGCCCAATACGTTTGGGCGGGTCATGGCTCACGTGCCGTGGCCGTTTTTCGTGGTTTTGCCGTTTCAGCCGCTGTG
>JBGQGW010000307.1:0-3585 GCA_041497605.1 Terriglobia bacterium | reverse complement strand
CTTCGAAATTTCCCTTGCCTTCGTTGCGATGAAGGATGTTGGTGTCGTCGGCGAAGTGTGTCTTAAAAATATCGAGATTTCCGTCGAGGTTGTAATCCCCGATGCCGATGCCCATGCCGGCCTGCTCCATGCCGTCCTCATTCAGCGCTACGCCCGATTCCAGTCCGATGTCGATGAACGTTCCGTCGTGTTTGTTGCGGAACAGGAAGCTGGGAGTGGAATCGCAGGCCACGTAGATATCCGGCCAGCCGTCGTTATCGAAATCCGCGGCGACGGCCGTCATTCCGTAACTTCCCTTGGCCTTGCTGATGCCCGCCTGCTCACTCACGTCGGTGAACGTGCCATCGCCATTGTTGTGATAAAGACGGTCGCGCGCTCCGGACAATCCCCGTGGTCCGCAGGAAACGGGAATGCCACGGTACTGGCAGAAAGGCCCGCTGCCGAATTCGGGCAAGTGATTCAAGTCGAGATCGACGTAGTTGGCCACGTACAGATCGAGGCGCCCATCGTTGTCGTAATCGCCAAAGGCGGCGCTGGTTCCCCATTCGCCGTGGTCATCCACTCCTGCCGTAGAGGTTACATCGGTGAATGTTCCGTTCCCATTGTTATGGAACAGCGCGCCGCCGGTGAGCGTGGTGATGTAGATGTCCTCCCAGCCGTCGTTGTCATAGTCGCCGATTGCCACACCCATCCCCCAGCCGCGGCGCCTGAGGCCGGTTTTTTCGGTGATGTCGGTGAACGTGCCGTCGTGATTGTTGTGGTAGAGGTGGAACAGCAGTGGGTCTTTTCCCGCGCGCCGGTTCTCGAGCGTGGAGCCCTGGACCAGCAGAATGTCCATCCAGCCGTCATTGTCATAATCCAGGAAGGCGATTCCCCCGCAGAGCGACTCCATGATGTAGCGTTTCTCCGGACCGCCGCAGGTAAGATGAAAGTCGATTCCAGCTTGGCGCGTCACGTCGACGAACAGCACCCCAGCGGATTGCGAAGGCACGCTGGACCAACCAAACCCCAGTAAGCAGCTATAGAAGAGTACGAGTGCGAGTGACGCCAGAAAGCGAAGTCGTCCACGCGCAACCCGATCAAGGTTTGGAACGGCGCTCGGTTTCAGTTCAGTTTCTCGGGCAACGGGCAAGTTCATCGCACTCCGCAACTGTTTCCACACAAGAAATCCGCACTGACAGTGAATGGCCACGCGATCGAAAGCCAACGGATCGTTTATTTTGGTTTGGAAGCCATGCCGCCGGTGGCCTGCTGGCGCTTCTTTAATTCCGCAAACACTGCCAGTTCTTTTGCCGCGCCGGCCTTGTCTCCGGTGGCCGCCAGGGCGCGCGCCAATTGATAGTGCGGCCGCTCATCATTCGGATTCATCGTGATGGCTTGCCTCAGCGCCTCAATGGCCGCGGCCGGCTGCCCTGATGCGAGAAGCGCTTTCCCGAAATCATATTGCGCGTCCGCGTAGCGCGGATTCCGTTCGATCACTTGCCGCAGATATTTCTCCGATTCCGCAAATTGCCCGGAATCGAGCAGCGCTTCTCCCAGGCGATAAAGTACCTCGATGTTTTCCTGGCCGGAGGCGAGTTCCTTTTTGTATTCCGCGATCGCTTCGGGATTGCGGCCGAGGCTGAAGTAAGCAAAGCCAAGGTGATAGTGGCCGAGCGGAATTTTCGGGTCCAGCCGCAACGTTATTTGAAATTGTTCGACGGCCAGCAGTGTGCGATTCGTATTGACGAATGCGCGGCCAAGCAATAGGTGAGCGAGAGCGACATCCGGTTTCAACCGCACGGCCTTCTGCAGTTGTTCGGCCGCCGGCGCATAGTGCCCGCGATCCAGATATACGAGGGCAAAATCGAAATGGATTTCGAATTCCCCCGGCGCCAGTTTTTCGGCTTGCGCCAGTTGTTCGGCCGCTTGATCATGCTGTTTGTTCTGAAAATAGGCCACGCCGAGCCGGTGATGAAATTCCGCGGCTTGCGGCCAGCGCTTCACCGCTTGCTCGCCAATGGCAATCGCATCGGCTGACCGTTTTGCGCGTAGAGCGGTGAGGAACAAACCGTTCCACGCCGCTTTGTTATCCGGCGCAAGTTGCCGCGCCGCTTCGAAATTTTGCGCGGCGCTGGCCAGGTCGCCGGCGTCGAGGGTTTGTTCGCCTTTCTGCACCAGCAAGTCAGCCGGAGAGGGCGATTTCTGCGCGTGTCCGATGACGGGCTCGAGTAGCAAGATGCCGGCAGCAAGCAGCAGACAGGCCTTTGCGATCCACAACATGTTTTGTGTTTTCCGCGCGCTCATTTGGATAGAGTTCTTCTATAGCACCGAGGCTGCCCACGCGCAAACTGAACTGCCACCCGCGCGCCGATTGCACCCAAATCACTCTTCGCAGTTCTGTTATGATGCGAAAATCGCGCGTCACAGCAATCATTGTTCGTGTGTCACGGCGCGAAATCTCGGGCCATCGATTGCCCCGCCATCCCGGGGCACGGATTGCACATCCTAAACATGCGCAACAGCCAAGTAGATTGAACGCGTGACCAAACGTCTCATTTTCGCAGTCACTCTGGCGTCCGCGGCATTGCTCGCCGCGTGCGGATGGTATCCGCGAGCCGGGAACAACGAACATTCCAGTAAGAAAATGATTGTCCTGGGGATCGACGGCATGGATCCCGACCTGCTCCAAAAATTCATGGACGCGGGCAAGATGCCGCATTTCGCCGAACTCGCGAAGCAGGGAAGCTTCGTCCGGCTGGGTACCAGCAACCCGCCACAAAGCCCGGTAGCCTGGTCCAACCTGATTACCGGGATGAATCCAGGCGGTCACGCGATCTTCGATTTCATCCACCGCGATCCGCGCACCATGCTGCCCTATCTTTCCACCTCCGAAGTCGAGCCGTCGAAACACACCATCCGCCTCGGCAAGTGGATCATTCCTCTCACTGGTGGAGACACGAAGCTGCTCCGCAAGGGCAAAGCATTTTGGGAATACCTCGACGACCACGATATCCCCGCGACGATTTTCCGCATCCCCTCGAATTTTCCTCCCGTCAAGACCAAGGCGCGCACTTTCGTGGGAATGGGCACGCCGGACCTTCTCGGCACCTACGGCACATTTTCGTTTTATACGGACGACTACCTGATGACGCCGGGGCCGGTGGACGGCGGCCACATCTATCCGGTTCAACTCGAAAATGGCCGGGTGCGCGCCAAACTCTATGGGCCTTACAATTCGCTCCGCAAAGATAATCCGCAATCCTCGCTCGATTTCACCGTTGCGATCGATCCCACCAATCCCGTCGCGAAAATTTCCATCGGCGATAAGGAATTTCTGATGCGTGAAGGCGAATGGAGCCCCTGGATTCGCGTCGAATTCACTTTGATTCCCGTGCTCTCGAGCGTCCGCGGAATCTGCCGCTTCTATTTGAAGCAAACTCACCCCGAATTTCAGCTCTATGTTTCCCCTGTGAATATTGATCCCGAAAAGCCCGCCTTGCCGCTTTCAACGCCCGCTTCCTATTCGCCCTGGCTTGCCGGTGAAGTGGGTCCTTTCTATACGCAAGGAATCGCCGAAGATACCAAAGCGCTCTCCAGCGGCGT
>JBGQGW010000306.1:0-3654 GCA_041497605.1 Terriglobia bacterium | reverse complement strand
GGCCTGCCTCGTGATCTGGACGGTTACCACTACCGGGATCTGCTGCGCGATATCAAAGCGGCAGTTCCCAAGATGCATTGCCACGCGTTCTCGCCCATGGAGATTGCCTACGGAATCGAGAAGACTGGAATGCCTCTTCGTGAATACCTGCTGATGCTGAAGGACGCCGGGTTGGGAAGCATTCCCGGAACCGCGGCCGAGATTTTGGACGACAATGTCCGGGAGTTGCTCAGTCCGAATAAATTGAAAGTGGCGCAGTGGACTGAAATCATTCGTACTGCGCATCGCTTGGAAATTCCCACCACGTCCACGATGATGTACGGGCACGTGGAACGGCCGGAACACTGGGTGAGGCACATTTTGTTACTGCGCGGCATACAGGAAGAAACGGGCGGGTTCACGGAGTTTGTGCCTCTGGGCTTCATCCATTCGAAGACGCGAATCTATCAAATCGGGGAAGCGCGGCCCGGATGCTCCTGGCGCGAGAATCTGATCGTGCACGCGCTGGCGCGGCTTCTCCTGAACGGCTACATCCGCAACATACAAGTTTCCTGGGTAAAACTTGGCTTTGAAGGCTCGCTGGCGTGCCTCGAAGCGGGCGCCAACGACTTTGGCGGGACACTCATGGAGGAAAGCATCTCCAAGGCGGCCGGCGCAACATTCGGTGAATACGTTTCACCGGAAGAGTTTCGATCACTGATATGGTCCATCGGCCGGATTCCTGCCGAGCGCTCGACGACTTATAAAATTCTTCGAACTTTCGAAACATCCGATTCTCCTGAATCCAAGTTGCCGCCTCGATCGGCGCTTGGCCCGCCGGCCGCTGCCCCCAGGGCAGCCGGAACTGGGTATTAATGCGCATCGTCGCGCTGGCTGGTGGCGTCGGGGCTTCGAAGCTTCTGCTGGGCCTTGCGCAGGCAATGAACCCGCGCGAGCTGACCGCGATTGTAAATACAGGGGACGACCTCTCGCTTCATGGCTTGGAAATTTCTCCGGACCTGGACATCGTCACTTACACCTTAGCCGGCGTGGTGAACCCTGCGACGGGGTGGGGATTCAACAACGAAACTTTCAACTTGCTCGAACGCTTGGCTGTTTATGGATGCCCGGACTGGTTTCATTTGGGCGACCGGGATTTGGCGACGCACATTTATCGCACTGAGCAGCTTCGGAAGGGGTCGACACTTTCTCAAGTGGCGGATTCGATCCGCCGCGCGCTCGGCGTGAAGACAAGAATTCTGCCGATGAGTGACCAGCCGGTGCGCACAATGATCGGAACGCGACGAGGCTGGCTGCAGTTTCAAGAGTATTTGGTAAAGCTCCGAACAAGGCCGGTGGTGCGCGAGATCCGATTTGATGGCAGCAAGAAGGCGCGGCCGGCGCCGGGGGTACTCGAATCTCTGCGAAGCGCGGACGGAATCGTGATTTGTCCCAGCAACCCGGTAATCAGCATCGGCCCCATGCTCTCCGTGAGGGGGATTCGCAGATCGTTGCAGGCTCGGCGCGATGCCGTTGTGGCTGTTTGCCCTATTGTTGGCGGTAAGTCGTTGAAGGGCCCCTCGGACCGGATGATGAGGCAGATGGGAATGGAGGTTTCCGCTCGAGGGGTGGCAAGGCTGTACCAGGATATTTGCGGAACAATGATCATTGACCGCGCCGACGAGGCACAAGCCGCGGATGTTGAGGCTTCGGGGATTCGCGTAATCAGCAGTCCCACGGTGATGCACATGCTCGCTGATAAGACTCGATTGGCACGGTTGGTCCTCGGTGTCTATTCAAGGCGAATGATGCAAAAAGGGCCAAATCGTGGTAAAAGAAAGATAATGGCTCGAGGAATAGCCTGACTTAGCTGGAACGGCTTTTCCGTAGGCCTCAATGGGCGGTAGAGACGCCGGCCCACAGAGGACAACGATGGGGAAGATTTCCTGTAACTTAAACGTATACAAGGACTTAAGCAAACGCATTCGATGAAATCTCTGCTCATTCCGGTCAAGGAACTTTCGAAAGCCAAGCAGCGGCTTGCGGCCTATTTCTCCCCCGAGGTTCGATTCGAGCTTGCGGACGCGCTCTGGCAGGATTTTTTCAAAGTAGCGGAGAAGGTCCGTGGAATCGACTCAATTTTTGTGGTGAGCACCGAGGAGCGCGTCCTTGATCGTGCGCGCGAGCTGGGCTGGGAGATCATTCCGGAATCACGCCAGATTTCGGAGAGTGATTCCGTGGATTTCGCATCCCATTGGTGTGCGGATCGAGGCGTCGATGTATTGTTGAGAGTGCCTGTTGACCTACCGCTGATTGAGTCCAGCGACATCGAAGCAATTTTCAACGACGCTCCTCCAGCCCCTGCGGCAGTGATCGTTCCTTCGTTCGATGGAACCGGGACGAATGCTCTGCTGCGCACGCCTCCAACGCTCTTTCCATCTCACTTTGGTCCCGGCAGCTTCACGAACCATCTGATCGAGGCTTCGCGGTGCGGCGCGGAGACCAGGGTGCTCCGGCTGCCCGGAATCGAAATTGATATCGACGAACTCGTCGATGTAAACGTGCTGCGAGCGCGGGAACTAAGGCCTTCGCTGACTCGCGACTGGTTGCAAGCGCACGGCGTGGTGAATCCGCTTCGAGCGGCAGCGGGCGCAAGCGGGGCTCAAGCCGATCGGCTTAACGTCGAGGATCGGAAAGCGGCAGGCCGGTAAGGCGCAGGCCGACCGTGTGCACTTTGTATTTCTGATTGATGGTGATAAAGAGCGCCGTGATCGATTCCACGATCCGCGCATTTTCCAGCCGGCCCCCGTTGATCGCACGCACCCCGGGAATTTTTTCCGCCAGTTCTGAAGCGGCGTTGCGGGCTCGCTCGTCGTCGGCGCAAATGATCGCGTCGCAGTCCACGGACTTCTCGCTGTCCAGGAGTTCGGCCGAAATATTGTGAAACGCGGCGGCGACAGCCACTTCTTTGGGAACAAGCTCGGCGGCCTGCTGGGCCGCTGATCCCTGCCACACCCCTAAAGTTTTCGCAGGCGATCCACCGATGCTCGCGGCCAGGGGAACCGTGGTGTCGATCAGGATAGCTCCAGGACGAAAAGAGGCTTTCAGTTTTTTCAGCAGCGAAGCTTGGCCCGAGAAGGGAACCGTGAGCACGACGATTTCCGCAGCGGCCACGGCTTCGGCATTCTCCATCCCTTGAATCCGAGCATTCCCTCCCGCCCGCGAGGCGAGCTTCGCCGCGACTTCCCTGGCGCGCTGCGCATCACGCGATCCAATCACAACATTTTCGCCGGCGCGAGCCCAACGATAGGCGAGGCCCATGCCTTCCGGTCCAGTTCCCCCGATGACTGCGATCATACGATCCATTTGATCCAGGCTTTCCGCTCACGAATATTTCCATCGAGCGTCTATGTTTCTTACGCAGTGCATCATACAACGCGCCGCACGCAAATCCAACGCGGTCCTGCCGGATCAAAAGGACTTGCTGCTCTTCTAAACCGCAAAACACCTTAAAAGGCCGGTATTTCTGGACACTTAACGGGCACTAGAAATTATTGGTTCATACCACGGCGTTAGCTTCCACACCAAAAATGAATTGGCGTTAAATGGCGTTAAGCGTTTCCTAGCCTTCAAAAACGCCAAACACGCTAGCCTTGGTGACGTATAGTCGCCGAG
>JBGQGW010000305.1:0-3661 GCA_041497605.1 Terriglobia bacterium | reverse complement strand
CAAGTCGTGGTCGCAGACGGCCACCAACATCGTGGTCTCGAAGTATTTCCACGGCAAGCCGAACACGGCGGATCGCGAGACCTCCATCCGGCAATTGATCAGCCGCGTCGCGAACACCATCGTCAATTGGGGCGACAAGGGGGGCTATTTTTCATCCCCGGCATCGCGTGAAGCCTTCCGCGACGAACTGACGCACCTGCTGGTCGAACAAAAAATGAGTTTCAATTCCCCGGTGTGGTTCAACGTCGGCGTGCAGCCGAAGCCCCAATGCTCCGCCTGCTTCATCAATTCCGTGCAGGACAACATGGAATCGATCATGAACCTGGCGAAAACCGAAGGCATGCTCTTCAAGTGGGGCTCGGGAACCGGAACGAATTTCTCTTCGTTGCGCGGCAGCCGCGAAACCCTTTCGGGCGGGGGCATTGCTTCGGGCCCGGTCAGCTTCATGAAAGGCTTCGATGCCTTCGCCGGCGTGATCAAGAGCGGCGGCAAAACGCGCCGCGCCGCGAAAATGGTGATCCTGAACGTGGATCATCCGGACATCGAGGAATTCATCGGATGCAAGATGAAAGAGGAGCGCAAGGCCCAGGTGCTGATCGAGCAGGGTTATGACCCAGCCATCGACGGCGAAGCCTACAGCTCCGTTTTCTTCCAGAACGCCAACCACTCCGTGCGCGTCACCGATGAATTCATGCAGGCCGTGGAAGACGATCGCGATTGGTGGACTCACAACGTGAACGATGGCCAGCCGGTGGATAAGTTCCGCGCCCGCGATTTGTTGACCGAAATGGCCGAGTCGGCATGGCATTGCGGCGATCCGGGCATGCAGTACGACACGACAATCAACCGCTGGCACACCTGCAAGGGCACTGACCGCATCTACGCTTCGAATCCCTGCTCGGAATACATGTTCCTCGACGACACGGCGTGCAACCTGGCTTCGCTGAACCTGATGAAGTTTCTGGGTCCGAACGATCAGTTCGACGTGGAAGCGTTCCGGCATGCCGTGGACATCACCATCACGGCGCAGGAAATTCTGGTGGATAACGCCAGCTATCCGACGCCAAAAATCGCTCAGAACTCGCATAACTTCCGCCCGCTGGGCTTGGGATACGCCAACCTGGGCGCGCTGCTGATGTCGCTGGCACTGCCGTACGATTCCGACGCGGGCCGGGACATGTGCGGCGCCGTCACCGCGCTGATGTGCGGTGAAGCTTACGCCCAGTCTGCGCGAATCGCCGAGCGGTTGGGATCCTTCGCGGGATTCACGGAGAACCGCGAACCGATGATCGACGTGATCCGCATGCACCGGGATTCGTTGCGGCCGATCAAGGAAGAGCATGTGCAGCCTTCGTTGCTCCATGCGGCCCAGGATGCCTGGGATACTTCGCTCGAACTCGGCGAGAAATTCGGCTACCGCAATTCGCAGGTCACCGTGCTGGCGCCCACGGGCACAATCGGTTTCATGATGGATTGCGATACCACCGGCATCGAACCGGATCTGGCGCTGGTGAAGCAGAAGCGGCTGGTGGGTGGCGGCGTTATCAAGATGGTCAACAATACTGTGCCGCGAGCGCTGATGCATTTGGACTATTCGCCCGAACAAGTGGCGCAGATCGTGGATTATATTGACAGCACCGGGACCGTGGAAGGCGCCCCGGGAATGAAACCGGAACATCTGGCCGTTTTCGATTGCTCGTTCAAGCCTTCGCAGGGTTCGCGTTCCATTGCCTGGCGCGGCCACTTGCGGATGATGGCGGCGGCACAGCCGTTCCTTTCCGGCGCCATCAGCAAGACCATCAATATGCCCGAAGAATCCACGGTCGAAGACGTGATGCAGGCCTACACCGAATCCTGGAAGCTGGGGATCAAGGCCGTCGCCATTTACCGTGACAATTCCAAGCGTTCCCAGCCCATGTCCGCCTCCGAAGGAAAGAAGCCTGCCTCCAGCGAGAAGCCTGAGGCTGCTGCCGGCGCCGCCGCCCCTGCCGTTCCGGCACAGAAAGAACTGTTCGCGGCTGGCCGGCGCAAACTGCCGAACGAGCGAAAGTCCATCACGCACAAATTCTCGATCGGCGGCCACGAAGGCTACTTGACCGTCGGGATGTATGAAGATGGAACGCCGGGCGAAATCTTCATCAAGATGGCCAAGGAAGGCTCGACGCTCTCCGGGATCATGGACGGTTTCGCGCTGGCTGTTTCGATTTCGCTGCAATACCAAGTGCCGCTCAAGGCCTTGGTCGATAAATTCATCAACTCGCGGTTCGAACCATCCGGCTTTACCGGCAACACGGAGATCCCGTACGCGCGCTCGATCGTGGATTACATTGGCCGCTGGCTCGGCGGAAAATTCATCTCCCGCGATTACCTGGTGAACCACGAATCCGCGAATGAAGAAATCGCTTTGACGGGATCGGCCACCGCACCTGTGTCAGTGACGCCCGCGCTGGCCGTTAAGGCGGCTGAAGTGGTAAGCCGTCCGCGAGCGCACTCTCCGATCGACGATGCTCCTTCTTGTCCCGAATGCGGTATGTTGATGACGCCGAACGGCAGTTGCTACAAGTGCGAGAATTGCGGCGGCACGTCCGGTTGCAGCTAGGCTATACGTAGGCAGATCTGCCGGGGCACGGCATGTTTACCCTGAGCTGGTCGAAGGGCCGTGCCCCAAGTACAAGCCGCCGTCATCCTGAGCCCGATTTACGGGCGAAGGATCGCCTTTCGCTTTCTTTCATCCCCTTTCAGCTTCCCTCATCATACTGATCCTTCCGATCGCGATTCTTGAATTACAACTCACGGAGCACGCTTCCTCCGCAGTGGTATGATGATTTTCTTGCTGAGGCGAAATGCTCGCGACGCGCCAGATGATTCCGCCGATTACCGCGCACACCGCCGCCGGGCGTACGATTCGCGCGTGGGATTTTAAACAAAAAAAGAATCTGATCATCGCTTTTCTCGACGCGGGTTGTCCGGCAACGGAATCATTCCTGCGGCAATTGGCGAGCCAGGCCGCTCGCCTGATTGAACTCGAAGCCCAAGCGCTCGTCATTTTCTCGGAGCTACCACCACCTGCTTTGGTCGAGATTTCTCCCAAAGAAATTATCTTGGCCGCGGATATGAGTGGGCGTGCCGCCCGGGCTTATCTGGGCAAAGATGCGTTTTCTTACGGCGGACCGGCTACCTGGGGGATTTTCGTGACGGATCGCTATGGCGAGCTTTATGCCCAGTGGACGGGTGGAGCAAGTACAAGCCTGCCGGCCGTGGGAGAAATCCTGGGCTGGCTCTTGCGAATTGAAATTGAATGCTAGCAATGCGGCGCCCTCGACTGGACAACCGGAGAGTAGCGCCCAAAAACAAAGAAGGGATCCCCGCCAGAGAACCCCTTCAACCTTAACACACCCACCATCCAGTCTCTGTTCGGTGATACCGGATCCACCCCGGGATTGAGAGACAGCCTATTTATGTTGAGCACGTCCCTTGCCACATCTGCTCACCCCTATTGATATCCCGTAGATCATTAAAGGCACATGATTTATACAGGCAATCGATCCAAAGCAGAGTCGAAAATGCAGCTCTCCACTACTGTTTCTCACAGGTTGCTCTGCTCACACTATTATCTTTGGAAACCGGAAGGGCTAATTAATGATTCCCGTGCAGCGTAAAT
>JBGQGW010000304.1:0-3661 GCA_041497605.1 Terriglobia bacterium | reverse complement strand
GGCGGGCAGTGCGGCTGCGCCAGGGGCGGTCGAAAGAAAACGAGAGGAGATGATTCAGGAAGTCGTAGCGCGGGGCGATGCGGGTGAACATTTCCTGGACGCGATGCGCGGCTTCGTTCTCGTCATGCGTACCTTCGGGGCGCGTGCCCGAAGCCGGGGCGGGCGATCCAGCAGAAGGCAACTTTTCTTCGTCAGTAGCGCGGAAATTCACGAACTGCCTCGCGCATTCTTCAGAATTTGCGGCAGGCGGCCGATCACGTTGCGGACCAGCGCGTGAGGAACGTCCACGCCGGTATCCACTTCGCCGATGCGGCGCGGCAGGACCCATCGCAGGCGCCCGCCGCGCGATTTTTTGTCGGTGCGCATGACCCGCAAAACTTTTGCCGGAGGAATTCCGGCGACGGAAGGCAGAGGGCCTGCGCGCCAAATCAGGCGCGAAATTCGAAGCGCCTCGGCGCCTTCGATGCGCCCCATTTCGCGGGCGATTTCGGTGGCGGCGAGCATTCCCCATCCCACGGCTTCGCCGTGGAGAAAGCGGCGGTAGCCGGTGGCGGCTTCGAGGCCGTGTCCGGTGGTGTGGCCGAAATTCAGGACTTCCCGCAAGCCGCTTTCGCGCTCGTCCTTGCTCACAATTTCCGCTTTGAGCCGCATGCAGCGCGGGACTACCCATTCGAGCGCGGCGGGATCCTGGCGCAGCAATCCTTCCATCCGCCCTTCGAGAAAACTGAAAATGCCGGGATCGCCGATGATGCCGTACTTGATGACCTCAAAAAGGCCCGAGCGATAGTGGCGTGCGGGAAGCGTGCGCAGCGTTTGGGGATCGGCCAGAACCATCTGCGGCTGGTAAAACGCGCCGACCAGATTTTTTCCTTCCGGCAAATCCACGCCGGTCTTGCCGCCGATCGAGCTGTCCACTTGCGCAACCAGGGTAGTGGGCACGTGCACGATGCGGACGCCGCGCAAGTAGGTAGCCGCGACAAATCCCGCGATGTCTCCTACTACGCCGCCGCCGGCGGCAACCAACACAGCGTTTCGATCCGCGCCGGCCAGGGCCAGGGAGCGGCAGATTTTCTCGACAGTGCTGAGGCGCTTGGAGCGCTCGCGATCGTCGAAAAGGATCGGGCGGGCCAATTTGCGAGGCGCAAGACCTTTGGTGATGGCACTGCCCCAAAATTTCCAAACGCCCGGCGAGGACAAAAGGTAGACGCCGGTTACGTTGTCCAATTCAGAGATCAATGCGCCGGCGCGGCTGAGGGCTTCTTCGCCGCAGTGGATTAGATATTCGGCTGTGGCGGTGTGTGCGTGAATCGTTTGCATACCGGTCCCTTTCGAGCGGAGAAATGTAACACAGTTCGGGACGCAGTTTTTGCAGCACAGGACCCAGGGAGAGACGGGCTATGGTTTCTTTTGAAGCTGGTTTACGGTTTCGAGAATTACATGGCCGACGATTGCCAGGCTGCGCGGACTGACTTTGTCCATGGTGTCCTGGGGCGTGTGCCAGTATCCGGCATTGATATATCCATTCAGGTCGATGATATCAACCGATGGGACTTTGCGGCGCATAAAGGGCTGGTGATCGTCTTCGATGGCAGTCTCTGTGGAAACAAATTGATCCTGGTAACCGAGACGGGCTGCCGTGGACCAGACGAGATCGGTGAGCCACCTGGTGGAATTCGAGTCGCGTTCAATCTTGAGATTTATGGGGCCGACCATGTCCGCGAGGATCACGGCCTTGACTTTTTTCAGATCGCCGGACATGGCAAGTTTTGCGGCCAGTTCCCTGCTGCCGTAGGTACTGTCCGTCTCCGTCCACTGGACGAAAGCTTCTTCGCCGTCGAGGAAGGCGATCCAAACGGCATGCGGTTGCTTGCGCCCGCACAGATTGCGGCCCATTTCGAGCATCAAGCCTGTGGAGGAGCCGCCATCCACGGCGCCGACAAAGTTTTCCTGCCGCCGGGTGTCGTAGTGGGTCAAAAGCAAAATGATGCCAGGGCCATCGCCGGGAATTTTGGCGATGATGTTTTTCATGGCCACGCTGCCGATCGGGGTCTGCGAATGAAAATCGTCCTCTTCGGCGGCGCAGCCGAAGGAACCAAGCTGCGCGCGGATGTATTTTTGCGCTTGATGGATGCCATCCGAATCCGGCTGGCGGGGACCAATGGCGACGAGCTTCGCGGTATGGTCGTATGCCTTTTGGCCGTCAAAACCCCCGGTTTGCGATGGCGGCGGTGCGGATTCGCGTGTGGGTATGGATGGAGTTGCGGCTGGGGTTTTGACGGGTGCAGTGGCGGAGGCTTCCGCGGTCGTTTTCGCGGCTTCGCCTTTACACCCGCTGCCGGCGAGCGCGCATGAAATTACTAGAACAAAGCCGGCCGTCGAAAGTAGTTGAATCACTTCAGGGCGTCCCTTCGCCCGCAGCGACATCCCGCAAGCGGCGGCGCTGCACCATGTAGGAGACGCCGATTCCGATAAAATAAAGGAGAACCATCGGCGCCATGAAGACCAGCATGGTGGTGGCATCCGGAGTGGGGGTTACGATCGCCGCCACGATGGTGATCAGCAATATGGCGTAGCGAATGTTCTTCCACAGGAATTTGGGCGTGACGATCCCAAACAGCGACAGGAAGAATATCAGCACGGGCATCTCGAACACCGCGCCGAGCCCCAGCAGCACGATCAGAATGAAATCAAAATATTCGTTGATGCTGACCAGCGGCCGGAATGGCCCGTTGAATCCGATCAGGAATTTCAGCACGTAGGGCAGCATCACGAAGTATCCGAAGGCGATGCCGCTCAAGAAAAGGAACGTGCCCGAAAAAATAAAGACGGTCGCGGCGCGGCGCTCGTGCTTGTAAAGCCCGGGCGCGATAAACAGCCAGATTTGATACAGCACAACCGGCGAAGCGATCACCACGCCGAGATAGAGTCCGAGCGTGATCAGCAAATTAATCACGCCCGTCGGACTGGTGTAGACGAGTTTTTCTTCCAGGTGGGCGTCGTGCAGCGCTTTCAACATGGGCCGCGCGATCAGGCCGAAAACTCGCTCGGCCATGAAAAAACCGAGCACCATTCCCGCGCCGATGGCCACGGCCGAATAGAGAAGGCGTTTGCGCAACTCGATCAAATGCTCGAGGAAAGACATCTTGGTTTCGCCCTCGGGTTCGAGCGATCGATTGGTTGAGCTAGGAAGGCTGGGTGTCGCCATCGGCGGGCTTCTCGGGCTGCGGATCTGTTGCCCTTACAATGGCCGCTACGGTCTCGGCGGGCGGCCCGGAGGGTGGCGGCAAAGCGGCCGGCTCCGCGATGGATGGATTCATAATCGAATTGGCTTCAGGGAATCTTCCCGCCTCGCGCACGTGGGTATTCAAATCTCGAGTTTCGCGTTCCAGATCGCGCATGTGTTCATCGAAAGTGGAGCGCAAATCTCCGGTGGCTTTCCTGATCTCGGCCATCACCCGGCCCAGGTTGCGGGCGAGCTCGGGCAGTTTTTCCGGGCCGAAGACCAACAGCGTGACCACGAAAATAATAATGAGATGCGGGATGCTCAGGAAGTTCACCCGAATGGCCTCGTTTGCATCATAGGAGAGTGTGGCAGGCGTGTCAAACCAACGAAACTCAGCTTGGGAAGGCAATTGGCTGCGGGAGAAAGCGGCCATGAATC
>JBGQGW010000303.1:0-3671 GCA_041497605.1 Terriglobia bacterium | reverse complement strand
TTGCGCATTCTGCTGAGGGTTTCCCCGCGCCAGTCCCCGAGTTCGGCGATTCTTTTCGAGATGAGCTCCGATGCCGACTGGCCTTGGCTCGCGCCCGACTTTTTCATGTTCTCATCCTAGAAGTTCCAGATATATTTCATTATACCCGACCAGCCGGAATTGGTAACGCTCCCGCATCTTCTCCAGCGCATTGACGAATACATTCCGTGCGCGCGCCGTTCCCAACAGCGGCAAACGCCGGTAGCAACTGAACGTGAGAAAGTGCAGATCCCCGCGCCCGTAATGGCGCTTCAATCCCTTCGGCATAAACGAACACCAAAACACCCACACGTAACCCCGACGTGTGGGGCACCCCCACCATCCTAACGCTCCATTTACTTATCAATGCTGACATCTTTGGTGGCGCGAGGTGCAACACAGGCGATGTGCGAATTGCTCTTCAGGTCCGAGCCAACCGCCATCAAGCTCAGGCGCGTTCCAATTGGCGGCGAAATTCGGCGGCGTCCAATCGATGCTTGGCGAACTTGCGGGGGCCGATGAAAATCACTGGCACGTCATTGGTGTAGCGCTCGCGCGAGGTTTCGTCGCGATCGATATCTACTTCGCGCAACTTCGCGGAAAAATCGCGCAGCGCTGGAGCCATCGCGGCTTTGGCTTCGTCGCACAGATGGCAGTTCGCGCGAGTATACAGCGTGACGTCGCGCGGACTTGCCACTGCCAGGCGTCCATCTTCGGTGCGCTGGTAAAAATCGCCGCCTTCACCCGGCTTCAGCAATCCTTCGTCAACGAGTTGCGTCACAACGTCGATCACCGCCTCGCGGTCGGCTGGCGGATTGCCTCCTACGAATTCGAGCATGGTGTGCAAGTCGAGCGAATCGCGTTCGAGTTCATCGTAAAGAGCGAGGATGCGTTTTCCGATGGGATTCATTTGTCTCTCGGTGGCTGGATTCATGGATTTAGTTTATAACCTCGCTGGAACGGGCCCATGTGCGGATAGAAGGCGTGCGCGCGGAAGACTTCCAGAATCTGGCGGATGTGGCCCATGTCGTGGAGCGCCCATTCGTTCATCAGATGGGCCACTGTGATG
Source organism: Terriglobia bacterium (assembly GCA_041497605.1). Classification (GTDB taxonomy): domain Bacteria; phylum Acidobacteriota; class Terriglobia; order Acidiferrales; family UBA7541; genus JBGPTK01. The sequence goes on along the minus strand of JBGQGW010000303.1, from coordinate 2,584 downwards.
GGGCCGAATTCCTGATGATTTCCTGTGCGCGAAAGAACGCCGGCGGGAAGATAGCGCAGCCAGGAGAGAGTGCGGTCGCGCTCGTGGCAGAATGTTTTCAGATGGTCCTGGGCGCGGCCTGCGTATTTTCCGGCCTTGTAGCGGGCGTTCTGGTCGTAGGATTCCAGAAACGGAGAATCTTCCTCGGACATTTTCTTGATGCGCCGGCGGAAGCCGGCATCCTCCACGTCGGCCATGTGCGCTAAAATTTCGCTGATGGACCAGCGCTCCATCGACGGCTTCCAGTGCAATTGTTCGATGGTTGCCGTGTGGATTATTTTTTCGATGATGATGGGCGTTTGCTCGAGCACGGCCAAACCCGGCAACGCCTTTGTGGCGGTTTCCATCTGCGCCTCCCGGGAAGCGTTCTTCTTTTATACCGCAGTCGGACGCAGAATTGAATCACCGCAGTTGATGCACCCGCTTGTGCCGCGCGGCGGCGCATGATACATCCTGAACGGAGGCGGAGCGAATGGCGCAGGTGGTGGCGTTCGTGGATGATCTATTCTTTCAATCGAAGATTATTGAGACGGCCCGGCACGTTGGCGTTGAATTAGAATTTGTGTCCACGGCCGGCGCATTGATGGAAGAAATCGCGCGCGGCAATCCGCGCCTGGTGATTGTGGATTTAAACGCGCGGCAAGGTCCGGTGGAATCAATCGAGCAGTTGCGCGCTTCCGGCAACACCACGCCGCTGGTCGCTTTTCTTTCTCATGTGCAGGTGGAATTGGCGGAACGAGCCCGGGCAGCCGGCGCGCAGGACGTGATGCCTCGTTCGAAATTCACGCAGAACCTGGCAACCATCCTCGCGCAAGCAAAATCCTAGAGCCAGCGGAGCAACTCTCTATGTGTGTCATTCCGAGGAGCGCAGCGACGAGGAATCCAGAGCAAATCCCAAATGCCTGAGCAAAAGTTAATTTCGAGTAAAGGTTCAGTTTATGGTGGCACAGCCACTCTTGGCTGTGCACCTGCCGAATGCCGGAACTTACGCGCACAGGCAGGAGTGCCTGTGCCACGAAAACCGGCCCGCTTGAACTCAAATTCCAAATCGAACGCAATTTTGCTCGCGATTCTGCTGTTGATTCCCTTCCTGCGTCCCGCCGCGGCTCAAGTGGCGGCTACCACGCAAGCGTCCGAGGAAAAAACTGCCTCCGCCGCGCTGAGTGCAGCGCTGGTCAGCGCGTGCCGCCAGAATGAGCCAGTCTTCGGCCACTACTTGACGACCGAGAACGAAAACGCATTTCGCGCCCTGCCGAAAGAGGAACGCACGGCGGTGATGCGCCGCTTCTCGCTGACCGACGATCCGGGCCGTGCATTGCTTTCTTCCGACACCGCGAACCATACGATCGTGCGCTGCGAAGCTAAGGGCCCCACTGTGGAATTCCGATTCAGCGAGGAACGCTTGCACGACAATATCGCGTTCGTTCCCGTGCAAGTGGTGGACGGGCGCGCAATCGAATTCGGCCTGGTGCGCGAAGGCGGCGGCTGGCGGCTGCTCTCCGTGGGACTCCTGTTGCTCAACATTCCCGAGCTTTCGAAACAATGGGCCCAACAAGCGCTCGAAGATCGAGAAGCAGCGGCCGTTGCATCCCTGCACAGCCTGGCCACGGCGATTGCATCTTACAATCGCGCGTTTGGCCAGCTTCCGAACTCCCTGAAGCAATTGGGCCCAGCGGGAAAAGAAGGCGTTTCACCGCAAGCCGCGCAACTGGTGGATGCCGATCTGGCCGATGGAGAGCGCGGCGGATATCGTTTCCGCTATCGCGTGGTGCCTGCCACCGATGGCGGCCCGGATGGATTCGAGATTGCCGCGCAGCCAATGGAGTACGCAAAAACGGGAAATCGATCGTTCTTCCTCGATACGCAAGGCAAAGTGCATGCCGCCGATCATCAAGGCGCGTTCGGCACCGCGGATGATCCCGTCATCTCGCCAGAAAGCGGCGGATAGTTATTTAATGCTCCGCGGTTCCTGCATCGCGAATGATTCTCCGCAGCCAGCCGTGTCAGGTATAATGCGCGAATATTGACGGGCCAGGCTCGACACAATTATTAACGCGCGAGGGGAACGAATGGCGCAGACCAAGGCAATTCAGGTTTTAGCCGACCGGATGATTCCGGGCGAAGGATTACTGTGGGACGCAGGCCGCGTGGCCGCCGCGAATCTGCTTCTGGTGATGTGCGCGTGGCTGGCCGTGCCGCTTCCCTGGACTCCGGTGCCGATCACCGGCCAAACATTCGGCGTGCTGCTGGTGGCAGTGCTGCTCGGTTCCCGGCGCGGAGCGATCGCACTTGGCTTTTATCTTTTGGAAGGCCTCGCGGGCTTGCCGGTCTTTCAGCCGTTCGGATTGCCCGGCGCCGCCCGCCTTGCCGGACCGACGGCGGGGTATTTGCTCGCTTATCCCGCCGCGGCGTTCGCCACCGGCTGGCTGGTCGAGCGCGGAGCGGGAAAAACCGGCGTGCGGCTGGCCGGAGCGCTGCTTTCCGGTGAATTTTTGATTTTTGCTGGGGGTTGCGTGTGGCTCGCTATGGGATTGCGTATGGGTTG
>JBGQGW010000302.1:0-3740 GCA_041497605.1 Terriglobia bacterium | reverse complement strand
TCGACATATTGACGACACGCGACCCGGCCGGCGGCGGAGCGATCGCGCGTTTTCTCGGGAAATTTGGTGAAGGGATTCAGCAAGTGGAATACGAAACGACGGATGTGGATCGAGCGACGCGCTACTTGCAGTCACACCTTGGCGTGACGCCGATCTACCCGGCGACGCGGCCGGGCGCGGATGGTACGCGAGTGAATTTTTTTCTGGCGAGTGCAGGAACCAGGAAGGTTCTAATCGAGCTGGTGGAACCGGCGAAGACTAAATAGTTGGGGATTGGCGCGGCGGTTCTCGTCACAGCATTCTCACGGTCATTCGCCGCTCTGTTCGAGGAACTTAGCCACCAGGGCGGTCCATCCGGTTTGGTGGCTGGCGCCAAGCCCCGCGCCATTATCGCCGTGGAAATATTCGTAGAAAAGGATCAAATCGCGCCAATAGGGATCCTTCTGAAAAATAGCGAGATTGCCATAGACCGCGCGCTGGCCGCCGTCGCGAAGAAAGATGTGAGTTAAACGCCGCGAGAGTTCGCAAGAAATATCCCACAGATTCTTGGATTGGCTCGAACCAAACGGAAAATCCGCCTTCAAATCTTCGCCATAATAGAAGTGGTAGCGCTGCAAGGCTTCAATCAGCAGAAAGTTCAGGGGAAACCACACCGGGCCGCGCCAATTTGAATTCCCGCCGAACAGGTCGATGGTGGATTCCGCCGGCTCATAATCAACGCTGTGCTCCTGGCCATTCAATTTCAGAACAAACGGATGGTCCGCATGAAATTTGGAGAGAGAGCGGATCCCGTACGGCGAAAGGAATTCTTTTTCATCCAGCACGTAGCGGAGCATCCGGGAGAGCCGCTTCCGGTTCACCATGCATAAAAGCAGCCGCGATCCCTTGTCCGTTTTTTGACTCATGTCGATCCGCTCGGAGACGCCGGGCCGGTGGTCAATAAACCATTGCATGCGGCGCCGGAAATTCGGCAGGCCGGCCAAATCTTCGGGCTCGAAGGTTTCCGCGGCAAACATGGGGATGATTCCCACCATCGAGCGCGCTTTCAGCGGCGTGTGAACGCCATCCATGTGCAGCACGTCATAGTAGAAACCGTCCTTCTCGTCCCACAGGCCGATACCTTCTCCCGCTTCGCCGCCAATATCGTTCATGGCATCGGCGATGTAAACAAAGTGCTCCAGGAATTTGCTGGCCACGTCCTCGTAAGCGGGGTCATCGTGGGCCAGTTCGACGGCCATCGAGAGAAGAATCAGGCAATACAGGGCCATCCAACTGGTGCCGTCGGATTGTTCCACAAATCCGCCGCCCGGAAGAGGAGTGGAGCGATCGAACACCCCGATATTGTCGAGGCCGAGGAAGCCGCCTTCGAAGACGTTCATCCCTTCCGGATCTTTGCGGTTTACCCACCAGGTAAAATTAAGCAGGAGCTTGTGAAACACACGCTCGAGAAATTCCCGATCCGCTTTGCCGCGGATGCGCCGCTCAATTTTGTAGACGCGCCAGGCCGCCCAGGCCTGCACGGGAGGATTCATGTCGTCGAAGTTCCATTCGTAGGCGGGAAGCTTACCGTTGGGATGCATGTACCATTCGCGGAACAGAAGAATCAGTTGTTCCTTCGCGAAGTCGGGGTCAATCAGCGCCATGGCCACGCAGTGGAAGGCCAAATCCCACGCGGCATACCAGGGATATTCCCATTTATCGGGCATGGAGATTACATCGGCATTGTACAGGTGCTTCCAGTGATAATTCCTGCCCTTCAACCGTTCGCGCGGAGGCGGCGGCATGGTGGGGTCGCCTTCCAGCCACGTTTTCACTTCGTAATGGTAGCTCTGTTTGTTCCAGATGAGTCCGGCAAAAGCCTGACGCTGCACTCGCTGCCCGTCTTCCGTGGAGCTCTCGCCAAGACGCTGGGCATAGAATTCGTCGGCTTCGCGAATGCGATCGGTAAAAATGGATTCGAAGCCGGGCCCGAAGAGGTTGGCGTTGGGCTCGTAATCGGTTAGGCGCAGGCGCAATGTCACGCTCGCGCCTGGCGCTATTTTGAACGGGTAGTGAAACGAAACCTTCGTCCCGGCCTGGGCGGGATTTACGGCGTCCCGCTTTCCGTTGACAATGTAATTGTTGATGCTGTCCTTCACGTAGGCGGATCGATTCTTCAGGCCGAACAATGCTTCCAGATCGCTCTCGTTCTCCGTGAACAACATCTCCGGCGAGCCTTCCGCCGACAGCCAGCGATTCCCGTAATCCGGCTGGTAGGCTTCAATCGCGGCCAGGTTTGGAATTTTGGTGAAGCGGGCGGCTTTGCACTGGCGAACAATTCCACCCCAGGACCATGTGTTGCGGAACCAGAAAGTGGGCAGCAGGCGAAGCGCGGCGGCATCAGGTCCGCGATTCCAGGCGGTGATGCGCGCCAGAATATCTTCCGGGCCCGCCTTGGCATATTCCACGAAGACATCGAAGTAGCGATTTTCGGCGAAGACGCCCGTGTCCAGAAGTTCGTATTCAGGATCCTTGCGGGTGCGGCGGCCGTTTTCCGCCACCAGCTTCGCGTAGGGGAATTCCGCCTGCGGATATTTGTACAGGCATTTCAGATAAGCATTGCTCGGCGTGGCGTCGAGATAAAAATAATATTCCTTAACGTCTTCGCCATGATTGCCTTCGCGATTCGTGAGGCCGAATAAACGCTCTTTTAGAATCGGGTCGCGCTCATTCCACAGCGCCAGCGCGAAGCAAATACGTTGGTGGCGATCGGCGAGACCGGCGATGCCATCCTCGCCCCAGCGATAAGCCCGCGAGCGGGCCATATCGTGCGTAAAATAGCGCCACGCGTCGCCATCGGCGCTGTAATCCTCTCGCACCGTGCCCCACTGGCGCTCGCTCAGGTAGGGTCCCCAACGCTTCCAATGGATATCGCGAAGGCGCGATTCTTCCAGACGTTTTTCTTCCGCTGTCATTTGTCTGCCCAGAATGCGAAGAGAGACTCTACCGAGTCCGGGCACTTCTGACAACTACTGATGCGGGCGCAGCAAGCGAGCGGCGCGTTATGTGACTGGCATGGACGCGGATGATCCGATATGCTCGCCGCCTTAATGGAACTCCACAAAATGTCACACGCAAATCCACTTCCGCCCATTCGCACCTCCGACAAAGTGGGGCAATCCCCACAGGGCCTGCGCAGCTGGCTTGGGATCGGTATTGTGCTGCTGGTGGCAACCGCGATCATCGCCCCATTCCCGTTTCTCGAGAACGCTTCCGGACACGACATCGCATTCCACATCCAATCCTGGATGGACGCATCCCGCCAGTGGCACCAGGGCGTGCTCTTTCCACGCTGGGCAGCCTGGGCGAATTTCGGATATGGCGAGCCGCGTTTCATTTTTTACCCGCCAATTTCCTGGACGCTGGGCGCGGGGCTGGGCCAGGTGTTCGAGTGGAGGATGGTCCCCGGCGCGCTGATCTGGCTGATGCTGGTGATGGCTGCGGCCGGCATGTTTCACCTGGCGCGCGAATGGCTCTCGCCGCGTGATTCGCTCGCCGCAGCGGTTCTCTACATGGCCAATCCCTACCAATTTGTGGTGGTTTATTATCGCAGTGATTTTGCGGAGCTGGTGGCGGGCGCGATTTTTCCGTGGCTTGTGCTCTGCGCGATCCGGATCGGCCGGAGCCGGATGCGCGGGATCGTCGCCCTGTCGGTAGCTTTTGCGGCAATCTGGCTTTCGAATGCGCCGGCGGCGGTGATT
>JBGQGW010000301.1:0-3763 GCA_041497605.1 Terriglobia bacterium | reverse complement strand
TGTCGCTCAGTTTCTTGCCTTCGCGCTCGAGTTGCTTGATTTTGATTTCGACCAGCGTGCCCGCGGCGGAACCGCCGCTAATCACCGCATAGCGCGCGGTGGGCCAGGCAAAAATGAATCGCGGGTCGAAGGCCTTGCCGCACATAGCGTAGTGTCCGGCGCCGAAACTGCCGCCACAGATGACCGCGATTTTCGGAACGACGCTGTTGGAGACGGCATTCACCATTTTTGCGCCGGCACGGATGATCCCGCTCCACTCGGCTTCCTTGCCGACCATGAAGCCGTTCACATCGTGCAGGAAAATCAGCGGAATCAAGTTTTGATTGCAATCGAGGATGAAGCGAGCGGCCTTGTCGGCCGATTCGGTGTAGATCACGCCGCCGAATTCAATGCGCTTTTCGCCGGTTCCCGGTGCGAGTGTGTGTACATGCATTTTCTGGTTGGCGACGATTCCCACCGCCCAGCCGCCAATCCGGGCGTAGCCGCAGAGCAGGGTCTTGCCATACTCGGAGCGATATTCTTCCCAGAGCCCGCCGTCCACGATGCGCGCGATGATATCCGTCATGTTGTATTGCTTGGCGGGGTCGACGGAAAACATTCCGTAGATATCTTCCACATGATACGCGGGCGGCTCGGCGGGGATGTGATCGAATGGCGCATAAGGGCGGTGGCCGGTCTTATCGATCAGCGCACGGATCCGGTGGATGCAGGAGTCGTCGTCGGGCTCGCGAAAATCGATTGTGCCGCTCACTTCCGCGTGCATTTTGGCGCCGCCCAGTTCCTCGGCGGAAGTCTTTTGGCCGATCGCCGATTGCACCAGCGCGGGGCCGGCCAGAAAAAGGCCGCTGCCTTCGGTCATCAGGATCTTGTCGCACATGATTGGCAGATAAGCGCCGCCGGCAACGCACATGCCCATGATGGCGGCGATTTGAGGAATGCCCATGGCGCTCATCACGGCATTGTTGCGGAAGACGCGGCCGAAATCGTCGGTATCGGGAAAAACGTCTTCCTGCAGTGGAAGAAATACGCCCGCGGAATCGACCAGGTAAATTGTGGGGATATGGTTGTCGATGGAAATATTCTGCGCGCGGATCACTTTCTTCGCCGTCATGGGGAAAAAGGCGCCGGCCTTTACGGTAGCGTCGTTGGCGATAATCATCACCAGCCGGTTAGAGACGCGTGCGAGGCCGGTGATGGTGCCCGCCGCCGGAGCGCCTCCCCATTCTTCATACATTTCGTGCGCGGCGTATAAGCCCAGCTCGAAGAAATGCGTATGCGGATCGATCAATTTAGCGATGCGCTCGCGCGCCGTCAAACGTCCCTTCTTGTGCTGCGCCTCGATGGCCTTCGCGCCGCCGCCCTGGCGAATCTGCTCTTCCTGGTTCTTGATCTCCGTGAGCAGGTCGATGATGTAGCGGTGGTTCTTCTTGAAGTCGGGGGAATCGTGCTTCACGTGGGATTCAATTTTCGAGCCAGCCAAGTGGGAACCCTCGCCTCGAGTGGAGAAGAACAGGCAGTATACGGTATTTAGTGCGAATTGCGCGAGTGGGGATGGGATGAGGTGGGATGCGAAGTGTGTGGGGCGGCGAAGGGAGAAAAAGATCGGCTCAAAGCGCGCTGAGCGTCACGAAGGAAACGAAGAATTTCGGATCTTGGAGTTGGAACGGGAATCTCCTATAATCCTGGATGTTCGAGACAGCAACAGAAGTGATCCTACCCAAGGAGGCGCCTATGTCTTCCGTGAGCAACAGAGGGAATAGGTCCGCCTCCGGATCGCGCCGCTAACTTGCAGCGGGGCGTTTAGTGTTTTTCTCGCGCGCGACCACTTGCGCGGGAATGATCCCCGGTCGGCCTATTCTCTTCTGTGACTCAATTTCTTGGTCGTCGTGTGTCTGGCGGCGTCCAGAGGCTTCCACTTGCGTCACTATCAGGCCCCTTTACAGCGGGCCAGCGCGCTCGAGCAGCGCGAATAGAGGAGATCGACAGTGGATCTGAAAACATTGGGATGGAATTCATTTTTCAAAGAGCATTTTGCGGGGATTGAAGAGAAGGGTCTGGTTCCGGCGCGCGTGGTGGAGGAGATGAAGGGATTCCACAAAGTGCGTGACACCCAGGGCGAATATCTTGCGGAAATTTCGGGGAAGATCCGTTTTCAGGCGGAGGAGCGGGAAGATCTTCCCGCCGTGGGAGACTGGGTAGCGATTGCTCTCCGGGCGGAAGAAGGCCGCGCGCGCATCCAATGGATTTTGCCGCGAAGAACAAAGCTCTCCAGAAAAGTGGCAGGCAAAGCGCAGAGCGAACAGATCGTAGCCACAAACGTGGACACGGTCTTCCTGGTCAGCTCGCTGAATCGCGATTTAAATGCGCGGAGGATTGAACGCTATCTCGCAGCCGTGTGGGAGAGCGGAGCGCGGCCGGTGGTGCTGCTGAACAAGGCCGATCTTTGCGATGATGCCGCCGCACTGGCGGCCGAAGTGGAAGAAGTGGTCCTGGGTGTTCCGGTGCACGTGCTCAGCGCCAGCGAAGGGATTGGGATTCCGGCGGTGCAGAAATATTTGGTAGAGGGAGAGACGGCGGCGTTCGTCGGCTCATCGGGAGTGGGAAAATCTACCATCATCAATGCGCTGGCCGGCGAGGAAATGCTGCGAGTCCAAACAGTGAGGGAAGGCGACGATCGCGGAAAACACACCACCACGGCGCGGCAGATGATTTTTCTGCCGGGCGGCGGGATCGTGATCGACACGCCGGGCATGAGAGAGCTGCAACTGTGGGAAATCGACGAGGGCGTCCAGCAGACGTTCGAGGATATCGAGGCGTTCGCGCTGGAGTGCAAGTTCCGGGATTGCGGACACTCCGGGGAGCCGGGATGCGCGGTGGAAGCGGCGATTCGCGGCGGGGAATTGCAGCGGGAACGGCTGGAGAATTTCAAGAAGCTAAAAGCGGAATTGGAGTTTCAGGCGAGCAAGGTCGATCCGAAAGTAGCGCAAGAGAGAAAGGAAAGATGGTTGAAGATTCATAAGGCGGCCAGGAAAAAGGGGAATCGGATTTGAAATTTCCCCGAGGGCATTTCCTGCACTAGGGCCTGCTTGCGGAAGCATGTGAGCCAGAAGCGCGGGCAAATTCGAAAGCCTCCTGGAGGACATCCTCGGGCGCGACAACTCGCCGAACGAGATTAATGGAGAGGGCTTCCGCGGCGCTGATGGTGCGGGCGGTGCAGAGCAGGTCGAGCGCACGGGATCGGCCAACCAGGCGGGGAAGGCGTGCGGTGCCGCCCCAGCCGGTGATGATTCCGATTTTGCCGCCGGGATGGGCGAAGGAGGAGTCGCTGGCGGCGATGCGGCTGTGGCAGGCGAGAGCCAGATCGAGCCCTCCTCCCAGACAGTATCCGCGGATGGCGGCGATGATCGGGATTGGCGAGTGTTCGATTTTGTTCATGAGTGACTGGCCAAGGGCCGAGAAGTGCATCGCCTCGGGCGCGGTGAGCGCGCTGATTTCGTTGATGTCGGCGCCGGCAGCGAAGGCTTGCGTGGTCCCAGTGATTACGATAGCGTGAATTTGCCGGCCTGCGAGCGGCGGGGCGAGTAACGCATCCACTTGGTGATGAAGCTCGGAAAGAAGGGCGCGCGTGAGGCGGGGGAAGCCGTCCATATTCTCGAGTTGGAGGAGGTGGATGCTGCCAAGAGTTAGGGAGCGAAGCGTCGAGTCCACCGGAAATCAGGCTTTGGACTGGGTAGGCGCGAAGCGCTGGCGAATGAACTCGACA
>JBGQGW010000300.1:0-3777 GCA_041497605.1 Terriglobia bacterium | reverse complement strand
GTTGCGTTCCAGCCCACGGCGGTGGGAACTCGAACCGGGACAATCTCGATCACCGACAACGCTCCCGGCAGCCCGCAATTGGTTAATTTGAGCGGGACGGGAACTCCCGCGCCTGGAATCAGTTTTGCGCCCACCAGCCTTGCATTTGGAAATCAGCCGGTGGGTGTGACCAGCAGCCCGCGGGCGATCATTGTCACGAATACCGGGTTGGCACCGCTGACGATTTCTACTGTTGTCGCCAGCGGCGATTTCGCTCAAGCGAACACGTGCGCCGCGGCGCTCCAGCCGACCACGACGTGCACGATCAATGTCACCTTTACGCCTGCGGCCCAGGGATCGAGCTCGGGCGCCATCACCGTGACCGATAATGCGCCCGGAGGCCAGCAGACCGTGCTGCTGTCCGGCACGGGGACTGGAGTGAATGCCGATTTCTCGATTACGCCTTCGGCAAGTTCGGCCACAGTTCCGGCGGGCCAGCCGGCGAGCTTTGCCATCGCCATCACTTCGATCAATGGCTTCTCGCAGCAAGTGACGCTGAGTTGCAGCGGTCTGCCAGTCGACTCGAGTTGCTCGATGTCGCCTCAATCCGTCACTCCGACTCCGGGTGGAACCGCAAACTTCAATCTAAGCGTCAACACCGGGCTACGCACTTTCGTAGCTCCCGGTCCGGCAAAGAAGGTGGATCCTTTCGGCACTTTGCGACACTTGGGTCTGCCCTGGTTTGCGTTCTTGATCCTCTTCTCGCTCATGCTGGCAAGAATGAGCAGCCTGAAAGGGCGTCGCCTGCCCGTGGCGGCATGTGGATTGGTCTTGAGTCTGGTGCTGATGGTGTCTGCCTGCAGCGGCGGCGGCGCCGCCGGTACGCCTGTGGGCACGCCCGCCGGCACGTATCAGGTGGTCGTGACGGCCAGCTCCACTGGAGTCTCGGGATCAATAACCCACACGACAACACTTACTCTAAAGGTCAACTAGGCATTCAGGGCCTTCGATAAACTGGTGAGGGTTATCGTTCTGGCAAGCAGCCGCTTGTCCCCGATTCTACTTGATAGTCAAAGTGTCGAAATTGCTTTGAGATTGACACGATGGCACCGCGCGCACGCGCTGAAGGAGACAACTAGATGAAACGGTTCATTTGGCTCATCCCTGCACTTCTTCTTCTCTGCGCGACGGCGCGCGCCCAAGACACTCCCGCTTGGGAGCTCGGCGGCAATTACTCCTATTTGCTCGCCAATACCAACGGCACCAGCTTTCACCTGCACGGCGGCGGCTTCTCGATCACCGAGAATCTGAATAGCTGGTTTGGCGGCAGATTTCAACTCAACGCCTATTCCGGCAGCGAGGCGGTCACCGCGGCGGGAGTAACGACGAACACGAACGTTTCGGCGCAAACCTATACTTACGGTCCCGTTTTTTCTTATCGCAAGTCAGACCGCATCACTCCTTTCGCCGAGGCCCAGTTCGGAATGATTCATGCCAGCCAGGGTTATCTTGGAATTTCTTCGGCGGCTGCGAAATTCGCGATGAACACGGGCGGCGGTTTGGATTTCAAGGTCGGTGACAAACTCGCGGTTCGCGGCCAGGGCGATTACCTGATGAGCCGTTACCTGGGCCTGCGGCAGGACAACTTTCAATTCTCAGTCGGAATCGTCTACCGCATCGGAAAAAAATAGCAGGCTGGCGCCCACTGCCGGCGCTCTTTTCCTTCCCATTCATTTGTGACCCGGAGCAATGCTTGGACTCCGATTTATGCGGCGCCTCTGCGCTTCAAGACTGGGGCAAAACTTCGGAGCGCGTAAAATCGCGATCCAACCCGATTGCGAATCCATTCTCCTGCCCGGGATAAATCCTGGGGATAAATGAAGACCACGTAGGTCGCGATCGAAATCCATTCGAACAGCGGGATATTCAGCGAGTACTCGATGCCTAAGTGCAGGCACAATCCAGCCAGTAAGACGGGATAGCGGAGTTCCCGGAACCAGACCAACACCCCCAGACTGAATTCAATCACCAGCGTTCCCCAGGTGAGAAGCTTGAGGATCAACAAGCTGTGGATCGGAACCGGGAAACGGTGGTCCTCAATAAAATGGAGCGCGTAATACACCGCTGTACCGTCGATCCACGTGTTTCCGCGCGTCTTACAGTAAAAGGTCGTGAAATACATGAACGCAACTTGAATTTGAATCAGTCTTTGCGCCCAGGGACTGTGTAGCGGCACCTCGCGGCCTTCGATACCCTTCCGAATCCGCAACCATCGATCAACCGAGAACGCTGCGCCTGCCGGCGCAAAAATCAGGAAAAATCCCAGAACACTCAGAAGGTCGTCGCTACCGTTCAGAATGTAGGGATTGCGCGTCTGAATCGATTGGACGCACAGGAACACGGCCAGAGTGCTGAACCGCGTCATGAAACCGGCGGTCAGGAAAATCGAAACAATCAAGAAAGCCCAGAAAAACGCAAGAACGGCAGCGTCGGTTTGAGGCAGCAGCTCAAATAGATTCGGATGCGGTCCGGAACCAGCCCGGTGCATCGTCTCCATGGTCATGAATCCGCGCGGGCCGTACCACTTCAGCCATTCCGGACGAAGCATCAACAGATTGACGATCGTCAGCAAGCCATACAGGATCCGGAACAAGGCAATCGGAGTGGGCGATTGTGGCTTGAAAAAGAAATCGTTCCAGCCGCGGATCAGTGCGCGGACCGTCACTTTAGATCTCCTGGTTCCACCGCGTAAGTAAAAAACACTACCGGCTTCGGTGGGTTAGGAGCAGCGAGAGGTTTAGCACCCGGCACTGGAATTGGCTCGCAGTTGCGGAGCAGCTTCACGGAAACAGAGTGATGCATAGGGTTATCATTTATGCGCGCGATATACCGTGCAGCGTCGGGCCAGAGCACGGATTTTCTATCCAGACGGAGAGAATCATTCGCCCATTTGCGATCGCGTTCCAGGAAATAGGAATGGCCGTAATCCTGAGGCACGGGGAAATTCCACAGGTTCGTCGACCCATCGTCGTGGGTAATCTCGGCTCCCAACCGGCAATTGCTATCAGGCGGATCAGGCGCGAACAGCGACCAGCCCTGCGTCAGGCCTGCCATATTCATGTAGATAGAAGTATGACGGTTAACTGCCGGGAAGAGCTTTGTATCCACGGGAAGGGCCCAGCACAAGATAGCGACTAAATTGAAGAGTATAAAGGCGCTGATAGCAACCCGTTGGATCGGGGTCGGATTTGACACAGCGTCTTGCCTCCTGTGCCGCCCGCGCATGCACAACTACTGTCATTTCAATAAGTCGCGGCTTGCAGTCGGGGACGAGCCTTATTGTTATTTTATCGGCTGCCTGTCGGTTTCGTCAAGCCACAGGACTCAGGACACAGGTGTCATATAGGTTCTAGTACCCATGGCTGCCGACAATACTGCGGGCGGCCAGCCTTTAAGTTAGTTTGATATACACATGTCCGCCTTCGAAGAAAGACCCTGGGGATGGTTGCAGCTCGAGGCGAGTTCGACTCCTTGAAGAATTAGGTCACAATTTGGATCGAAGATGGGAAAACTGCCCAGAATTCGCTACTCAAAAAAGCGTTGATCAAAGCCGGGAGCCGGACCTCATACTAAAGTGCTTTCGAGCTGATTCATCGAAGGGCTCATGATTGTCCCCTCGATTATTCCATCTCAGTTGTCGCAACGATCGTTGTTGTTCCCGAATCAGTCACCGTTATTGCCGCCGTTTTTGCCGTTGTTGCCGCCGTTCTTGCCGTTGTTGTTGCCATTGTTGTTGCC
>JBGQGW010000299.1:0-3784 GCA_041497605.1 Terriglobia bacterium | reverse complement strand
GATCGCGTCCACATGTTGATCGAGTTGTTCGCTCAAACTTCGCTTAGGCATGTTTCCCACCCGGCTTTGCACCCGGCTCCTTGCTCAACCGCGCCCGCAGGTTTTCGAGTCCCCGGAATTGAAGCTGCTTCACGGCTCCTTCGCTGCGCCCGAGTTCCCGGGTAATTTCCCGGATACTTTTTTCTTCGGCGAAGCGCATCGCGATCACGCGGCCCTGATCGGCAGGCAGGGTATCCACCAGCCGGAACAGGCGCGCGCGATGTTCCTCTTCTTCCAGGTTGATTTCCGCCGGGCCGCCGGGATTGGGAACGTCGCGGTCCTTCTCGGCTTGTCTCCAGCGGTCGGCCACGGCATTCGCGGCGATCCGCAGAAGCCACGCGGCAAAGGGCGCTCCGCGCCACTCGAATCGCGGCAGATTGGCAAGGGCGCGGTGAAATACTTCGGAGGTCAGGTCTTCGGCTTCGTCGCGGTCGCGCACGCGCCGGACGATGAATGCGTACACATGCTCAAAATGATTCTCGTAAAGCGGGGCAAACCGGGAAGGGTCCTTCTGCGCGGCTTCGACGAGCAGCCGCTCGTCCGCCTCGTCGCCGGGTATCTTCCCTGCGCGTCCTCTGACCGCCATTATCCCTCTCTACTAACATAAAACTGGCGGGACGCCGAAAGGTTACGGCGGGTCGTCCCTTTCCGTGAGGACGACCCGAATGAGGAGGGATCCGCTCGCGCGTGGCCAGCCTCCAGGGTAAGAACGTACCATTCCTGGCCGCCGCGCCGGTTCTTCAGGGCTGATGGACCGGGCAGTTCTACTTCTTGAGTTCCGGCGCTGAGACGATGTCGGGCTTGAGGGTCGCCACCAGCGCCATCACTTCACCCTTCTCGCGTTCCGGCACCTTGAATTTATCGAGTGTCTCCACCAGGTGAGAAGCGGTGAGTTGCCAGTCCGATTCCGTAATGCCCATTCCGGCGTGCGTCACCTTCATGCTGCGGCCAATGTAGAAACACGGGCCGCCCGTCGCCGCGCAAAGTTGGTCCACGATAAGCTGGCGAATGCGTTGCAGCGAATCCGTGCTATGGCCGACAAAGAATTTCGAGAGTTGCCGGTCGGATGCCAGGCGCGCAAGAAAATCATCGGTCACAGCGGCCAGAGCATCGTAGCCGCCGAGGCGTTTGTAGAGTGAGGCCGACTGTTGAGCCTGCGGAGGCTCGGCTGCCGAGGGCCGCGCGAAAAGAACCGGCAGCATCGCCAGAATCAGCAACCCCGAGCTGATTCTCCGCCAGAATCGATTCTGCTTCATTTCCTTTTCCCCCTCTTTGAGTGTGGATCGAAAGCTCTTTCCGGCTCCGATTGGCTCGCTGGCCGGCGTACAAAATCAAGTACGCGCGGCCCGGCGATTTGGATTGCCGAGCGGATGGAAATAATTGCGGTTTCGGGATGAACCTCTCGCGCACAGAGCTAATTTTTTCGCAGCACCAGGCAGCTCGCGATCATGTCATGCAGCGCCTGTTTCTTGGCCGTGAACCCTGCCAGCATGTAGCCGATCCCAAAAGGAATCAGGCCCGTGATCATCTTGGCGAAGAATCGCCCGGAGGCGCGGCCGAATGTAATGCGGCGCCCTTCCATGTCCGTAACGTAGAGCCCCAAAGCCTTCTTTCCTAACGTGGCCTGCCACTCGGAGCTCTCGCACCACGCGTAGTAAAGCCAGGAGCCGGCAAGAGCGATCACAATGACGCATAAAATCGCACCCACTCCGAAGAGAGCAAAGATTGCGTTCGGTGTCTGTCCGGGGCGAATGTTCTGAATCCCCGCAAGCACCCCGGTCGCTGCCAGCAGGATCAGGATGATCACTCCGAAGGGAATTCCGATAATCAGGCCGTCGATGATGTAGGCCACGAATCGCAGCCAGAAACCAGCGTAGAGCGGTTGATACATGGCAGCCGCCGGGGCAACCGGCGCCGGATATCCCGCCATCACCGGTGCAACCGGGCTCACAGGTTGGCCGCACGCCCCACAGAATACGGCCCCTTCCGGTATTGCTGCTCCACACCGTGAGCAAAACATGCTGCCTCCTCGACTCTGCGAATATCAGCCCGGTAGATAATTCGCTTCCGCGGAACCCGCTCGAATGTGGCTACACTTTCCTGACCACCAGGCAGCCGGCCAGCATGTCGTGCAGCGCCTGCTTCTTTTCCGTGAATCCCGCCATCAGGTAACCGATCATCAAAATCATTCCGGATATGATTTTGCCGAAAAAGCGCCCGGTCGCGCGGGCAAACGAGATTCGCTGACCGTTCATGTCCGTCACCATTAAACCCAACGCTTTCTTTCCCACCGTTCCTTGCCAGGGATGACTTTCCATCATCGCAAAGTAGAGCCATGGGAAGAGGACTCCAATGCATTCGACCAGTGCGATCACTCCAAGACCGGGGCCAATCATCGCACCCGGATTTTGGCCCATCATGGAAATACCCATAGTTGCAAACATGATTCTAAAGGGAACCCCCAGGACGATTCCCACCAGAATAAAATCGATGATCAGGGCGACAAAACGTAGCCAGAATCCGGCATACGCCGTGCGTGGCGCAGGAATAGCTCCCACGCCGGCGGCTGGATTACTCTCCATAGCAGTCACGCATGATCCCACCGGCTGGCCTCACGTTCCACAGAATGGCGAACCTTCCGCCACCGCAGCGCCGCATTTTGCGCAGAACATGGTGCCTCCTTGTGCGGTTCCGAGCCGCAGCCAAACGGGGACCGGACTTGCCGCGCATCCTACTTAGCCTCTCCTCATGGGTCAACAGGCAAATCTTGCCCCGAATTCGCGCAAAAAATGCTTGCAGCCCGCTCCAAGCAATACTAGGCTGCCCCGCACGGGACGGGTCCTGTGTCCCGCTTGCTTTCCTTCTCGGGCCCTTTCATTTTTCGCGTGACAATTGAAAGCTTTTCGCCCAAGCCGGTGAGTGAACCTTAGCCCGCGGGCAAGCGCAGGGGGAGACGATGAATCTCAAGAAACTGATCGGCGCAATTTTGGTGTCATTCATTATCCTGCTCGTTAGTGGATTTCTGATTCACGGAATCTGGCTCGCCAAAACCTATCAGGAAATGCGCGCCGCCGGAATGACGTTTCGTCCGGAAGCAGACATGATGCACAAGATGTGGGTGATCTGGGTAAGCGACTTGATCTACGCGTTTCTGTTCGTCTTCGTTTACGCGCGTGGCGCGGAAAACAAACCATGGGCCGGCCAGGGCATCCGCTTCGGAATTATCGCCACGTTCTTCACCCTGGTCCCCAGCACATTGAACGATTATCTCGTCTACAACATCCCGTACACGCTGGCGGTCAAGTGGATGATCTCGGGACTTGTAGTGCTCATTTTGATGGGGCTGGTCGTCGCCGCAATGTGCAAGAAATCTCCGGCGTGATAGCAGATATTGACAAGAATCGATTCGCCGCTGCGGAAACTCACTGCGGCTATGGGTTTCTTCATAGAGGTGGGAAATTTTAGATTAGCTTTCTCTGCGGCGGCTACTCCAAACAATTCCTCTTTAGCGTCGCCCTCGGTTGGTGAATTCCGCAAGCGCGGCTTCGGCCACTGCCGGATCGACGGTTGATCCTGGCCGAATCTTGTCGAGCTGCAACATACCGATGATCATCCGGTCCAGCATGCGATCCGGCAGAAATCGCTTCATCGCGCGCACCACGCTGGCTTCCCGCGTCACCGGGTAACGCGCTTTCGGCGGCGTCTCGCGCAACGCGCGCAGCACAACGCGGGCGCAATCATTCGG
>JBGQGW010000298.1:0-3793 GCA_041497605.1 Terriglobia bacterium | reverse complement strand
TCCGAGCGCAAGCAGATGGATTACCGGAGAATCAGCGAGCACGTTTTCGAGATGGAGTATCAAATCACCATTCGCAATCACAAAACCACTCCGGTCACTGTCGAAGTAAAAGAACCGGTGGGCGGCGATTGGGAAGTATTGAGTTCGAATTACAAATGGATCAAGCTGGATGCTTTCGCGCTGGGATTCAATGTGCCGGTTGCAAAGGATGGCACGTCCACTCTGACGTATCGCGTGCGCGTCCACTGGTAGTCGCGCCCGCTCACATGCAATAAAAAAGGGGCGGAGAAACCATCTCCGCCCCTTTTCAATTTCTGCGCTCAGTTCAACGATCAATTCGAAGCGTCAAATGTGAACCACTTGCCGGTGGGAACCGGAATTTTCTTATCGCCCTTCAATTCCGCGGCAGTCTGCATGATATTGGCCTTCGAGAAGTGATCAAAGAAATTCCAGCCGCCATATTTTTCCTTCAGCACCGGAAGCACCGCCTCGACGAGCGCGTCGCCGGATTTTCCCGAAGCTTGCGCATCGCCCACCGCTTTCCGCAACGCCGCCAGGTAATCGCGAAATTGCTCCACATCAGCGGCCTTCCCGATTTCTCCATGCCCGGAAATGAATGTCGCCGATTTTTCGGTCTTGGTAATCCGGTCCAGCGTGCCGATCCAGTCCGAAGTCGTCGCGTCGATCAGATTGGGCAGCGTCTGCTTCCAGAATAAGTCGCCACAGAACACCACGTCCGCATCCGGGATCGCCACAACGGAATCTCCACCCGTGTGGCCCGGCTGGAACCGCACTGAAATCCGCCGCGTGCCCAGGAGCAGATCGACGCCCCGGTCGTAAACCACTTGCGGCTGGACCAGCGATTCGACCCTGGCCTTCTCCTCGGGCTTCGGGCTGGCGCCGAAAAATTTCAGATTTTCGGTTCGAAGCCACGGCGCCACGTTCCGGTGTGCGACGATCACCGCGCCGGCCTCCACAAAAATGCCGTTACCCGCGGTATGGTCCAGATGGTAGTGCGTGTTGATCACGAAGCGGATGGGCAGGTTCGTCTTCTTGCGAATCTCGGCCAGCAGCGCCCGGGCGGCGCCCGCGGTGACGAACGTATCCACCACCGCCACGCCGTCGCTGCCGATCATGAAACCGCCGTTCGACCCCGCTTTTCCCTGCGGCACCGCGATCGCCGCCCACACTCCGCTGGCCACCTCATGCAGAGTGAATGGCAAAGCAGCCGGCGGATTGGCATCCTGCGCAAATCCGAGGGGAACAAGGCACGCACAAAACACAAAAAGAACGAAGACCTTCCGCAGCATCATGGCGTCACTCTCCTGAGATCAGAATCCTGCGCCAGGTCTTTACTGCCGGGCAACTCTTTTTTCGGCCAGGGCCAGTTCGCGGGCGAAGACGGGATTCCCGGGAAATTCCTGCACCAGTTCGGCGAAGAGCGATCGCGCCCGCTCCGGCTGTTTTTCGCGGAGTGACGCCAGCGCCAGCATCGCTTTCGCGAACGGCTGCAAGTAATGGCCGTGCAGCGCGGCCTGCTCCAATTGGTTCATGCCGCGTTCGCGATCCCCGTGAATCCCTCCCATCCAAAGGAACGCGCGCTTGTAAGCGGGCATGCAGCCGATGATGTAAGTGGCAGCTCCGATGGCGAGGTTGGCGTCCTGCGCGTTGGGGTCGATGGCCAGCAACTGCGTGGCGGTGGCATCCGCCTGGCGCATCAGTCTCAAGCTGGCAAGTTGGCGCTTGGCGATCAGCGCGTCATAGTCCGATTCCATGCCATCGGCAATCGTAAGAACGAAGAGCGCGTTCGGATCGCGCGAATTCGATTTCAGTATTTGCTGGGCCATGTCGCGCGCTCGGCCGTTGGCGGCGAAGAAAGCGATGCGTCGTTTATCATCCGGCGGGCCTTCCACGCCGCCCAGAAGTTTTTTGTCATCCAGGAAAAATTCCGAAGTGAACACGCCTTTGCTGTTGAATTCTTCAAACAGGTAACTGGCCGCCAGCGACGCATGGCCGAGAGGATCTTCGGGATGCGCGATCATATATTCGGTAAATTTCTGGCGGGCTGCCTCGAACTTCAGCTCATACATTGCGTGAAAGCCATTGTCGAGCAGCGCCTGCGGTTGTAATGGTTCGGAAGCCGCGGATGCGCCACACGCGTACAACGCCGCAAAAGCGCACAGAGCTACTGCTCGGTAAAAATATTTCGGCATCAATTGTGTCTCGCGAATTTTATCCGCCGGCATTGTCCGCGCGATCCGGCGGCGCGCCGGGTCCGCTGATTTCCGGGATCCACCCTGCCGCGCCATTCTTCCTTGCGGAAGCTCTTCTGGCAAACGCCATTGCGGGTATTCGCGCGGGCGCGCGAACGGTTCCGCCGCATAATCCACGCGTCCCGCTGGTCACCCCGATCAAATGCGAGAAAATCTTGGGGCATGAACCTAGCGCGGAAAGAGTACGCGCCGCGAGCCGGGGATGGTCCGCCAGCCATAAGACCATCCGCGTGACGATCTGGTAGTCGCGCAGTATCGCCCGCCGCCCCCGATCGTATGTTGCAAGCCACGAATCATCCGCCAGCCAATCCTTATTTTCCTCCAGCCCTCGCACGATCGTTTGCGCCAGCAATTCGGTTGTCATCAACGCCTGGGTCATTCCGCCGCCGGTGATAGGATCGACGAAGCCGGCGGCATCTCCCAGCAGCACCATGCCGGGAGCTACACCGGCGCGCGCTCGACCGGCAAGTGGCGATGTAGTGAGGAGCGCCGAAACTTGTTCTGCGCCTTCGAGGCGTCTTGCCAGCGCCGGCTGCGCTTGCCACCAGCCGCGGAAAATTTTCTCGATCGATGTGGCTGCGCCTGCCCCCTGGTACTCTTTCAGCGATTGGGCATCCGCGAGCCCGGCGACAAGAATTTCGTGCTTCGGCAGCGGCGTCACATACAATTCGTAGCCCTGGCCCAGAAAAATTTCCACCCACGGCAACTGTTCCTGACCAGCCGCCAGGCGGAAGTGTGTGCACACGCCGAATCGTTTGCGGCCTGCCGGCATTTCGAGCCCTGCCAGGTGGCGAAGACGCGAGTGTACGCCGTCGGCGGCTACCACCAGGGCAGCGCGACGCGGCTCTCCGTCCACCACCGCGCCGGCCACGCGCTCATTCTCCCAGAGCAGCGATGTCACTTGCGTTCCCGTATGCGCGGAGACGCCGGGAGTTTCCGCCGCGGCGCCGAAAAGCGTTTCGTCCAAAATTCTGCGGCGCTGCCCGCGCCCGAACGCCGGGTAGCCGTCCACCTTCGGGAATCGGCCCTGCGCCACCTGATCGCCAATGTGATATCGCACCCCGAAAAAAGGAGTTCCGCCCACTTGTTGCGCCAGCCGCAGCCGTTGCAACACGGCGATGCCACCAGGCATCAAGCCTTCCCCGCATGGTTTTTCTTTCGGGAAATTCCCGCGCTCGTACAGCTCCACAGACAAGCCCTGGCGGCCAAGCATGATGGCCAGCGCTGAACCCGCGATACCGCCTCCGGCAATGAGCACGTCGGTCATCGACTCCTGTGTGTAGGGGCCGGCTTCAGCCGCGCCCGTTTTCTCTCTGCAGTTTGATGCAGCCATCACCTTCTGCCGGTTGCTTCCTCGGTCTGCTTCGGTCTGTAGGGGACGGCTTCACAGTTTGCGGAAAAACTCTTCCTTTTTTCATTCGCGGACCCCTAGGATCGGTTTTCGGTCGTGCGAGCCGCTCGAATTTTGATTCCAAATCTCTGCCTTTGGTTCTTGCGATCCCCTCTCGACGTTGTTGCTT
>JBGQGW010000297.1:0-3817 GCA_041497605.1 Terriglobia bacterium | reverse complement strand
GAACCGCGAGCGCACGAGTTGCTCTCGCTGGTTCGTGACGAATTGCAGCGCGGCGGTTTTGCCGCGCTGATCCCCGCCGGCCTGGTGCTTTCCGGTGGTGGATCGCACCTTAAAGGCCTGGTCGAGATGGCCGAGCGCATGTTTAATTTGCCCGCGCGTCTGGGCATCCCTCGAGGCCTTACAGGGATGCCCGAAGAGCTTTCCCAGCCCGAGTACGCAACAGTGGTCGGTTTGCTGATTTACGGCGCGAGAGCGCGGCGCCAAGCGTCCCAACGCCCGGCAAACTTTGTGGCCAAGATCAAAGGCATGTTCGCCGGCGCGTAGCGCGGAGGAGCCCGGCGGGGAAGAACAACTTTCGGGGGAGGAGTAATTTATGACCGCAAAAGAAACGGGAATCCGGCTTTCGTTCAGCGACGAAAATCATCAGGGCGCGAGGATTAAAGTAATCGGCGTGGGGGGCGGGGGGTGCAACGCGGTCAATCGCATGATCCGCGCCAAGGTCGAGGGCGTCGAGTTTATCGCCGCCAATACGGATTTGCAGGCGCTCAAGCTCTCGCAGGCGCCCATCAAGCTGCAAATCGGAGGAAAGCTCACCAAGGGGCTGGGCGCCGGCGCGAATCCAGAGGTTGGACGCAAAGCGGCTCTCGAGGATACCGACAAAATCATTGAAGCCCTGGAAGGGGCAGACATGATTTTCCTGACCACCGGCCTTGGTGGCGGCACCGGCAGCGGGGCTGCCCCGGTGGTGGCGTCTCTGGCAAGTGAATTAGGGGCGCTGACTGTCGCCGTCGTCACCAAACCATTTGCGTTCGAAGGCAAGCGCCGCCAGCAGCAAGCCGAGCAGGCTCTTTCCGAACTGGTCGGCTGCGTGGACACTGTGATCGTAATCCCCAACGAGCGCCTGATGGAGACAGTCGAGGCCGGAACCAGTTTCTTTGAAGCGTTCCGCATCGCCGATGACATCCTGCGCCAGGCCGTGCAGGGCATTAGCGACATCATCACCATTCCGGGAATCATCAATCGCGACTTTGCCGACGTCAAAACCATCATGCAAGGTCAGGGATACGCCGTGATGGGAACGGCGGTGGCCTCGGGATCCAATCGCGCCGTCGATGCAGCCAACCGCGCCATTAACAGCCCGCTGCTTGAAGACAATTCGATCCAAGGCGCGCAAGGGATTCTCATCAACATTTCCGGATCCTCCAGCCTCACACTGCAGGAAGTGCACGAGGCCTCTTCGGTGATCCAAAAGGCCGCGCACGAAAATGCCAATATTATTTTCGGCGCCGTAAT
This sequence comes from Terriglobia bacterium, assembly GCA_041497605.1. Classification (GTDB taxonomy): domain Bacteria; phylum Acidobacteriota; class Terriglobia; order Acidiferrales; family UBA7541; genus JBGPTK01. Next base: position 2,524 of record JBGQGW010000297.1, on the reverse strand, counting down.
GGACGACGCCATGAAGGAACAGGTGAAGATCACCGTCATCGCCGCGGGATTCCGCGAGGCGGCGCGCAGGCAGCCGCACCAGAAGCCGGAATTTCTGCCCAAGACGTGGAAAGCCGGCCGCGAGGAACAACCTGCTGCTGAATTGCAGCAGGTGGTGATGGAATCACCGCGTCCCGTGGCCAACGAAGTCATCCACCAGCAGGACACGGCTGCGGCGGATGATCTGGATGTGCCGACTTTCCTTCGGCGGGCAGCGCAAAAAGCGTAGCGCAGTGGTTTGAGTTTCTACCGGGGCGCCATCAGGCGTCCCGGTGTTTTTCCCCTCTTGGGCTTTCTCACGCCACGAACAGCAAAGCCCTCCTGAATTTCAATTCATAATCGCACGGGGTAATTCGCCCCAACAGCTTGGGGAAAAAGTCCCCCCTTGTGGTCATTCCGAGCGAAGCGAGGAATCTCTCTGCGGTTGAAACCCAAGAAAAGAGAGATTCCTCGCTTCGCTCGGAATGACGAAGTTGAGAGTTTTCCCTCGCTTCGCTCGGCACGGCAGAGTTGAGAGTTTTTCCGCAAGCTGCCAAGGCAGATTTTGCCGTGCGCCGCCGGGTCGGAATGGGCGTTTTATGCCCAGCAGGGCATGGATATATAGCTAAGAAGAATCCCGTTCAATGGAAGTGCCTGCGAAATCAGAGATTTATAAAAGAATTGTGGTGCCCAGCGAAACGGCGCCCGCCGTGCTCTACAAAGGGGGCCGGCAGTCTGGCGTGGCGGGAAATTTAACACGCCGGGTGTGCGCTGGCGGACTCTGGGATATGGAAAATGCTTTCAGCCTAAATCTTGCGGCGTCAGGAAAGGTGGAACATGTCGGTTCTTGGGATTGCCAGCAGCATTCTTTCCGCTATAAGCGGATCACATAACAGCCAAACCAGCTTCCAAAAAATACGAAGCGAATTCCAGCAGTTGGGACAAGACCTGCAAAGCGGCAACTTGACTCAATCGCAGTCGGACTTCTCCATTCTTTCGCAAAATCTACCGGGCGGAAGTCAAATAAACAGCGCGGCCAGCAGCACCGGCGCCACCACCAACTCCTTGACACAGGCCGTCAATCAATTAGGGACGGATTTGAAGGCGGGAAACTTACCGGCCGCCCGGCAGGACTTCACGACAATTCAACAAGACGTGCAACAGATTGCCGGGCAGGTTGGAGGTCATCACCACCATCATAACCACGCGGAAATCGCGCAAAACTCCTCCGCAACCCGGCAGAAAACTTCGATTGCCCAGGAGTTCAGCCAATTGGCGCAATCCCTGCAGGGAGGAAATCTCCAGGGAGCACAGCAGGCATTCGCGACGCTTCAGAACGATTTGCAGCAAATTGGAGGGTTCACTGCCCCCGGGTCGAGCAGCGCCTCGGCGCCGTCAGGCGCCGGCAGCCTGAATGTAACCGTCTGATCGTTTGAAGGCGGAGGCGAGCTTCCGGTCACGCCCCACTGTCAGCCGCAAAGCGGCGTGAGGTACACTTGCGCGCATGGCTCATGGAATCCAGGTGCGCGCGGGAATTATCGAGGAGATGCTGCGTCATGCGCGGAGGGAGCCTGGCATGGAATGTTGCGGCCTGCTTGCCGGGCGCGAAGGCATCGTCACGAAGAGTTTTCCCGCGAGCAACGCGCTCGCAAGTGCGACCGCGTATGAAATCCCGCCCCAAGAATTGTTTGAATTATTCCGGCGGATGCGCGAGGAAGGCCTGGAGCATTTGGGCCTCTATCATTCGCATCCGGCGGGCGAAAACGTTCCCTCACCGAGCGATATCGAGCAAGCCTACTATCCCCGCCAAGCGTACTTCCTTATTTCACCGATGCCTGGGGCGCCACGTCCTGTGCGGGCATTTTTCATTCGCGATGGGCAAGTAGAAGAAAAGGAAATTGTTATTGCCAACGTGTAAGGGAACGCTTCACCCCGCCGCGCCGGGTTCTCCGTGAACCGTGCCCCTACAGCTATTTCTTCGCCGGGCGGCCGGCGTGTACCGAGCGATACACTTCCCGAACCTGATCCGCGGATCGTTCCCAGGAATACTTCCGCACCAGTTCGTGCCCGCGGCTCACCAGTGTTTCGCGCAGGGCGCTCTCGGTGAGGATTTGGCGAATCCCGCGAGCTATTTCAAAAACGTTTTCCGGATTCACCATCAGCGCCGCGTCCCCGAATACTTCCGGCAGCGAAGATACGCTGGAAGTCAATACAGGCGTGCCGTGCGCCATGGCTTCCAGTGGAGGGAGTCCAAACCCTTCGTAAAGGGATGGGAATAGAAAGGCTCGCGCACGGGAGTAGAATACCCGCAACACCGCGTGCGGCAGGAATCCAAGAAAGCGCACCTCCCCTTGCAGGCGCGAACGCAGCACAGCCCGTCTCAAATCGGAATGCTCATCGGTGGCATCGCCAATCAACAGCAGTTTCAGTCCGGAGTATTCCGGGTGATCGCGCAAGCCTGCCTTGGCCACCGCAAAGGCTTCAATGAGCCGGGGCAGATTTTTCT
>JBGQGW010000296.1:0-3854 GCA_041497605.1 Terriglobia bacterium | reverse complement strand
CGGGATTTCCTTGGAGCACGGGGGCGCCGGATGGCTCGAGCAGCACGCTGCGGCGAAGGTCAGGCCGCCAGGCATGCAAGGCAGCAAGCGCCGGAGTGGTGAGGACCACGTCGCCGATCGAACGCAGACGCACGATCAGAACTTGCGCCCCTGGCGGCAGATCCGGGAGGAGAGAGGTTGGGCTACTCAGATTCAATGCGTGCTTCGTCCACCAGCATGATTGGGGTGTCATCGCGCACCGGGTACACACGGTGGCACGTGGAACACTTCAATCCATCGCCTTCGCCAGTCAGTTTAACGGGCGTCTTACACTTTGGGCAAACCAGAATGTCGAGTAGTTCCTGGGAAACAGCCATGCAAAACCTCCGGAGAGAGGACTCTAACAGAGCCTGCTTCCTTCGGGCAACCTGTCAGGCCCGGTAACTAAGCAAGGGGAGAGATTTTTAGGACCAATCGTCCGGTCCAGGTAGCGCCGGGGGCAAGATCAATCGGCCAGACGGCCAGGATCTGAGATCCCTGGTAGACCCGCTCGAAGCCTTCTTCGGATTCGGAAACGGTTTCAATCGGGGCGACCCAGAACTCCCGGGCTTCGGGTGCGCCAATGGTCACCGAAACCTTTTGCCACTCATCGGTCATGCGGAGCGACGATGCGGGAGTCGCCTCACACCAGCGAAGTTCGTGCCGTTGCCCGTCGGAATCAAAATAACGGTCCGGCAGATTGGGGGCCAGGAGATTCACCACGGTCTCGATTCCGATTTGCCCGCGAAAAGTTTCCCGGCGGTTATGCGTCAAGGTCACATCGCAAGCGACTTCAAAGCCGCTGTCTACCGGCACAAATGTAAATGTTTTTTCGGCGTTCCAGGAGCACGTGTTCGGTCCCGGTTTTGGGCACGTGTCGCGCAAGCGAAGCATCGTTCCCGTCGGCGTAGCATTCACGATATCGAATATGCCGCCGGCCAGCGCAGCGTCTTCATCGAGCCCCAACTTTTGATAATCCTTGTGCGTCTTTCCCTCGGCGAAGAGGAGCAAACGAAACGCATTGCGATCCCAGCGGTCATAGTAAAGCAGGCGCTCCAGGCCTTTCTCCTTCATGAGCACCTGTTCGTGGATGGAGACGGCGCCGCCCTGCCCACGGCCGGCCTGTGCGGCCAGTTCTTTCAGCCGCGCATGATAGGCTTCCGGCCGCCGGGCGATGGAATTAATCAGGGTGATGCCGCCTGGCCGGAAGTCGAGCATGGAAAGAGTTCCGCCATCCGCGGGAGAAACCAGGGCAGCGTAGCGGTCCGACGTAAAATAAACCTCTTCGCGGCCGTCGAGATCGAAGTCCAGCCGGTCGGCTTCGGCATAGGGCTTCTTTTTATAAACCACGCCATCAATCAGTGTTTCGGCGGTGACGAGCGAATTCCACAGCACCGTACGGAGATGTGGCGCGTAGAGGCCTCCGAAGACTCCGTGCCAGTAGGCATCGTTGCACTGGGAGCTGAGCAATTGAGTTCGCGCTTTGCTGAGCGCGGCGCCGGAACCGGCGCCCCGCCGCCGGTGCGCAGTCAAATCCTGAAGTTTCTTCGAGACGTGCAACATTTTCTTGTGCAGAAGATTTACTTCCGAATACTTGGTCATGAAGTTCCGCCACGGTCCGCCGCGCAGAAATGCCAGGACATCGGGCCGGGCGGAGAATTCCTGAGCGATCGCATGAAAGCGCTGGCGAGCGGCAGTGGGCAGCGCCCATTCCGTCATTTCCATGTAGGAAGCCGTGGGCAAAGCGGCCCGGCCGAGCGGAGGGTACGTGTCCAGATATTCGCCGGGCGGAGTGACCGCGAGCCAGTCGGAATTTCGCTCCAGCGCCAAAAAGAAATTTTCCAGCCAGCCGTTCTTGTAGCAATGGTCGTTGGTGCCGGGCCAGATGCCGAACTTTTCGCAATCGTCGCCCATCGCCGCCATGCCGCCCGGATATTCTCGCGAGAATTTGCGGAGCGCTTCCACCGTCTCATCCACACTGCGGAATGGAATCAGATAACGCAAAGATTGCAGGCCGGGAATCACTTTCAGCGTGGCGCCCACATCTTCGGCCAGGTAGTAGCCGTACAGCTGGTTCGGCTCGAAGCCCGCGGCCAAGAAGTGATTATCGTCCACCAACGTGTATTCGATTCCGGCGCCCGCGAGCGTGGTGGGAAGCGGAGCTTCCCAAACGCGCTCGGCGAGCCACGCGCCCTTGGGCCGATGGCCAAAATGTTTTTCGATGTAATCGGAAAAACGGTGAATCTGTTCCGTGCGATCTTCGGGTGGAATTGAAATTAGGATGGGTTCATAGTAGCCGCCGCCGATCATCTCAATCTGTCCGCGCTCCACAAGCTGGCGGAGACGGTCGAAAAATTCCGGCTTCCGGTGTTCAATCCATTCGAGAAGCGGGCCCGAATAGTGCAGCCCAATCCGGACGGCAGGGTGCCGGAAAACAGCCTCCAGGAACGGCGAATAGGATTGGGCATACGCCCGCTCGAACACATCGTCGAAATTTCCGACGGGCTGGTGCGAATGGATTAGCAATACCAGATGAAATTTCGGCATGTCGTGACCCCAGAACCGGGTGATAAGGATAGCGCGAAAGGGGTAAATACGACCATCGTTAGTATAATTAAAGTTTTGTAATAATCTCCGCCCGCGCCGCCTTGGCTCCCGCGAAGCTTTCGAGCCGCTGAGCCAGCCGTTCGGCCGCCTGTTTCACGCTGGCATCCGATGCGGCGGCCGGTGCATAGATGACGCTCAGGACGTCTTGCGCGGCTTCCGTGACCATGGTACGCGTCGAATCGCTGATCGGACTGCCGAATGCTCCCGCGGCGTCCGCCAGCACAGGCCTCCCGGCAAGATGCCAGGTCTGCTTGCCGATGCCTTCATACGTTTCGCTCTGTGCTCCTTCGCGAAAAGAAATGGGCGGCGTGAGCAGCGCGCGATTGTAGCTCCCGTAGGGCCATCCGGTCTCGATGGAGCCGCAATTGCCGATGTCCACAACGTTGGATATCCGGTAGAGTCCTTTGCCTTGAACAACCCGGCGCGTGAGCGCTTCCGAAGATGGGCGGTAGCGGGCCGGGTCAATGCCCCAAAGGCGAAACATCGCGCGCACGGCGCGTATGGAATCGAGTTCCATGACGCTCTCAACGGTGTAGGCGCTGCGCAAGCGATCGCAGATGGCGTCCATTTCCTTGGCGAGTTCGAGATTCGACGGGGCGACGGAGACGCCATCCGCTTCCACCACGCCTAACTTCACGCCCGGCAGCTCAATCTGGATATCCATCATGCCCTCGCAAGCAGAGCAGTTTGCTATGATTCCGCGGCGGATGGAAGAGTTTCAGAAATTTACTTTTGGCCGTCTTCGGAATGCGTTCGAGTCACGATGGATCGGCAGCGGCGGCTTCCTTTCGGGAACCCATGCAAACCAGACACGACGAGGAAAGATTTCAGCGCGGCGTGGAGCAGTTCAATTCGCTGCAGTTTTTCGAAGCCCACGAGACATGGGAAGAAATCTGGCTCTCCGCGCCGGAGCCCGAGAAGACATTTCTTCAGGGCATCATTCAAGTATCGGCGGCATTCCATCATTATCGCCGGGGGAACCGTTCGGGCACGCAGTCGCTCTTGAGAGCGGGTTTGCGAAAACTCGAACAGTTTCCGGAAAACCACCGGGGCCTGAAGTTGAGCGCGCTGCGAGCGGCAGGGCGCCACTGGGCCGCGGCGATTGCCGCCGGAGATGATCCCGGCGATGCCGAATTGCCCCGGATCGAACGGGCCGGCGGCTTTGATTGACAGCAGCCGAAGCGTGTGAAATTCTACCGGCGTCGAGGAGATTCCGAATGCCTGTTGAT
>JBGQGW010000295.1:0-3876 GCA_041497605.1 Terriglobia bacterium | reverse complement strand
GGATGGGAATTCGCATTGTTTTCAAGTAATCAGGATCGACGACGTACTTCAGCGCCCAGTTCATGTCATTCAGATTCGCCGGTTTTGGTTCACCCTGGAGCCAGAAGAGCTCCTCATCATCGTCATCCATCGGAAAGGCCCCCCAGTAGAACGAAGCCGCCTGGATTTCCGGCATGGAGTCGAGCCTGCGATGAATTTCCCTGAAGGATGCGCGAATCGCGTCCGGGCTCGCCGCCTGCATGGGAGGCGGCAGCGAAATCGAGAACCTCAAAACATTGTGGGAATCGAAGCCGGGATCCACGCTCCAAAGCCGCGACAGCGTGCGAATCATCAGTCCCGCGCCGATCAAGAGAACGAACGCCAATGCCAATTCAACCATGACAAATACGCCATGGGTGCGATGCCGGCCGCCCCCCGCAGTGCGAGCGCCTTCTTTCAGGGTTTCCTGCAAATCGGTCCGCGAAATCTTCAAGGCCGGCGCGAGCCCAAACAGGATTCCCCCAAACAGGGAGATTGCCAGCGTGAAAATCAATACATGCGTGTCGAGTCCGATCCCCGCGGCGCGCGGCAATGCCTCGGGAAGCCTTTGGATCGCTGCCTGCGTTCCCCAGGACGCCAGCAGCAAGCCGAGAGCGCCGCCGCCAATCGCGAGTAAGAGGCTCTCCGTAAGAAGCTGCCTGACGACGCGGCTCTGTCTCGCTCCCAGAGCGGCGCGAACTGCAAACTCGCGAGCGCGGCTGGTGGAGCGGGCGACCAACAGATTCGCAACATTCACGCAGGCGATCAGCATCACGAATCCAACCGCGCCCAGCAGCAGAATCAGAAATGGTTGGATTCTGCCGACCAATCGTTCCCTCAATGGGACCAGGCTCGCGCCGGTCCCTTTGTCGGCTTCGGGATAAGCTGCGGCCAGGTTTCGCGCCACCTGGTCCATGTCCGCGCGTGCTTGCGCCAGAGTTACGCCGGGTTTCAGGCGCCCAATTCCGTGAATTCCCAGGCCCGCGCTGCGATGGTGCAGGAAAGAATTGCTCCATTGGATGATGGGGACATAGACTTCGGTGTCGCGGAAGCCGTACAGACCAAGATCAAAACCGGCCGGTATCACTCCGACGATGGTGTAGTCGCGTCCGTCGAGGGCCAGAGATTTCCCGAGCACTTCGGTGGACGATCCAAATTTGCGCTTCCAGAATCCCGCGCTGATCATGGCGACGGGCGCGGCGCCATGTTGGTCATCTTGCGGAGAAAATGTCCGGCCGATTTGTGGTTTCACGCTCAGCAAAAGAAACAAATCAGAAGTAATCAGCATCGCGCGTACGCGTTGTGCTTCGCCGAGGCCCGTGAGACTGAAATCGGTGTCGCGATAGATTGCCATGGCGGAGAATGTTTGATTCTCCTTTTGCCAGTCGAGAAAATTCGGATAGGAGACCGACCCCGTTTCAAAGTGCGGCTTGCTGGCGTGCAGTGTGACGAGTTGTTCCGGGTGCGGAAACGGCAGCGGATTCAGCAGTACCCCGTTGACGACGGAAAACAGCGCCGTGTTCGCTCCGATTCCCAGCGCCAGCGTCAGCACGGTGACCGCGGTGAATCCGGGATTCTTTCGCAGCATGCGCAATCCGTAGCGGACGTCCTGCAGCAGATGCTCGAGCCAGCGCCACCCCCACTGGTCCTGCGTGGCTTCTTCGATCAATCTCTCATTACCGAGTTCCCGGCGCGCCGATGCTTCGGCGCTTTCGCGCGATTCGCCGCGCTCCATGCGCTCGTTCACGGCCATTTGCAGATGGCTGCGGATTTCCTGGCTGAGTTCTTCGTGCTTTTGCTCGCGCCGCGGCCAAAGTCTCATGCGCCACCTTCGCTCTTTGCCGGATTCAGGATCCCGGCAATCGCTCCAGAGAGTTGCTCCCAGCGGGAGCGCTCCGAAGCCAGTTGTTTTTTCCCTGCCGCCGTCAGCCGGTAAAATTTGGCGCGCTGATTGTTCTCGGAAACTTTCCAATCCGCGCTGATCCATTTCTGCCCTTCCAGCCGGTGCAGAGCGGGATAGAGCGAACCGGTATCCACCTGCAGAATATCGCCGGAATTCAAACGGATCGCCTGGCTGATTCCATAGCCATGCTGCTGGCCCCATTGCAGTGTCTGCAAAATCAGCAGATCGAGCGTGCCCTGCAGTAATTCAATCCGATTTTGATAGCGTTCTTTCATATGCCACCCCAACGTTAGACGCCGCACGATGTAGAACGTCTACAGCCATGGGTGTAGGCGTTCTACACCCTTGAGCTAGCGCAAATCCAGTGCCGTTTGTCGAGAGGAGGTATCTAGTTGCGGCGAATAGCTTTAGTGTGATTCCAGGCCTGCGAAAAAGCCAGAGGGCTGCCCGCTTGCGGGATGATTCGTTGCGAAATCGGACACCGGATCATGCGGCCTCAGGTTTTTCTACGGCTGCTGCGACTATTGCAGCACGCCGATCGGTGAAAAACAAAATGGCGAGCACGAGCCCGGTCACGAGCGAAATTGCGCCGCCGATTGTGCGGTCGAGTGTCCGAATAAACCGAACTTCCACCCGGCTACGTCCAGCAGGGACGGAAACGAGGATTTGCCCCGTGTTCTTCATGGAGCGGATTTCCGCCGGGCGGCCATCCAATTCGGCGCGCCAGGCCGGATAGTCCAGCAACCGGAAGATGAGCGTGACGGGCCGCGGCGTGTCGACCGTGATGATGCGATCCTCGGAAATCCATCGTTCGATGTGAAGGCGAAGATCGCGGTCCATTTGACCGGTTGGAATCTTCGTGGCGTTCGCGATCGTGTCGATCGAGGCAGCAACCGCCGCGACGCGAGGCGCTTCAGTCTGCAATTCGGACCGGTCGCTGGCCAACGGCTGATATTCATCCGTGCCCTCGTAGCCCGCATCCGATTGAATCGCAGATTCGGCTTGTGGAATGTCCTCGGAATCCCACCACGCATCGTGCGCGATCGCCGTGGCGGCACACCCAAGCGCAATCGCAAGCGCGATCCATCCGATCCATCGCCTAGGTGCTCGCGTTAAGGCCGCAGCCGTGAACATTGCAAATAAGACGGCGAGAGGCAGTAACCATCTCCAGGGAAACTGAACGAACTGAAGCTTGGGCAACTGGCGCCAGACAAATCCGCTGAACGGAAACATCAATAGTGCCGAAGCGGCTCCCAGTGTTGCCAGGGGCCACCAGATTTGTGGCGATTCGCGCTTGCGGCGCGTGGACAATCCGATTGCGATGGCAGTCGCGAGGATCATCACGATCGCCACGGAAGAAACTTTCCAATTGAAAAGCTGGAATTCCGGATCGTCGGAATGCGTGAACAGAAAATTTTCCGCGGGACGCAGGGCTGGCCCCAGCGCCTGCTGAATCTGCACCCATTTTTGCTCCCAAACGGCCGGGATAATGTAGAAAGCCGCCAGCCCGAATCCACCTGCCATGGCCGCGCAACCGCGTGCAAAGGTTCGCGCCGATCTCTCGACCATGCTTTCCACCAATAGGAGCAGGACCAGCGAGTAGGTGGCAATCACTGCCGCTGGCGCATTCGAAAGCCAGATTGCCGCAAAGGCCACGGAGAGCCCGATGATCCCGCGCATCCGGCTCCGGCCGATCCGGATCGCATAGAGCACCAGCCACGGAAAAATCGCGCCCGCCACCAGTTCCGCAAAATCACTCCGATAATAAACCACCACAAATTGGTAGGGATTGGCCATGTAGAGAACCGCTGCTGCGAGCGAATCACACGGCGAGAGCCATTCGCGCGCCAGGTGAAACATGCCGGCCGCAGCCATCACCAGCATCAGCCAGATCAGCGCGCCGGGGACCATCCTCCACTCGAACACCTGGCCCAGCCCCGCGCCCAGCGTCCAGG
>JBGQGW010000294.1:0-3880 GCA_041497605.1 Terriglobia bacterium | reverse complement strand
GACGACCTGGGCGGCGACGAGGAAACCATCATCTCCAAGGAGTTCAGCCTTCCGGTGATGATTCATCGCTACCCGCTGGCCATCAAGGCGTTCTATATGTCCACGGACGAGCAACGGCCTGAACTCGCCCTGAGTTTCGACATGATCGCGCCCGAAGGCTACGGCGAAATTATCGGCGGCAGCGAGCGCCTCTCGAGCTATGAAACGCTGCTGGCCCGCTTGCGGGAGCATCATCTGCCCGAAGAGTCATTCCAGTGGTATCTGGACCTGCGCCGCTATGGCAGCGTTCCGCACTCGGGCTTTGGCCTGGGCCTCGAACGCACCGTGGCATGGATTTGCGGAACTGAGCACATCCGGGAAGTCATCCCCTTCCCTCGCATGCTCTATCGCGTCTATCCTTGAGCGGCTCACCCGTTCCACTGGGCCGCGACGAATAAAAACATGGCTGAAAAAATCCGCATCCTCGGTGTGCCGATGGACCTTGGCGCAAGCCGCCGCGGGGTCGACATGGGGCCTTCCGCCCTGCGCGTCGCCGGACTCCAGGCGCGGCTCAAGCAGCTTGGCCATCAAGTGGAAGACATCGGCAACATCCCCGTGAAGCAAGCCGAGGAACAGCATTACGGCGACAAGCGCGCCAAGTACCTCACCGAAATCGCGGAGACCTGCCGGGGCCTGGCGGAAATCACCGAGCGCACTTTGAGCGAAGGCCTGCTGCCGCTCGTCCTGGGCGGGGATCATTCCATCGCCTCGGGAACGATCGCCGGAGTCGCAGCGCATTTCCGAAAGCAGGAAAAGCGCATCGGCCTGATTTGGCTGGATGCGCATGGCGATATGAACACACCGGAAACTTCTCCTTCCGGAAACATACATGGGATGCCCATGGCCGCCATTATGGGCTACGGGCCTCCGGAACTGACCGAGATCGCGGGCTTCAAGCCCAAGATCGAGCCTCACAGCGTGGCCATGGTCGGAATTCGCGACCTGGATTCGAAAGAGCGCCGCATGATCAAGGAAGCGGGCATTCACGTTTTCACCATGCGCGATATCGATGAACGCGGCATGCGTGAAGTGATGACGGAAGCGCTCCGGTTCGCCACCGACGATACCGCCGGAGTCGCGGTCAGCCTGGATATGGATTTTGTGGATCCGTCGGAGGCGCCGGGAGTGGGCACGCCGGTGCGCGGCGGCGTCACTTACCGCGAAGCACATCTGGCGCTGGAAATGATCGCCGACAGCCGTTCCATGGTTTCATTTGAACTGGTGGAAATTAATCCGGTGATTGATTTGCACAATACGACTGCCACGCTGGGGGTAGAGTTGGTGCTTTCCGGCCTGGGGAAGAAGATCCTGTAACAAAAATCTAATTTTCTGGCAATCATCCAATGGCGACAGAGAAAAAGCGTTTACGAGTAGGCGTGCTGTTTGGCGGGCGTTCCGGCGAACACGAAGTGTCGCTGGTTTCGGCGGCTTCCGTGATTCGCGCGCTCGATCCCGATAAATACGATGTGGTGCCGATCGGCATCAGCAAGGACGGCCGCTGGCTGGTGGGCCGGGGCGCGCAAAAACTACTCCCAGAAGTTTTGCGCGACGGCCAGCGCGTGGTGCTGCCGGCCGACCCCAGCGCTTCGGCGCTGATGCCGTTCGCAAACACCCCCGGTCAGCCCAGCGTTAGTGTTGACGTGATTTTTCCCGTGCTGCACGGAACGTACGGCGAAGACGGTACGGTGCAAGGTTTGCTGGAATTGGCTGGATTGCCTTACGTCGGCGCGGGCGTACTGGCGTCGTCCGTGGGAATGGATAAGGACGTGCAGAAGCGCCTGTTCGATTACGCCAAGATTCCCATCGTGAATTTTCTGGCGTTCTCGCGTTATGAGTGGGAGCACCAGCGCCAAAAAGTTGTCGGCGCCATCGCGGAGAAGCTTTCGTTTCCCGTGTTCGTGAAACCCGCAACCCTCGGTTCGTCCGTGGGCATGACCCGGGTGAAGAGCGCCGAGGAATTGCCGGCGGCGATGGATTTCGCCGCGGAATACGCCCTGAAAATTATTGTCGAGCGGGCCGTGAACGCGCGCGAGATCGAAGTTTCGGTCCTCGGCAACGACGAAATCAAGGCTTCCGTACCCGGCGAGATCGTCCCTCACCGCGAGTTTTATGATTACACCGCGAAGTATCTCGAGGAAGGCACGCAGCTCCTGATCCCGGCCAAATTGACGGGGGCGCAGGTGAAAAAATTCCAGGATTATGCGGTGCGCGCTTTCCGCGCGATCGAAGGAACGGGCATGGCGCGCTGCGATTTCTTCCTGGAGCGCAAGACCGGCAAGATTTACGTGAACGAACTGAATACCATCCCCGGCTTCACTTCCATCAGCATGTATCCCAAGCTGTGGGAAGCTAGCGGGCTTCCTTACCCGAAGCTCATTGACCGCTTGATCGAACTCGCGCTCGAACTGCATCACGAAAAAGAGCGCACAAAATATTCGATTGAGCTGCCGAGCGGGGCGGGCGGAGCTTTGCAGCAGTAAATCATTGCGGCTATTGGCAAGGCTTGGTTCTAGATACATCCCGGCGGATTTTAGCGCTGGCTCGCGATTCCTCGTCGAGCCGATTTCATCGGCTCTCCTCGGAATGACCCCCTGGTCGGAGTGGAATCACTGTTTGAGGCGGAGCTCGGGCGGGGCTGAACGACTCCTGATCGGTAGCCAACCGAATTCCCGTAGATTGAACAGCACGGAAGTGCTACTTGACACTGGGAATCCAGCCAATTAAACTAACCAGTTAGTTGAACAATTCGCCCGGCGGTTCACGAGCGGACAAACCGGCGAGGGGATTTGATGGGCGGACAAAAGGGCAAGGAGAGACCTGGCGCATGAAACGAGGGCGGCGAAAAACGGAAAATCCGGAGGCGGCGCAGCGCATCCTGGCCACCGCCGAGCGCATCTTTGCCGAGCAAGGCCTGGCCGGGGCGCGCACCGACGAAATTGCCGCCGGCGCCCGCGTCAACAAGGCCATGCTCTTTTATTATTTTTCGAGCAAGCGGCGCCTGCATCGAGCCGTTCTGGAGAATCTATTCCGCCAGCTTCGCGATTCCGTCTATCCCTCGCGGTCCGCCCAGCAGTCGCCGCGCGAACAGTTGCTGAATTACGTGAACAGCTATTTTGATTTTCTGGTGTCGCATCCGAATTTTCCGCGGCTGGTGCAGCGGGCGGCGATGGAGGCGGGCCAGAATTTTGCCTGGATCGCCAAAGAGTATCTCTGCACCTTCCACCGGCATGTGAGCCGCGTGATTGAAGATGGCATCGCGTCCGGGGAATTCCGCAAGGTGGACCCGCACCAGGCCGTGCTGAGCATCAACGGGCTGACGGTTTCTTATTTTGCCGCGGCGCCGATCTTCAGCAAAGTGCTGGGTCACAACCTTCTTGCGCCGCAGGCGCTGGCGAGACGAAGACGGGCGTTGCTCGATTTTCTGGACCACGGGCTGTTTCGCCAGGAGGCGAAGGCCGAATGACCGCACGAAGGTTTTTCATTCTTCTGGGCGTGCTTTTCGTGATTACGGCGCTGCTCTACTACTTCACCGTGCCGCGCGGCAACGCGATCCCGCTGATCGGAGTGGTGGACGGCAACGAAGTGATCGTGAGTCCGCAGATCGCCGGCCGGATGATTCGCCTGACCGTGAACGAAGGCGACCGGGTGAAGAAAGGCCAACTTATCGCCGAACTCGATCCCGCGGAACTGGAAGCGATGTTGGCGCAGGACGTGGCGAGCATCGCCAGCCTGGAAGCCAAGGTGAACCAATCGCGCGAAACTCTGAAAATGACGGACGCGCAGACCGACGCGGCGCTGAAGCAGGTGGCCGCCATGGAAACCTCCATGCGCTCGCAACTCG
>JBGQGW010000293.1:0-3962 GCA_041497605.1 Terriglobia bacterium | reverse complement strand
TTCGGTGAGACCGGATCCACCCCGGGATTGAGAGACAGCCTATTTATGTTGAGCACGTCCCTTGCCACATCTGCTCACCACTGCGGATATCCCGTAGATCATTAAAGAGACATGGCTTATCGAGGCAGTTGATCCGGGGGAGAGTGGAAAATCTAGCTTTCCACTACTGTTTCTCACAGTTTGCTCTGCTCACACTATTATCTTTGGAAACCGGAAGGCCTAATTAATGATTCCCGTGCAGCGTAAATATCACGCCGATAGTTGTATTCACAATTGATGGGGGTGCCGTTGAACATAGCCGGCTGGTAACGCCAGTGGCTCACTGCTTTCATAGCTGCTTTGACCAACGCAGGGTTTCCGCTGACGAGCGAAATGCATTCGGCATCCGGAGTAGCCTGCATTCACTCACTGTAATGTCGAAAAGAAGGGAAAAGTTCCCGAGGTGGAGGCGATGAAATGCACGGCGTGCCAAATCTTGGGGATGGAGCCGGTTGCGCCGCAGTTAGGCGCCGATGGCGGATTTCAGGGCGGCGGCGATGTCGTGGGACCAGCGCTTCACGTCGGCATCGTGTTCCGCTTCCACCATCACGCGGGCCAGCGGTTCGGTGCCGGAATAGCGGAGAACGACGCGGCCGGAATCCCCAAGCGCGCGCTCCGCTTCCGCGAGAACGCGAGAGACTTCCGGAAGCGTCTCGAGCGGCGGCTTCGAACGCACGCGTACGTTCACGATTATCTGCGGGAAAACTTTTAAATCGGCAACGAACTGATCGAGCGGTCCGCGCAAGGCGATCAGGCTGGCGATTTTGAGCGCGGTGAGCATGCCGTCGCCGGTGGTGGCATCGTCGAGAAACAGAATATGGCCGGACTGCTCGCCGCCGAGATTTGCCCCGATGCGAAGCATTTCCTCGAGCACGTAGCGGTCACCCACGGCCGTGCGCGCGAACTTCAGTCCCGATCGCTCGAGCGCGCGTTCCAGTCCCAAATTAGCCATGGTCGTGCCGACAATCGTTCCCGTCTTCAATTTGCCGGTCGATTTCAGATAGCGCCCCACGGCCAGCAGCACGCCATCGCCGTCGATCAAGCGGCCATTGCCAGTTACGAGCATGGCGCGGTCCGCGTCGCCATCGAATGCCACGCCGAGCGTCGCCTTCACTTCCAGCACTTTGGCGCGCATCACTTCCGGATGCAGCGATCCGCAGCCGGCGTTGATGTTGCGGCCGTCGGGCTGATCGTGCATCGCGATCACTTCGGCGCCCAGCGAGCGAAATAATTTAGGCGCCAATTTGCTGGCAGCACCGTTCGCGCAATCCAGCACAATTTTCATGGCCGTCAGTTTTGCGCCGTCGAGTACCGCGCCGCGGAGACCTTCCAGATAATCGTCATGCAGCCGCAAATCGGCTTCCAGACGCACGGGTGCGGGGGAAACCGGTACGGGGAAACTTCCCATGTCGTGCTCAATTTCAGCTTCAATGGCGTCGGGGAATTTCATCCCGCTCGAAGAAATCAGCTTTACGCCATTGTCGTGATACGGATTGTGTGAGGCGGAGATCACCACGCCCGCGGCAAAGCCTTCCTGTTTCACCAGCCAGGCAACACCCGGCGTCGTCAGCGTGTCCGCAAATACGGGCTCGGCTCCTGCCGCTACAAGCCCCTGCGCCAGACGCTGCGCGATGTGCGGCCCGGACTCGCGCGTATCCATGCCCAGCAGCACTCGTGGACGCTGGGAATGCGCACGCTCGTGCTTGGCCAGATAGCCTCCGAGAGCCCGCCCCACGCGATAGAGCGTCGCGTCGTCTAGTGGCGGCTCGCCGGGGATTCCCCGGATTCCATCGGTGCCGAAGAGGTTTTTTGACTTGGGTATCAAAATCTCGCTGGGCGGCATAGTTTTCAAGTCTAGCACGCCACTTTCAATTGGCACCCTTTTCTGATTGGCACTGTCTCCAGATTATCAACAGGAATTCCGCTGGTTCCCCGGCCGGCTTGACGGGGAGGACGCGGATCATCACGCGGGGTATTCCTTTGCAAGCACGGAGACTCAGTGGGCATGTAAGCTGGGACGCGGATATGATAACGTAACTCTCGTGTCCACAACATCAGCACAAGAATCGCGGCCCAGCACTTCGGGTTCGGCGAGCGCCAGAATTATCGCCGGCGGTATCGTAATCGCTTTTTGTTACTGGGCTTCGAGCGTGTTAGTGACGTTGCTCGTGGCCGTGTTGCTTGCTTATTTTCTCGATCCCGTCGTTTCCTGGATGGAAGACTGGCATATTCCGCGCGCGCTGGGGTCGCTTCTGATCGTCTTTGTGACGGTGGGACTGCTTTTTTCGCTCACCTGGGCATTGGTGGTTCGCCTCGACCAATTCGGTTCCGATTGGCCGAAGTATCGAGCCCCGTTGAGAGCGGTAGCGTCCACGATCGAGAAAAGGCTGGAAGGACTTGAAAAGCATGTCTCGGAAATATCGGCGGAAGAAAACAACTCGCCCCGGCAAGTCTTTCAGGTAAACGAACCGCATTCGGTACGCAATGCCGTACTGAGCCACCTGGGTTCGCTCTACACCGCAATCTTGGCATCCACGTTTGTGCCTTTTCTTGTGTTTTTCATGCTGGCGGCGAAACGCCAGGTCTGGCACGCCACGATGCAGCTATTCCCGGCGAGCGAGCGCACGCAAGTAAAGCTCACCCTGGACGAAGTGAGCGTCATGCTGCGCAGTTACGTCATCGGTACCGGACTGGTGGGCGTGATTCTGATTTTGGCCAGTTGGATATTTTTCTGGTCGATCGGTCTGGATTTTCCGTTCCTGGCAGCGCTGGCTTCCGGTTTGCTCAATCTGGTGCCATATCTCGGCGTGGTGATGTCCTGGGTCCCGCCGCTAATCGTCGGTCTGCGCACGCACCACACCGGTTTGTTTTATGTGGGTATCATCGGCATGTTGAGCTTTTTTCACTTGATGGGAGCGAACGTCTTGTTTCCCGCGCTGGTGGGCCGCCGGGTGCACCTGAACGCCGTGGCGGTGACAATTTCGCTGCTGTTCTGGGGTTTTATGTGGGGCGCACTGGGTTTGCTGCTCGCGATTCCGATCACGGCAACAATCAAAGTGATCTGCGATCACATCGAAAGCTGCCAGCCGGTAGGCCGCTGGCTCGGCGCCTAGAGCGAACACTTTTTTTTCTAATTTTTTCTTGCCAATTGATCGTTCCCCAATTTTGCTTCCCCAATGTGATCTAGTGCTGTTCCGGCTTTGCGGGAGCCGTGCCCAGGCCGCGGACGTAGTGAACGAGTTGCCAAATCTGCTCGTCGTTGAAAACTTTTCCAAAGCCCGGCATCCCGCTGAATCGCACTCCGTGCTTGATGATCCAGTGCAACTCCGGATCGGACCATTGCTGAACTTCCTTCGAGCCCAGGTCGGGCGTTCGTGGGTACATCCAGCGTCCGGCGTTGCTGGGCGTGTGCCCGTCATTGCCGTGGCAGGCGGAGCACTCTCCCATGTAGATCATCCGCCCGGTACCCAGGTTGGCCGCGCCGCTGGGCGCGCTTGATTCGCGGGCCGCGCGGCCGATCATCCAGTGTTTCACCCGCGTGGCCATATAGGTTTCTCGCGCGCCGGGCTCCGGAAGCGCGCTCAAATCGAACTGGGAAGCGAGCAGAAACGTTCCCGCGAGAACGAGAAGTAAAACGATCAGCAACACCGACGTACACTTGTTTCGCATGGAGGAAGGCCTCCGCGACATCCCCAAAATATTGCGCAGAGAACAACCGGGTGCGAGGTTTGCACTGCCTCACACGCGTAGCGCTACAGCGCTCAAATTGCTGCAGGATCGATCGTCGTGGTACGTCGCCGGGTTACATCATGCCGCCGATGTCCACTGCCACCCACTTGCCATTCTTGTTCACTTCCACCTTGTCGGCCTGCAGGGCTGTGCCATGAAGAGTTCCGGTTACGCGGATCGTCTCGCCCACATAG
>JBGQGW010000292.1:0-4000 GCA_041497605.1 Terriglobia bacterium | reverse complement strand
CCACATGCTCAGGAAATGACGAGTCGTGTTCAGCAGCGCACGCGAGTCCACTGGCTGCTTGCCGGACGCGAAACAGCTCAAATCGTGCAGGAATCCGACGCGCGGCGGCGACCATCCCTGGCAAACGAAGTCCAGCTCGTCTGGACGGACTTTGGCAAAATCGAGGCACGCGCGAATCGCCAATCCCGGAAAGCCCGCATCGTGCTTCACGCGGCTCAGCCGCTCTTCCGCAACGGCAAAGAGAACTTCGCCGTCGCGCACGATGCACGCCGACGAATCGTGCATCTGCGTGTAGTTGATCCCGAGAGAAAACAATTCTTCACCACCCATTCCGATAATCGTGTATGTGCTTATTTGAAAGTATGATTGACAATGTCGCGAATCCGACTTTGGCGGTCGCTCCTTCTCGCATTCAGGGTCCACTCGTTGGGATAGTGATTGTGGACGCCATCTGCCGTGCCTGTGACGGCTCGTTCGGCATCGCCTTACTTGTCGGAAAAATGCGATCCCGCAATTTCAAAACCGGCATTTCGATTGCTTTTGCCATCAGGATCCCAAACGCAATGCTCCCCACAAAATAAAACAGGAACTGTTCCAGGGGTCCAAATCGAATATGTAGCAAACGCCGCAGCACGCCTGGAGCGAAGGCCTGAAATGGTATGTGCCACAGATAAATTGAATATGAATAAGCGCCGAGCGTTGCGCAGAGCGTGCCAAGCCCTTCCGTGTATCCCCGCGACCACTGCGGTAGGACATCGTGAACTTCAAGGCTCAGCAGGAGGAGCCCACCGAAGCCCAAATAGAGCAGGGTCAAGCCAAACGTAAGTAGAAAATGATTTTCGCGAGTAAAGATGAAACAGCAGGAGAGAGCAGCCCCCACCAAGAGTCCAGCACAGATTTGCTTCGCCCTGGAGCCCAGCAAATGGCTTATTGTCGCGGGATGAAAATGGTGGAAATAGCCCAACAGGACACCAAAGAATAGTGAATCAATCCGTTCATGGGTAGGATTTGTCACCATCGGTGGGAAGAAAGCGGCCGAAGATGTGAAGTAAACCGTGGCTGCCCGAATGAGCAAGCAGGAAACAGCGATGCCCACGAAAGCCCACGGTAAACTTGCGAAGGGATCTTGTCGGTTGCGCGAGAACCGAATCAGCAAGAGAAAAAAAATGGGAAGCAGGAGGTAAAAGTGCTCTTCAACACCGAGCGACCATGTGTGCTGCCAGACGCCAACGCCGTAATTTTGGACGAAGAAAATCTCCCGGAGGTAGGGCCCGACTGTATCAGGTGAAGCAGCAATTCGCCGCGCGAGAAAAGTGACCAGAATCATGGCATAAAATGCGGGATAGATTTTCAAGCCCCGACGAATAAGAAACCGGCCCCATCGAATGGCTCCCAGCCGTTTGAATTCCATGTAAAGAAGGCCCGAAATGAGGAAGCCGCTCAATACAAAAAACAGGTCCACGCCGACCCATCCTATCTTGGTAAACATGGGAATGAATCCGCCATGGTGAACCAGGACCAAAAGGACCGCCAGGCAACGTAAGATGTCGAGTCGCTTTATTCGCAAGCTGCCGCTCCGGGTCGAGAGCTCTTAAACACGGGCCTATACTCGACGCCCACCCAGGCACTCCCAAAAGACCGAGTTTATCCGGAAAACTACCGCGCCGCTGTATCCGGCAAATGGTTTACGCCATCGCGGGTCCTTCCGCATTGCTGTCTGATCCGTCCGAGAATGTTCGCTTGATGTACAGCGAATGAACTCCTGCGTTCTTTCACCTCGGTTTGCCGTTCGGCAGGGCCGAGACGAACAAACGCTCCAGTTTTCTAGCAGATTCCGTCCATTTATGCCGCCTCATCGATTCCTGGGCTGTCTTCCCGAGTCGCTGGCGAAGATCGGTGCACCGGCACATCCTCAGAATCGCTTCCTCCAGCGCCTCCGCGTTCGCGGGCGGAACCAGCAGTCCGTTCCAACCATCCTGGACGACGTCCACCATGCCGCACGTTTCTGCGGTAATCGCCGGCATCCCGCTCGCCATGGCTTCCAGAAGCACCGAAGGCAGTCCTTCCATCAAAGATGGAAAAACGAAAATGTCATGGTCCATATAGAGCTGCGGCATCTCGTCGGCTGGAACGACTGGGGAGATCTGGATTTTATCAGTGATCGCTTGACCGAAGAATGATTTCAAATTGTCTTCGCTGACTCCAGCCCCTGCAATCGTGAGCGTCCAGTCAGGAAAATTCACATCCACCCGGTTCAGGGCGTCACGCAGGTAAAAGATTCCGCGCTGGTCGAGCCAGGTCCCGGCGTAGAGCAGCCGGACCGGCTTTCGCTCCACATACTCGCGCCGCAAAAAAAATCGCTCCTCTACTCCACTCGGTATATAGGCGACTTTGTCTGAATCCAGGTTGTATTTTAGTTGCAGCAGTGTCCACACGTCGCGGCTGTAGCAATGAGCGCCGTCCGCAGTCTTGATCGACAAATAAAACCGCGGCTGATGATACATGCGATGCCACAGCCGGTTTGCAAAGGAGAAGTGCCAGGCCCGCCCCTTCTTCGCTTCACGGCTCATCACATGGAGCCGCCGTTCCTCAAGGCCATGCAGCGTCATCACGTAGGGCGGAGATCCATTGGAAGGAAGAAGTTTGCGCGAGACGCCGTAAGCAAATCCGGTCGGCGCATGGAAATTTACCACCGAATATTTTCCCGGATTCTTGCGTACGTGTTGCGCCAGCCGCACGGCAAATCGCAAATCACGAAAACGCCCCGCAATCTCCGAATCCTTCATCAAGTCTTCGTAAAACAGGTAGGTCACCTGATGTCCCATGCCTTCCAGTTCGCGCCCGAGATTGTAGATAATCGCAGCTACGCCGCCCTCGCGACGCCGGGGAACGCCCGCGGCCATCAGAATGCTCATGGAGGCATTTGCGTTCTCTTTCATTGGGGCGAAAGCTGGACACCTGGCTGACGTGCGCCGGGCTCTGCTGATCGGACAATTTCTACGTGTGAAGCGGGTGGGTTCGGCATAACTCTCTGCCGGATCCTTGCATATACAGCACTGGCTACCAGCCGATTTCTCAGCTTGTAGAATGTTCGTGGCGGTAAAAGGAGCGCAGGAAAAAGGGTGCCAACCTTGAATATGCGATGCAACACCGGGGCCTCGGGGCACATCACCTCATATATCTTCCATTCCGCTCTCACCGTTTCCCAAGGCCAACCATCTTCGACCATCAGGCGCATTTGCAATGCTTCTGCCCACAAGATTTCGACGAGGATTGAATAGACTTCACTGTCCAGATTCAATCGCTTGAGTTGATCCGACAATGTTCGGGCAACCTGCGACAGTATCGTTTGTTTTTGCCCCACGCGTGTGGCGGAGTTCTCCTGCGAGATTTGATAGTAATTGGAGTCATGCTGCCGATAAAAGACAATCGTATCCGGGAGAACAGCCACGGGTTGGAGTACGGAGGCCAGTGTGAACAGATACTCGTCAGCTTGGAACCGGAGCTCCTCCGGCACAGGGATTATCCGCTTAACGAGATCCGCACGGATTGCCAACCGGGATGTGCCCAGGAAGCTCTTGCGGAGCCGGAAGAGCCGCGCGCCATCCGGTGTGTTGGCTTGGAAGCGAAACCCCTCCCGCAAAACCTCGCGGACTTGGGATCCATCGGGATAAACAAGAACATTGCCGTGCCCGACAACCCCGAGAGTCGGGTCTTGATCGAACGCCTGCATCACGCGGCTCAATTTATTTTTCGCCCACCAGTCATCCCCGTCGAGGAAGGCGATGAATTCTCCCTTTGCTTCCGGAATGCCTGCGTTAAATGCCGACGCTTGCCCGCCGTTTACTTTGCGAATCAGCCGGACGCGCGGCTCGAATTTGCGGACGATTTCCGGCGTACGGTCGGTTGAGCCATCGTCCACGACCAAGATTTCCATTTCTGAAGAGGGGAAATCCTGTTCGAGCACGCTGACGATCGCTTCCTCAATGAAGCGCTCGTG
>JBGQGW010000291.1:0-4065 GCA_041497605.1 Terriglobia bacterium | reverse complement strand
TCGCGACCGTTACAATCAGCGCTGGATCGTCCAGCGCCTGGGCTACCTCACGCCAGCCCAGGCTCGCCAGCAACTCCTTGCACTCGGAGTCGCTGCATGAATACACTCAGTTCAGTGTCCAAAAAATCCGGGGCTAAACATCTTCAGCACCTTTGATAGCAATAGAAACTCATGGACAAGCTCGGCCAAGAATGACGATGGCTGCGAAGAGTTCAGACTGAAATTCAGAAAGGCGCTCAGAAAGCCGGAGACGTTGGGCTACAAGGAGTGGGCACTCGAGGAGCAGAAATATTGGCATCGACGCATCAAAAGAGCCTAACTGGCTGCGGTTAGGAAGAGAACGAATTGCCGCACAGAAAGAACCAAGAGAGCAACGGAAAGCCAGATCACAAATAATGTGGTCTCTTTGTAATCTGCACTTGAAACAGCCCCAATAACCCCGGGAAGGCCTGAAAGGATTTCAGAGGAAGTTCACGGACACCGCTCATCGTTTCTGAAGCGAAATGCAGGAACTCGATGACGATTTTCTCAGTTGTGAGGTGGCACCTGAGGGCGGACCGTAGGGCTCCCGAAGAGGCCAGATCTTGGGACGTTCGGGCGTGCTCGTTTCTGCTAATCGGAGTAGAGTCGCACATCAGAGAACATTTCATCAGGGACGCCGTTTTTCTCGGGAGAGGATGAGGACTCCCCGGCTTCCTACTCGGCAGCAATACGCGCATAACTTTTTCGGAAACTCGCACCGAACCGGCCTTGTTTGAATCGACCAAGACAAATCAAGGGTGATACCCGCTACAAAATCCGCCACACCGCAGAAAATAAGCTTGACGAGGGGAGGCGAGAATCAACACCAAGTTCAGGCAGGTCAGAGGGATGAAATGGTAGGCCCGTGGGGACTCGAACCCCAGACCTCTACCGTGTCAAGGTAGCGCTCTAACCAACTGAGCTACGGGCCTATTTTCACGACTATGCAGCTAATTCCACTATGCTAACAAGGGCTAGTTTATCATTCGCAAAAGAGTGTGCATAGGGTGCTGTGCTGGCGAGGCTGGCACGAGCGATGCAGCACCTTTGCGCGTCAGCGGCCGGCGGGAACGAATACTCGCGCGGGGGCTTGGAGTTCGACTCCGGAGAGTTCCGTGGTTACTTTCAACGGCACGAATTCTTTTCTCTTACCAAGCTGGGCCCGGAACGTGAGCCGGTATTGCTGCCCGAACAATTTCGACAATTGATGCAAGTAGGGAGCGAAGGCGAGCGGAGTTTGCAAACCCTGGAAGAAAGATTCGCCGCCCGTTTCCGAGGCGATGCGGCTAAGGCAGCCCTGGCCATTGGTGATGAGAAAAGAATTTCCGGAAACCTGAGCGGCTCCATTGGCGAAAATTGTGTAGAAGGTGGCTTCGGCCCGCTGCGCGGCGTCGATCGCTTCCTGGAGGTCCTGGTTGGCCCCCGGGTTCGAATCGGAAATTCCGCGGAACAAGTCAATTCCGTTGCTGACCAGCAGGACGGCGCGGCGATTACGGCCGGCACCGGCAGGCCAATGCTTCAAAAGATCCGAAGTCGCCTGGAAAATGCTGGAGCCTTCCTGGCTGCGGCCGAGCGGCAGGCGCAGGGCCTTTGCAGCAAGGTCGCGATTCACGGTGAAGTCCTGGGCCTTTTTTGCCGATCCGTACTCGCTGTAATAGACGGCAACGCGAGTGGAAGGCGGCAGGGAGTGAATGAAACTGGAAATGTCGGAGAGCTGCAACCCGAGACTCGAGTCCAGCGAGTTGTCAATCAAGATCGTCAAATCCAGGCCGGTATGACGATCTTTTGCCGAAACCCATTCGACGACGGGACGACGGTCTTTCCCCTGCCGGACGATGACGTCGTTCAGCGTGACGGGCGGAGGAGGCGCGTTGTCGCGGCCTTTGGCGGTGACCGTAATGTGGATGAGATCCGGCGACTTCGAGGTGCCTTCCTGCGCCAGCGCGGGGATGGCGGCAACACCGATCGCCGCCAAAACCAGGGCTAAACGCGCAAGGCTCGCGTAATTCTTCATGATCATTTTCCCTCGAAGGGCGCCGCCAGCGCCCTGCTTCCTTAGATGTGCCGATTCAAGTTCCTGGATGCAAGCAGGAAACCGGCCGCTGACAGCTACCAGCACTCTTACATCTTGCACCTTCACGCGGCGCGCGAAGACAACTATTCCCGCTTGCGACACAGCCGCAGGCGGATTCGCCCGGCCTGCGACACAGGTATGGTATTCATGGATGAAGCGTTTTGTCGAGGGATGCCGCAGGAAATCCGGCGCGGCGAAAGACAGGGCGCTGGTGGAGGGATGAATTTCATGGAATCACCGGTACCGCCAACTTCTTCTGCTTCTACTGAGGCAGCACCGCCGAAAATTCCCACGCAGCGGATCATCGCGGCGATGGTCCAGAAATCGAAACAGGTGAGCGACCTGATTTTCTCGGTAGGAAGTTTGCCGCTCGTGGAATTGAACGGCCAGCTTGTGCCGGTGGAAATGCCGGGGCTACAAAAGCTGAAGCCCGCCGATACGGGGCAGGTCGCGAACGACTTGATTGGAGCGAACAAGCTGGCGTTGCAGAAACTGCGCGATCAAGGCTCCTGCGACATTTCTTACAGCTTGCCGAACCTGGCGCGATTCCGCGTGAACATTTTTGTGCAGCGCGGGACGTACGCCATCGTGATGCGGGTGATTCCCACGAAGATTCCGGTGTTCGCGGATTTGAATTTGCCGCCGCAACTGGCGGATTGCGTGGAGTTGCGGAATGGAGTGGTGCTGGTGACCGGGCCGACCGGATCGGGGAAATCGTCCACGCTGGCCGCGATTTTGAACCGGATCAACGAGGAGAAGGCGTACCACATCATCACCATCGAAGATCCGATCGAGTTTCTGCACAATCACAAGAAATCGATTATTCACCAGCGCGAATTGCACAGCGATACGCCGAGCTTCGCTCTGGCTTTGCGCGCGGCGCTGCGGCAGGCGCCGAAAGTGATCCTGGTGGGCGAAATGCGCGACCGCGAAACGATTGAAATCGCGCTGGAAGCGGCGGAAACCGGCCACCTGGTTTTCTCAACACTGCACACGATCGACGCGTCGAAAACGGTGGAGAGGATCATCGGCGCGTTTCCCCTGGGCGACCAGCAGCAGGTGCGCAACCGCCTGGCGAAATCGTTCCGGTATTTTGTTTCGCAACGGCTGGTGCCGCGGAAGGACGGCAAGGGGCGCCTGGGCGTGTTTGAAATTTTGAAATCGACGATGCGCACGCGCGAATATATCGAGAAGGGCGATGGCGAAGGAAAATCACTCCTGGATGCAATGCAGGACGGCTCGCTCGAGGGCATGCAGCATTTTGACGGCGAACTCGAGAAGTATGTTCGCAACGGCACGATCGATATGGAGACGGCGCTGGGCTACGCAACCAATGCCGGAAATTTCCAGTTGCAACTGGCCGACTTTTCCGAGGACGCGCGGGTGGAAGAAGCGGCGGCTGCGGAAAAGTCCGGCGGCAAAATAGAAATCGAGATCACGCGATAACTGCCATTCGGCAGCTCAGCGTGAACAAAAGCCCCACGCTTCCCGATGAGGCCGGGAAGGATAGGCCATCCGAGTCAACCGCATTCGCAGTTCAAGAACTAAGTACACTTCTAGGGAGCTCTGCTTTCGAGTGGACGCACGTCCCGGTCGATCTCTGCCCGTAATTCGTCCTCGGCCACATCCAGCTCATACTGGATCTGCATGTTCATCCAAAATCCGGGAGTAGTTTTGAAATATCGCGCGAGGCGCAGAGCCGTATCCGCGGTGATTCCACGGCGCTCCGCAATGATGTCCGCAATCCGTGTCACCGGCACTCGCAGGTCCATCGCCAACTGATTCATGCTGAGCCCGTAAGGCTTTAGAAAATCCTCGCGCAGGTGTTCCCCGGGATGAACTGGCTTCAGTTTCTTGCGCATGATTTCACCTCGCTAATGATAATCGACGATCTCGCCGTTGTAGGCATCCCCACCACGCCAGACAAAGCAGATTCTCCACTTATCGTTGATCCGAATGCTGTGCTGTCC
>JBGQGW010000290.1:0-4088 GCA_041497605.1 Terriglobia bacterium | reverse complement strand
TCCGGCTTGTGCTCGAGAAGATTAACGAGGCATGGTCGAAAGGCAATCCCGAAAGCATACCCGGGAAACTGAGTTCGTCCTTTCATGACGCCATGGTCATAAGAGGCCCGAACTTCCAGGAACTGAGCCGCGGCAGGCAAGCCTGCGTGCAAAGTTACAAAGACTTTCTGGATCAAGCCCGCGTGCACCAATGCAAACTTTCCGAGCCTCAAATCGACGTCGCCGGAGATACGGCCGTCGCCACCCATGCCTGGGAAATGACTTACGAACAAATGGGCGAAACCTACGAGGAATCGGGACACGACCTGTTTGTATTCACTCGCGCCAACGGGAAGTGGCTCGCGGCTTGGAGAGTGATGCTTCCCTCCCCGCCGGAATTATCGATTTAGGCCAGCAGGGGTTTGCGTACCTGCATGGGCAGGCTGCCATTCGCCACCCATTCGAAAAGCCGTTCGCGGGTTTCGGATTTTGCGCCGCCCTTCGGTTTCGCCTGGCTGGTGGGGAATTCAATGGGCGCGTCTTTCATGTTGCCGGAAAGGAGCACCCGGCCTGCTTCGCGCATCAATCCCACCCGGCCCTGCACCTGGAATTTCGCGAGCAGCGCCGAAACATAAAACTTCACGGTGCGCTCGGAAAGATTCAGTCCCGCGGCAATTTCTTTGTTAGAGAAGTTTTGCAACACTCCGTGCAGCACTTCTTGCTGCCGCCGGGTCAGATCGACCGGACACGCAATTGCCTGGCCCGCCGCCAGGAGTTGCCGGGCCCGGCTTCCCACACGGCTCAGCAACTTCTGCCGCGGGACGACCAGCACGCTGAAATCCTCGGGGGTCAGCCCGCGAACCAGGCAGTGCATCGCCAGCATGCTCGATGCCTGCTCTTCCGGCATTCGCCCGTCCTCTTCCGCCACAACCTGAAACTGCACGGCTCCGCTCTTCCTCTCGAAGAAAACGAAGGATTCAGGACGCACTTCCAAGGGAGATTTCCACATCCGGCCGAGTTTTAAGGACTTGCGTGGCCTTTTCAGAACTTCCCCCAGGGCTGGCGAACCCATGGTGATTGACAGAGTTGAACTACGTGGGCTGGGAAAAACGTGGTTCTAAATTCTCCATCTGGGTCCTGTAGGTGACGCTCGTGAGATTTACATCGACCTTGAACACGTTCGAGGTCCGGACACAGTAAAATCTCCACACCAACGTCGCTGAACTAGCATGCAAGATGCATGCCAGAACGCCGGATTTTTAAATTTAGCCATATCTAGCGCTTGCGTTCCCGGTGTCCAAAGATACAACGGGTAGTGGGCGGGTAAACAATTCGCAAACGGGAAAAACTTCCTCGTTCGGGCCATTCCCAAGCGGGGAATTCTCGTCAGACACCGCTCACACACAGAAAAAATTTGCGGCTTCCTCGAATCTTTGCTGAGATCTCCAATTTCTTCGTCCCCGCTGGCAACAAATCTCGCTTCCCTGCACTCACAATTTCTTCCAACTCTTGCGCCGCATCATTCTCCGCACCGCATCCCTTACTCGTACCGCAGCGCAACCATCGGGTCCACCCGCATGGCTCGCCGGGCCGGCAAATAGCAGGCCAGTAACGCCACAATCGCAAGCAGCAACGCCACTCCCCCAAACGTGATGGGATCGGTAGCGCTGATTCCGAACAGCAAACTCGAAAGCAGCCGCGTCAATGCCAGTGATCCGGCAGTGCCGATCCCTACTCCCAGAATCGCCAGCCGCAGTCCCTGCCCGAGAATCAGTTTCAAAACGTCATGCTGTTGGGCGCCCAGCGCGATGCGCACGCCAATTTCGTTCGTGCGCCTCGCCACGCCGTAGGAAATCACGCTGTAAATTCCAATCGACGAAAGCACCAGCGCGAGCACGGCGAAAAGTGCCAGCAACATCGCCAGTGACCGCGTATTCGAGGAGCTTCCCTTGATCCGTTCCTCCAGCGTCGCCACGTGAAACACCGGAATATTCGAATCCATCTGGGCGATTTCCGCGCGCAACGCCGGCGCCAGGCTGGACGGTTCCACTTTGGTGCGAATCATCAGGTTCAGGTCGGCGATCATCTCGCTCTGTTCGAGCGGCCCGTAGATCACCGGGCTGGCTCCCGCGTCTTGGCGCAGCGATTCGAATTTCGAGTTCCCCACCACGCCCACGATCGGCATCCATGCCCTGGTGGAATCCGCCGGGCCGTACTTGATGCGTTTCCCCAGCACCTCCTCGCCCGGCCAGAATCGCCGCGCGAAAGCCTCGTTCACAATCAAAACGTGCGTCGCGTCCGGCAAATCGCTGGCCGCGAATTCGCGCCCTTCACGCAGTGGAATTCCCATGGTCCGGAAATAATCCGGGTCCGCTTCCTGGCAGGCGACAGCATCCACGTCCACTCCCGTGATTGGTGCGTGCCCTTCCAGCGTGAATCCTCGGTTCATCCCGCCCCAGATAAACGGATCGATGAATGACGCGGACACCGATTCCACTCCCGGCACATTTCGCAGCCGCTCCGCGATTCGCTGGCTCAACAGCACCCGCGAATCTCCGGTGTAATTGTGCGGCACATCAATTCGCATCGTCAGCAGATGATCCGGGCGAAATCCCAGATCGCTGTGCAGGAGATGATCCAGGCTTCGCAGCATCAAGCCCGCCCCGATCATCGGCACAATTGCCAGCGCTATTTCGGACACCACGATCAGCGCGCCAATCCTTCGCGCGCGATTCCCCTCCGAACTCTTCGCGCCTTCCTTCAGCGATTCGCCGATGTTCTGGCGGAACGCGTGCATCGCGGGCAACACTCCCAGCAGCATGCCCGTGAAGATGGAAATTACAGCGGTAAATAAAAATACCTGCGAATCCACTCCCACCCGCGCGAAACTTGGCAGCGAAAGAGGAAGCAGCACAGGCAGCGCCTGGACGCCCCAGAAGGCCAGCGCCAGTCCCAGAATTCCGCCCGTCAGCGCGATCAGCAGACATTCCACCAGAAGCTGCGTGAGCAATCGTCCCCGCCCCGCGCCCAGCGCAATGCGAATCGCGAATTCCCGTTCCCGCGCCGCCGCGCGCACCAGCAACAAATTCGCAACGTTCGAGCACGCGATCAGCAGCACGAATCCCACCGCGCCGAGCAATGCCAGCAGCGCCGGCCGCACGCGGCCCACGTAATATTCCGAAGCGGCCAGGACGCGGGCGCCGCGCCCTTTGTTTTCCTTGGGATATTCGCGCTCCATTCTCGCCGCCAGCGCTTCTACCTCCGCATTCGCGCTGGCCACGGAAACGCCCGGCTTCAACCGTCCGATCACCCGGTGCCAATGAATGTCGCGCCCGGTCAAAAATCCAAATTTCGCGGACTCCGGCCAGGCCGCGTCGTGCATCGCAATCGGAATCCACACTTCCGCATCTCCCGTCAGTCCGTGGAATCCGCGTGGCAGCACGCCGACAATGTTGTATTCCACACCATTAATTTTGAGTTGCCATCCCAGAATCGCGGAATCCTGCCCGAACCTCCGCTGCCACAGCCCGAAACCAATCATGGCCACAGCATGAGTGCCCGGCACTTTATTTTCTTCCAGCAAAAACGAACGCCCCATCACCGGCGTGACTCCCAGCAAAGGAAAATAATTATCCGACGTCAATTCGCCCGCGATTCGGTCCGTCTTTTCGTCGCCCGAAACCGTGAAGTCCGTCCCGGCATAAGCCGCAAGATCGCTGAAAACGTGGTTCTGTTCGCGCATCTCCAGATAGTTGGGATATGCGACCGGTTCGGGACCGCTGCCGATCACCGTCTCCTGCACCACCGCCAGCCGTTGCGGCTCAGGATAGGGCAGCCCGCGCAAAAGCACCGCGTTCACCACGCTGAAAATGGCCGTATTCGCTCCAATCCCCAGCGCCAGCGTCAGGATCGCAACCACCGAAAATCCGTGATTCTTCATCAGCATCCGCAACCCGAATCGAACGTCCTGCCACAAAGCTTCCACGGCATGCCTCCCTCGCGCGCCAAACACACCCGCAGGCTCATCCGCTTAGACGGCTCACACAATTAAAAGTCAGGATTTAATAAAGGAAACTTGCAGGAAAATCTGGTCGTGTTTGTTCCGAGCT
>JBGQGW010000289.1:0-4179 GCA_041497605.1 Terriglobia bacterium | reverse complement strand
ATTGCCCCGAGCAGTAAACATTTCATTCGTCGATGCCACTCCACGCTTCCGTTTACTTCTATTCCCGCACTCTGGCATAATTCATTCCCTATGAAAGGAAATCCGAAAGTCATCGAGCAACTCAACAAAGCCCTACGCGAAGAACTCACCGCCATCAACCAATATTTTCTCCATGCCGAGATGTGCGAGAACTGGGGCTACCGCAAGCTCTCCGGCTTCATCAAGAAACAATCCATCGGCGAAATGAAGCACGCCGAAAAATTGATCGAGCGCATCCTGTTCCTCGACGGCACCCCGAGCTTGGAACCGCTCAAGCTCACCGTCGGCGGCTCCGTTCGCCAGGCGATCGAAAGCGACTTGAACCTCGAACTCTCCGCCGTCTCGGAATACAACGCGGCCATCCAGATCGCCGTCCAGGAACAGGACAACGGAACGCGCGACCTGCTGGTCGTCCTTTTGAAAGACGAAGAAAGCCACGTGGACTGGCTCGAGTCTCAATTGCATCAGATCAACGAACTGGGTTACGAGCGGTACCTCACGATGCAAATGGGCGACTTCAAGGAAGAATAGTAGTCGGACGCGCCGCCAGCATATCCTTGTAGGGGCGCTGCTTGTTTACCCTGAGCTTCGAAGGGCTGTGCCCTGCTCTTGCATTGAGGGCGTCCCGCTCGTATGTTTTGCGTCCGGCCCCGAAGCTATCACGATTTGCCGGGAGGTATCTTCGCCATGTCCCACACTCGCCGAGATTTCCTGCGCTCCGCTCTCGAAGCCACCGTCGTCACTTCCACCTTGCGCGTGATCACTCCCGGCCGCGCGCGCGCCCTCGAATTTTCCGTAGCCGCACCCGCTTCGGTGCTGCAATCCGGAGAGCACGACCGCCTGCAACCCGATTGGTATCACAAGAAAATCCAGCAGGTGCAGGCCGAAATGGCCAAGCGCAAGCTCGACGCGCTCGTGCTGCTCAACGCCACCAACATCATCTACACCACCGGCTATTTTCATATCTCGACGGAACGGCCGCTCGCCGCGCTCATTCCCAAGTCCGGCGATCCGGCGCTTTTTATTCCCGATCTCGAATCCGACCAGGTCAAACTGTGGTGGGTGCAGGACTACGAAGCATATTTTGATTATCCCGGCCCGGAAAATCGCATTCGCTGGATCTTGGAACGCGTCGCGCGCCGCGGCCTCGATCACGGCCGCATCGGCATCGAAGAACCCACTCCCAGCCGCTTGAAAGAAATGAAAAAAGGCGCGCCCCACGCCAAATTCGTCAACTCCGGCGACCTGATCGAGCAGATGCGCTGGGTCAAAGACGAAGACGAGCTGCGCGTCATGCGCCGCGCCATGTATTTCGCCGATTTCATGGTCGCCTCAGGCCGCGACTTCATCGCCAAACACGGCAGTGTCACCGAAGATCAAATCCTCAAAGCCACCGCCAACGCCCTCGCCGACAGAATGTCGGTCGAACTTCGCGATGTCGAAGGCGTCACTATCGAGGCTCCCTTCGGCGGCCTTCTGCCCTTCGGCAAGCGTTCCGCTTTCCCTCACGCCGTCCCCAGCAAGGACAAATTGAAATCGGGTGACCCGCTGATTCTCAGTTTTGGCTCTCGCGTCGGCGGCTACTCCGTGGAATGTGAACGCGCTTTCTCCGTCGGCCAGCCCACGGATCATGCCAGGCGTCTTTACGAAGCCATGCTCGCCGCCCACGATACAGCGATCGTCGAATTGAAGGGCGGCGCCGTCGCCCAGGAAGTCGATCAGCGCGCGCTCGATCAGATCCGCAAAGCCGGATTCGAAAAATTCCTGCGCCATCGCACCGGCCACGGCATCGGACTCCAGAGCCATGAATCTCCCTGGATCGCCGAGGGTGACACTACAATTCTTCGCGAGGGAATGACCTTCAGTTGTGAACCTGGAGTTTACGATCCCGATTTCGGCGGCTTCCGCCACTCCGACACCGTCGTCGTCCGCAAAGACAAAGGCCAAGTCCTCAACACCTATCCCACTCGCCTCGCCGACATGATCATCGAAATCTAGCCCGGCCCACCCGCACCCGCGCCGCGGCTTCCATCAATCCGCCGGCTGTTGCTTCGCCTCACTCAGCGCGAGCACCACCATGCTCCCATCCGTCATCAACTGATCGCCGGTGGCGTTCGACAATTTCTTCGGCGCATCGGGCCGCAGCGCCAGGGCGTATCCTTTCGCCACACCCGCGAACAAAAAATCGGTCCTGATATATTCGCGCTCGCGGTCCACGTGGGAATCAATTCGGTGATACCACTTCGTCCCCTTCCCCCCGCTTTTCAGCGCGATATCATGCGTGGCCGCTCCGGCCCACACTACTTGCCCGTGGTAGGTCTCGGTCAGCTTCCAGATCCGCAAATGATGCCGCTTGGCCAGTGTGTCGAGCCCCTTTTGGTAAACATAATCCGGCGGCGCGCCATTCAGCGTCAGCAGCGACATCGGCGCCTGCGAATAACCGCTCTGCCGGATCGTACTCTGAATAGTTTTCAAGGCTGACTTGGCATTGATATCGTCTGCCCACAGCCATCCTGCTTCCTGAAACGCCGCCTCGATCTGTTGTTCCGACCCGATAAACAGTAAGTTGGTGATGTCCGAAGGCTCCCCGCTCTTGGCCGCGGTGCGCACCGGCGCTGCCAGCACGATCTTCTTCAGATCGGCATCCATGGGGAGAGCAGGCCATCCGTCCCACGCTTCCTTTGTTTTCAAATTCGAAGGACGCGTCACTTGCAGAGTCATGTCCGTTCCCGTGGGAAAGTGAATTTCGCGCCGCAGAGAGGCTCCATAAGCTGCCTGCACTCCCTTCACCGCGTACCCGGCCGCCGGATGCACCATCCCCACCGCTGAGAAGGCCATGGACACTTTCGAAGACGCATGCGGCTGCACGATGCCGATAATTTCGTTGTTGCGCACCGTCTCCCGCGCATTGTCCACCGCCAGCACCCGCGCATAAAGAGGCGACTTCACTCCGTTGCGGTGCACCACATTCGAGAAGTCAATCACGATCCGCGGCCGGCTGTATTTATCCGGCGCCTTCTCCGCGAATAAAACCGTGCCTTCAATTTTCGTTCCCGGCGTCAGGATCGCGCGCGCGGCATCCCCCGATGGCTCCTTCACCACTGCTTCCACCGGATCGCCCGTGCGCGATTTGTTGCTCCACACCGCGGTCTCCAATTGAATTGAAACTGTCTGTCCCGCCGCCAAATCCGATTTCGCCGGCCGCGGGGCTTTCGCGACCGGCTTCTCGCCTGCCTTCTCGCCCTCGTCGTCTCGCGTCTCTTGATTGAAACCAAAAGACGAAACAAAAAATCCGCTCGCCGCGTCGTGCTCCAGCAGCAGCGTCTGCATCTCGAAATTGGGTGAATACAGAAGGTAATCGAGCGCCGTGTTCTGATACGCGTCCTCGTGATTCACATCCACTCCCTGCGCGATCAACATGCTGGCGATCTCTTCATAAGCCACGGTGATCGACGGCTTTTTCGCGTAGCTCGATCCGAACACCGCCCAGTGCAGCGGCGTGCGTCCCAGCGAATCCACCGATTTCACATCCGATTTTTCTTCGATCAGTTTGTGCGCTTCCGCCAGCCGCTCCAGCGTCGGTTTTTCCTTGGTCTCCCGCGTCGCCTTGTAGAGCGCCGCAATCACCGGCGAATCCTTTGAAATATCCATCACCACTGCCGCCGCTGCCAGGTCATCGCCTTCCGGCTCTTCCTCTGCCTCCGATGCCTCCGCCTTCTGCTTCTCCGCTTGCGCCTGCGTCGAAGCCGGTGCCTTCTTCTGTCGCGGCAATCCCCCCGCCGCCAAATCAAACCCCCACGATCCCCCCACAAATAGCGCCAGCGCCAGAAACACCGCCGCTACGCTCGACCAGCACACCCGGCTCCTAGTAATCATCGCCCCTCCACCCCATTTTTTGGTTTCACCACGACTTCAAACCCGGCCCGCCGTCGCAATTCTTCGCCGCTTCAAAGAAAAAAAACCGCAAGCCCATCCCACCGTTCCACTCCCAATGACCGCGAATTGTAGCACGCCCGTCCCCACCCCCGCGAAACCGCCATTGCCTAGCCTGGTTAATTCATCAGGCAGGCGAAGTAAGCACGGAAGTGAAGAATCGTCTGGTGAAGAGCGGTGTGGCTTGGTCGGTGAGGGCATAAATCT
>JBGQGW010000288.1:0-4228 GCA_041497605.1 Terriglobia bacterium | reverse complement strand
CCCGCGCGCGGCCTGGCTACACTGACGCTGGCGCTGGCGTTCTACCTCCTGATTGAAGGAGTGATGGAACTGATGCTTTTCTTCGGGCATCGCCCCGCGGCCGGATCGGGCTGGTTTCTGTTCGATGGAATTGTCACGTTGGTTCTGGGCGTGCTGGTCTGGAAAACGTGGCCGTCGAGCACCGAATGGGTGATCGGCACGCTGGTCGGATGCAGCATTCTCTTCAGTGGGGTCACGCGGCTCATGCTTTCGCTCGCTGCGCGCCGTGTCGTCGCTAAGCTGGCTTAGCATTTTGTTGATCAAGGTCGCGTGGCGCCTGAAAACGCGGCAAACTGGGAGTGAGAATCGCGGAACCACGCGACGTATTCTGAAGCGAAAGGGTTACACAAAAATCCGGGTATCTGATTGACTTAACAGCGAACGATGGCTACTATACCCGCCAAGCGAGCACTGTTCGGAGCTCGACGGAAAAGGTCGTACCTCTTCTCTCCCTCTCATGGAAGAAGAAAATCGCGACCCGATCCTCTGCAAACTAGCAAGGCGCAAGAAAACACAAGTGATAGCTGAGTTGACGCGATCAGCCTGCTGACCACGATGATGGCCGCCATCGGAAAGGTCAGCGCGATCCAGAACGCAAATCTGGCGAGCCCCAGCTGTTTGGAAAGAGGATCAGCACGTGTGTGGCATCGTCGGTTTTACTCATCGGCATAAGCCAGGCAATCCCGAATTGTTGCGGAGAGCCCTGCTTTCGCTAGCGCATCGTGGCCCCGATCAGAGAGCCGGATACGAATCGGGAACCATCAGCCTCGGCGCCGCCCGTTTGAAAATCATCGACCTGAAATCGGGCGATCAGCCGATGTACAGCGACGACGGCGATACCGTGCTGGTGTACAACGGCGAAGTCTACAATCATTCCGAACTCCGAGCAGAATTGGAAGGGCTGGGCCACCGGTTCCGCACGACGAGCGACACAGAGGTCGTCCTCCGGGCTTTTCTCGAGTGGGACAAAGATTGCTTCTCCAAGCTGCGGGGAATGTTTGCCATTGGGCTGTGGACCGAATCAGAGAAACGCCTGGTTCTGGCGCGGGACCGCATGGGCATCAAACCGCTGTACCTGCACCGCCGCGGAG
The DNA here is from genome assembly GCA_041497605.1 of Terriglobia bacterium. GTDB lineage: Bacteria > Acidobacteriota > Terriglobia > Acidiferrales > UBA7541 > JBGPTK01. The sequence goes on along the minus strand of JBGQGW010000288.1, from coordinate 3,098 downwards.
AGAATATTTTCTTCGGTTCCGAATTGAAGACGATTTTCATCCATCCGGAAGTGGAACGCGAAATTGATCTGGACGCTTTGAATTGTTTCTTGTCGCTGAGTTATGTCCCGGGTCCCAACACGCTTGTACAAGGAATCGAAAAGCTTCCGCCCGGCCATTGGCTGGAATGGCGCAACGGGAGAGTGTATTCCGAATCTTATTGGCGGCTATCGTTCCAGCCACAATCCAGCTGGACGCTCGAATCCGCCAAGGAAGAATTTGATTCCCTATTGACGCAATCGGTCCGCGAGCACGTAGTTTCCGACGTGCCGCTGGGAATCTGGCTCAGCGGCGGCCTCGATTCGTCCACGATTCTGCATTATGCGGCCCAGGCAAGTTCCGAGCCGCTGAAGACGTTTTCGATTTGTTTCCCGGGGCGCAGCTTCGACGAGACTGCTTATATCCACGAGATCGCCGAGCGCTATGGTACCGATCATGTCGACCTCGACCTGAATTCGGAAGTGGACTTGCAAGACGCGATCGAGCAGTTCGCTTGCTATTCCGATGAACCCTGCGCGGACGCGGGCGCGCTCCCGGTGTGGTTTCTGGCAAAAATGTGCCGCCAGAAAGTGACTGTGGCCTTGAGCGGCGAAGGCTCCGACGAATTATTCGGGGGCTATCTCACTTACCGTGCGGACCGGTTTGCACGCCCGGTGCGGCGGATTCCTTCGATTGCCCGCGGGCTCAGTTCGCGAATGCTGCGGCACTGGCCGGTCTCCGATGAAAAGATCAGCTTCGAATACAAAGCGAAGCGTTTCCTCGAAGGATGCAAACTCCCGGCGCAAAACGCCCACGTGTTTTGGAATGGAGCATTCTCGGAAGAAGAGAAGGAGTCCGTATTTTTTGCTGCCGATCCTTCTCCACTTCGCAGGTTGCTGTATGGGATGCCGCGCGAAAACATGGCGGCCGGGTATTTGACTCCGCATCTCTGGTTTGACCAAACCTATTTCCTTCCCGACGACATCCTGACGAAAGTGGACCGGATGAGCATGGCCCACTCCCTGGAGGTTCGGCCGCCGTTCCTGGATCATCGCATCGTGGAATTTGCCGCCTCGCTGCCGGAGCGCTTCAAGATTCGCGGCTTTTGCCAGAAGTATCTATTGAGAGAGTTGATGCGGGACAAGTTGCCGCCTTCCGTCATCGGACGAAAAAAAATCGGGCTGGATATTCCTACTCATCAGTGGTTGCGAGGCCCGTTGCAATCCCTGCTTCGCGATACCTTGTCGGCCAAAGCGGTGCGCGAGACGGGACTATTCCGCGCCGGCGGAATCGAATCCCTGATTCGCCAGCACATGGACAGGCGCGCGAACCTGGGATATCACTTGTGGAGTCTGATGATTCTGTTTCTATGGATGAAACGATGGAATATTCAGAGCGCGCCAGCCCTGGAAGAGAGCCCGGAGACGGAAAGAATCGCAGTGGCATCCTCGTAATTGTCATCCTCTCAGCCGCAATCATTTACTTGGGCTGCATTATTTCTCCTCCTTCGTTGATGGACGATGTGGATGCCGTACAGGCACAGATCGCGCGCAACATGCTCGATTCGGGAGATTGGGTTACCGCACGATTGGACGGGATCGCCTACCTGGAAAAAGCTCCGCTGGTTTACTGGCTGATTGCCGGATCCTACACAATATTTGGCGTGCACGATTGGGCCGCGCGCATTCCCATCGCGCTCGCCGCGATTGCGCTTTGCTGGCTAACGATGCGGATCGGAATTTGGGCCTTCGGGCGCCTCGCGGGATTCTACGCCGGGTTGTGTCTGGCCACCTGCGCCGGCTTATTCCTGTTCACGCGGATTCTGATTCCGGATGTCATGCTAACTTTGACCGGCGCCCTGGCCATGTGGGCACTCTTGCGGGCGCTCGAAGAGGACGAGCCGCGGCCGCGTCTTTGGGCGTTCGTGCTGGCTGCGAGCCTGGGGACAGGGCTTTTGCTCAAGAGCCTGATCGCCGTAGTTTTGCCGGCCGGATCGGCGATCTTGTACTTGCTCGTCACACGCCAGTTCTTCAAGGCGCGGACCTGGCGGCGGCTCCATCCCATCAGTGGATTGATCATTATTATATTGATTGCGGCGCCGTGGCATGTCTTGGCGGCTCTCCGAAACCCTCCCAGTTTCGCATTTACGCTGCACAGCGGCTCCGGCGAGTATCACGGCTTTTTGTGGTTCTACTTCATCAATGAACAGCTTCTTCGTTTTCTGAATCTACGCTACCCGCGCGATTACAATACGGTTCCGCGGGTTTGCTTCTGGCTGCTGAACTTGTTATGGCTTTTTCCCTGGAGCGTTTATCTCCCCGCCGCCGCGCGATTGTCTTACAAACCCGTGGATCGCGCCGGGCGGATGAGAGTGCTGGCGCTGTGCTGGATTGGTTTCCTTCTTCTGTTTTTTACATTTTCGACGACGCAGGAATATTATTCGATGCCTTGTTATCCGGCGCTGGCGTTGCTTTTGGGTTCGGCGATGAGCAGCGGTGATAAATGCGTTCAGTGGGGAACTCGAGCGCTCTCGGCCTTGGCCATCGCCGCTACCGCGGCCGCAGCCGCCATACTCATTCTCGTTAGAGGGATTCCAAATCCGGGGGATATTTCGAACGCTCTCTCCCAGCATCCCGAAGCATATACCCTGGCGCTCGGCCACATACAGGATTTGACGATGCGTTCGTTCGCTTACCTGCGGGCTCCGCTGTTTTTGGCTGCGCTTGCGTTCCTGGTGGGCGCAGTGGGCACTCTGCGGTTCGAAGGTAAGCGCGCATTTATTGCGATCGCGCTGATGATGGTTCTCTTTTTGCACGCGGCGCGTTTGGCCATGGTGACCTTCGATCCTTATCTATCCTCGCGGCCACTGGCGCAAAAATTGTTGCGTGCTCCCGAAGGGCAACTGATCCTGGGAGATCAGTACTACACTTTTTCGTCCATCATTTTTTATACGAATCGGACGGCATTGATTCTGAATGGCCGCGTGAACAACCTGGAATATGGATCGTACGCCCAGGGTGCGCCGCAAGTATTTATCGACGATTCCCGCTTTCTCCAATTGTGGTCTTCACCGGACCGAT
>JBGQGW010000287.1:0-4229 GCA_041497605.1 Terriglobia bacterium | reverse complement strand
GTATGCCGCGGAGTGAGGCGCTGCTGAGTGGCGGCCATTTCCAGCAATTCACGGAAGCTGCCTTCGTCGTCCTCGAGAATCACGTAGCGCTTGACGAAATTTTCAAGTTCGCGCAGATTGCCCGGCCACGGATAGCGCAGCGCGGCTTCGAGCAAGTGCGTCGAAGGATCGGGCGCCGCCTTCTGGAATTTTTCGCTGTACTTCACCAGGAAATGCCGGAACAGCAGGGGAATTTCTCCGGTGCGCTCGCGCAGCGGCGGAATGTGAATGGAAAGCACATTCAACCGGTAATAGAGGTCTTCGCGGAAGCGGCCGGAACGCATGGCGTCCTGGACATTCATGTTTGTCGCGGCCAGCACTCGCACGTCCGTGGTAATCACGGAACGTCCGCCGAGGCGGGAATACTGGTTGTCTTGCAGCACGTGCAGCAATTTGGCCTGCAAATGAGGGCTCATCTCCGCAATTTCGTCGAGGAAAATAGTGCCCTTGTTGGCGAGTTCAAATTTTCCGGGCTTGGCGCGAACCGCGCCGGTGAAGGCGCCCTGGTCGTAGCCGAAGAGTTCCGATTCCAACAACTCACCCGGCAGCGCCGCGCAGTTTACCTTGACGAAAGGCTGCTGGCGGCGATTGGAGCGCAGATGAATCATCCGCGCCACCACTTCCTTGCCCACTCCGCTTTCGCCGCTGATAAACACCGGCACGTCGACCGGCGCAATTTGCAGAATTTGCTGGCGAATCTTCAACATCTGGGGGCTGGCGGCGAGGAAGGAGAGATCCTCGGTCAACCGCTCGCAATATTCGCGCAGGGCTTTGTTTTCCGCGCTCAATTCTTTTTTCTGGCGGCACTTCAGCAAGGTGGCTTCAAGCTCGGGTTTTTCGAAGGGCTTGGTCAGGTAGTCCTGGGCGCCCAATCGAATGGCCTCAACCACGGTGCCGACCTCATTCGAGCAGGAGAGCATCACGATGTTGAGCGTGCGATCCGATTGCAAGAGCCGCTGCAGGGTCTCGAGACCATCCATTTCGGGCATCAGGACATCGAGGATGATGAAGTCCGGCCGATCGCCGCTGGTGACGCGCTCCAGCGCTTCCTTTCCGCTCGAGACCGCCGACACTTCGAAGCCGTCCACCTCGAGCAGCGTCTGCAGGTACTTGCGAATACTTGGTTCGTCGTCCACCACCAGGATTTTTTCTTTCAAGGCCATTTATTTCCTTCCTCGGTTCCTAATTTCGTTCGATTTTAAGAATTCGTGCTCACTCCACGTTCGTGGGCAGGAGCAATTTAAAAGTGCTGCCACGTCCGGGTTCGCTATCCACCCAGATTTTTCCCCGGTGCGCTTGGATCAATCGCTTGGTAATTGCCAGCCCCAATCCCATTCCGGAAGTGGAGGGATCGACGCGAACAAACTCTTCGAAAATTTCCTGGTGATATTCCACCGCGATGCCGACGCCGGTGTCGGAAACGGAGACCAGCACGCTGTTGGTCTGGACCTCCCGGCCGCGGCGGCGATCGGCGTTGGGAGCGGCTTCGGTGATCCGGCGTTCCCAGAAGTAGGGAGCGGCGCGCAACGTAACGCATCCCCCTGCCGGAGTGTGCTTTAGCGCGTTATCGATCAGATTGGCCACACACTGCTGGATCTTCGGATAGTCAAACTTAAAGATCGGCAATTCGGGAGAAATCTGTACCTCCAGCCGCACCTTGGCTCGTTGGAAGGGGTCCTGCCATCGGCAAACCAGATCCTGGACGCAATCGCGAAGATCATTGTCGCGCATTTGCAGCACCAGTTTTCCGCTCTCGAGCGCCGAGTAATTCAGGAACATCGACACCAGCCGCACCAGCCGGTCGCAGCTTTCCTTCGATTCCTCCAGAATTTCGCGCTGTTTTTCATTCAGCTTGCCCAGAGAACCAGTCAGCAGCAAATCGTAATAGCCTTTCATCACCGCGAGCGGAGTTTTCAATTCGTGGGCCGCCGAAGCCAGGAACACCGTTTTCTGCCGGTTCACTTCCTGCAGCCGCAGATAAGCGGCCAGGAGGTTGCGATACGTAATCTCCCGTTCCTGCATCAATTCCTGAACGGTTTGGCGCATCTCCGCTTCGTCGGCGGGGCTATGTGCCGGTGCTGCTTCCACATACGCGACCAGCCAATCCGGCTCGGGCAGCCAGCGAATTCGCGCGCAGCAATCTCCTTCAGGACACTTGATCAGGAGATTCAACTCTTGTTCGCCGCGTTCCAACTGCCCCATTACTTCCTGGGCATTCACGTGCAACAAATCTTTGAATAGATTGATCGTTCCTGAGGCTGAGGCCAGTTCAGTGGAAAGCTGGTCCTGTGCGTGCAAATTTGCGAAGAGAACTTGTCCGGTGCGGTCGGCAACCAGAAGAGGACGGTCGAGCGCATCCAGCAAGCTGGCCATCAAGTGGAAAACGCCCGCACTAGTAGCCTTTTGCTCGAGGGTAGAGCTTTTGTCCAACGAATTCTCCCGGAACGGAACGAGACCTCTGCTTAATTAATTTATTGAGAAAGGTAAAGGTTTTCTCTTGTGGGGACGAACGGAAAAGGAATAGTCGCAAAGCGAGATGCGAGTGTCAATGGACCATGAGTCCTATTTTGCACATATGTTGAAAACCTAGGGAGCGTATCGCCTAGTAACGTATCGGAACTAAATTTGAAGCCTCTTCGTAGAAAGTTCATAACGTGCTTTAAACCATAGTGTTGGAAGCTCGTCGAAGGGAAACAGACGGTTAGCATCAAAAGTGCCTATAGAAGGACGTACTAGTGCACCGGTACCAGCGTAGGGAAAACTTTTTCCCCGCTCAGAGGATGTGAACGGCATGAGTTCTTACCCAGAGGAACGACGTCGCTCTCCCAGGCTCCATCTGCAAGTCCCCATGTTCATCCGCGGCACCGACAGTTACGGCGAAGATTTTTTGGATCTTTCGAAAACACTCGACATCAGCGCCGGGGGCGCATTCTTGGCCAGTTCTCGTTCCATCCAGGCCAACGGACTGTTGTCTCTCACAATTCCCGCGCCAGCTCCTTCTTCGGCCGGCATGATTCCCGCCGCGATGGCTCCGATTCAGGCGCGTGTACGCCGCTTGCAGGCGGCTGGAGATATGACACTTGTGGGCGTGGAGTTCCTCAAGCCGCTCGATTGATCCAGCCGGTTCTTGCCAATCTCCTGTATGCAGAAAGTTGCAGTTGTGCGGAGTGAAAGAGCACGGCAGTTCTCTTTTCGTTCGCATCATCCGGATGGCGTTCCGATGTCAAATGGAGTACTTCTGTAAGTCTCTCAGTGACAGTAAGTTACAAACAAGCCCCGACACTCCCTTTTCCTCCCAATTGGCCTCCGCCTTGCACTCATCGTTTTGCCCTGCATGTGTCTCTCTAAGCTAAACTAAAGCTTAGGACGGGATAACTTATTGATGCCCCAGCCCGGCGATCAGCCCAGACAGCAATCCACGGCGGAAGACTCGTTTCTCGATTTGTTGGTGGAAACGCTCGAGAATATGGAGAAGCCCGCGCGCGGACAATTCCTCCAGCGTTTTTTCAAAACGATCGCGCAATTGGAATTGGAGGACGAGCAAGCGCTCGCCTATTGGGATCAGATTCTGGTCCGCCGCCAGGAACTCTCCGAAAGTCTTGGCAAGCGCGTTTCGATGCGGACAGCGATGGTGGATGTGCTGGCATCGTCGGATTTTCTGCGTGTCCCCGTCTTGATGGAGTATGGCGAACTGAAAAAATTGCAGAGCAATGCTTCGACGGACGCTCTCACCGGACTCTACAATCGCCGCCTCTTCGAAGAATACTGCGAAAAAGAACTGAACCGTGCGCGCCGCTATGGCCAGCATCTGGCGCTGGCGATTCTCGACCTGCACAAATTCAAAGAGGTCAATGACCGTTACGGCCACATGCAGGGCGATCAAGTGCTTCAGATCGCCGCCACCACTCTGCGAAAAACATTGCGCGCTTCTGATTTTGCGTTTCGCTATGGCGGAGATGAATTCGCTCTACTTTTGCCGCAAGCGGATCCCGAGCAGGCCGCGACGCTTTGCCGCCGTATTCGCACCGCCTACGAAGCAGCGGTGAAGTCACTGAAGCTCGATGTCCCCGTTTCCATGGATTTCGGGATTTCCGTCCATCCGCAAGATGGCGAGCAAAAAGAGACGCTTCTAAAACTGGCGGACGAGAGGCTTTATCATCAAAAGAATTTGTCCCGAACACAACCTCGAG
>JBGQGW010000286.1:0-4236 GCA_041497605.1 Terriglobia bacterium | reverse complement strand
TCCGCGGGCTTCTCGGTCACGCTGTTCGACGAGCACATGGCATGGGAAAAACCGTGCGGCGGCGGCTTGACGCACAAAGCCATCGAGGCCTATCCCTTCCTCCTCGATAATCCTTATCCCAAAAAATTGATCCACACCGCAGAGATGATTTCGAGCCACGGTGACCGCGTGCGATTTTCTCTGGGGCAGCCCATCGTGATTTATTCCCGCGCCGTACTCAACGGCTTGCTCCTCGATCGAGCAGTGGCCGCAGGCTGCAAAGCGATTCGCGCTCGCGTCACCCAAGTGAACACGGCAGGCGAGCGCGTGCAGCTCAGCGCCTCCTGCGGCGAGCACACCGCCGATTTCGTGGTTCTGGCGGCCGGCGCGCGCAATTCCCTTTTGCCCGCCACCACGCCCTTGCGCGCCGCCGACCTGGAAGTAACGCTCGGCTATTTCCTGCCCGTGCTGCAGGACCTGATCAAAGTGAAATTTTTGAAGCGCTTCGAAGGTTACCTGTGGTCGTTTCCGCGAGTAGATCATCTATCGGTCGGCATTTGCAGCAAGCTCCAGCAGAGTTCGAGCCAGCAGTTGCGCCGCTATCTCGACGACTTCATTCGCGAAGAAAATATTCCCACTGAGGGCGCGCAGTTTTACAGCCACGTGCTTCCCTCGCCGGAGCTTTCCACCTTACGCCAGCGCCGGATCGCAGGCCGCAATTGGGCGCTGGCCGGCGACGCCGCTGCCTGTGTTGACCCGATTACCGGCGAAGGCCTTTACTATGCGCTGCGCTCGGGCGACCTGCTCGCCCGGGCAATCGCCGATGGAACACCCGAAGCTTATCCCGCCCGGATGCGCGCAGAACTTTCCTCCGATCTCGAATTCGCCGCGCGCATCGCGCAGAGAGTTTTCCGCGGCACATTCCTGGGTGAAGCTGTCACCACCCGCATGATCCAGTTCGTGCGCCGCAGCGCCACTTTCCGCGCTTTGATGCGCGATCTTTTCAGCGGCGCGCAGGATTATCGCAGCTTGAAGCGCCGGCTGTGGGCGCAATTGGGAATTACCCTCACCGAATTCGCAAAAAGCCTGGTCGAGCCCCAGCCAGCGGCCAACCCGGCCGCCGATCGCGAGCCTGCCCAGTGAAGAAAGTGAAGAAAAAATCCCGCAAGCCCGCCGCGCGCCGCGCGCCGGTCAAAACCGCCCCTGCGCATCCCGCTCCGAAGCTTGGCCTGCAGGCCAGCGTCGAAAAAATCGTTCCTCTCGAATGGACCATCGCGCACTACGATCCGCGTTTACCCTCCGTGCTCTCCACTCCCGCGATGATCGGGATGATGGAAATCGCCGCCGCACACGCGGTGCAGCCGGCACTCGCGCCCGGCACCATCACCGTGGGCACACGCATCGAAGTGGATCACCTGAAGGCCGTCTCCGCCGGTGCAACCGTAATCGCCACGGCCAGGCTGGTGCAGCACAAAGGCAGATTTCTGATCTTCGAGGTGGAAGCCAGGTCAGTCGATCACGTCATTGGCCGCGGAAAAGTACACCGCGCCGTCGTCGAGCCCCATTCCTTCCACGGCAAAGCAAAAGAGAGAGCCCAGCAGTAGTTAACGTGCCTTCTCCACGACGGTACCTCCCTGAAGTTGCCGCGTCCGAAGAATCTCAATCCGTCAGGGGCCTTGACCTCCGCCCTCGAGTTTCTCTGGAAATGTGACGCTTTACGTGCTGACGGAAACCGGAAATTGGGTGCTGGAGGAAAACCCGGAGGAAACTACTGACCCGCTACTGCCTTCTCGACGATCCGTACAGGTAGGAACTTTATTCAAACAAAACACCACAGCCCTGAGAACTGAGTCGCCGAACGCTCGCGCTTTCCAATCTACAACCCGCTCCCTAGTAGGCGGGCCGTCTCGCAGCCGCGGCGCCGCCATTCGTCTTATGCGTCACTCGCGCCGGCGGAGGAATCAGCGTCGCCATCTTTCGAATCATTGCCAGCACCAGTTTCTTATCGTCGTCCGTCAGCGTGGTGCTGTACTTCTTGATGTCCGCCAGAAACCGAATCTCTTCTTCCGAAAGTTCGCCCAGCATCTTTCGCGTTTCGCGATCCTGCGCCGTATCGCTGCCCGGAAAGAAATCCGCCAGGCTGATTTCCATGGCCTCGGCGATCTTCGCCAGCGTCTCCAGCGAAGGGACCGTGTGGCCATTTTCGACACGCGATAAATAGCAGCGCAGCAAGCCCGTGCGCCGCTCGATGTCTCCCTGCGACAATCCGCGATCGCCCCGGTAGGTTCGGATCACTTCCCCGATATTTACTTTCGGCTTTTCTTTCGGCATCAGCGCCACTCCTAGGATGACTGCCGCGTATCTTACGCAGGCGTAACCTTGTGTGCAAGGGGGATGTAGCGAATTAGACAACGGCTATTTTCGCCGGCAATCAATTGCAATTGCCTCCGGGCATGGGACTTCCAGGTTTCACGGAGCCAAATTTCGTGATTCCGGCTTCCGTCAATCGGTCCAATTCCGCAAAAAGTTTCGGATCAACGGTAGTGAAATTAAAACAGGATTTGCCTTGTTTCCGCTTTTTCAATTCGGGTGAAATATGTTGAGCCAACTCTGGGAATACATAGATCGCTATCAGGTGGAAACTCACGTAGTTTTTCTTGATCTCCACGCCACCGAACCACAGCGGCTTGCCCCGGAAGACAGGACTCTTCGATTGGAGATAATACTTCCCCGGCTGATCGGCCACCACATCTAGGCTGCTCTCATAGCGAGCGAAAAGAGGCTTTAACGCCCGGAACACAGCGCCACAATCCTTAGACCCCACAGCGTTCCCTCGCCCTTTTCCGGCCGGCTTCTTCTGAACCTTTGGCATAGCTCAGCTCCTCCTCTATTAACTTCTTTCCGGCCTGCCCGCTACTGAATCGCCGACGCCAGCGAATGCGCGATCAATGCCATCACTTCCGAACTCTTCTCCCGGTCTGTAATTCCCTGCACCATGATCACCAGAATAAACGGGTGCGGCCCGTAAACAATGGATGCGTCGTGATGAATTCCAGTAATTTCGCCCGTCTTGTGAGCGATTCGCGTCCCAGCCGGCAGTCCCGCCGGAATCGCTTCATGAAATTCGGATCGCGCCAAGACGCCGATCATCGCCTCGCTCGCGTCCGGACTCACCGCTTCCCCTTTCGCGAGCCCCCACAACAAATTCAGCAGGGCGCGCGCCGTGGTCATATTATTCTTTCCCTTGTCGAACGCCTTGCCGTCTTCCACGCCGCGCAGAAAATCCATGCCATTCGCGTGCAGCGCATCGATCTGTTGACGAATCGAATCCACGCCCAGCCTTTCGATCAGCAGGTTCGCCGCCAGATTGCTGCTGCGCGTGATCATGTGCGCGCACAAATCCTGCAGCGTCATCGTGCTGCCAATGGCCTTGTAAACCTCCTCATCGGAATCGTCGGCGGGATCGAGATGATAAATGCTGCCATCGACGATGCTCCGAAAACTGTTGTGCACTGTCACGACATCGGTCAGTTTCAGATCTCCCGCCTTGGCCTGCGCGTAGAGCTCGATCATTACCGGAATCTTCATCGTGCTGGCGGCATGGTACGGCTTATCCGCCTGAATAAAGAGTTCCTGGGTGCCGTCGAGCGAACGATACGCAATCGCAATGTCCGCGCCGCTCTGCTTTATTAATTTCTCCACTTCAGCGCGCGCCGGACTCTGCTGCGGGTCACCTGCGGCCGGACCGGCCCCCAAAAAGATTGAAGCGCAAGCCAATATCATTCCCAAGAAAACTTCCGTGACGCGCCCTCGGCTCATGGTCCTCAGCATCGCAGCATTTTACCCGAATTCCCCCACAGTCCCTACCAACGACTCACTCGCCGCAATCTCGTGTTAACTTACTCCGCGAAGCAACGCAGAAAAATTTCCCATCGGAGAAGGACGATGCCTGCCGCTGAACAAGATGACCGCAACCAAGTCCGGCTTGTGCTCGAGAAGATTAACGAGGCATGGTCGAAAGGCAATCCCGAAAGCATACCCGGGAAACTGAGTTCGTCCTTTCATGACGCCATGCCGCGATTCTTCATCAGCATTCTCAGTCCAAATCGAACGTCTTGCCACAAAGCTTCCACGGCATGCCTCCCTCGCGCGCCAAACACACCCGCAGGCTCATCCGCTTAGACGGCTCACACAATTAAAAGTCAGGATTTAATAAAGGAAACTTGCAGGAAAATCTGGTCGTGTTTGTTCCGAGCT
>JBGQGW010000285.1:0-4239 GCA_041497605.1 Terriglobia bacterium | reverse complement strand
TTTCCTCTCGGTATCCGTGCCATCGAATTCAACTCGGGATGCTTCGCTGCGCTCAGCATGACCACCTTCTCGTGTTCTCGACACTGCTACCATGCCGTCATTCCGAGGCAGGCCGATGAAATCGGCCTGCCGAGGAATCTCAAGCAAATCGCCCCGCTCGCATCCGTTCATTTCTCCCAGTAGCTCTGCAATTCCCCATTTCTGTTACGATGTCGCCGCAACTTTCCCCACAATGCCCATGCCCGATCAACGCCCGCGCCAAATTCCCAACTGGCTACGCTGGACAGCCCTGATCTGGCTCGCGCTCTGGTTTCCCGTCTATTGGATCTACTGGCGCCCTTCCACATTCGTGCATCTCTGCGACGTCGCCGTCATCCTGACGTGCATCGGCTTGTGGTCGAGCAATTCCCTGTTGCTCTCGAGTCAGGCCGTTTCCTCCCTCGCAGTGGATTTAATCTGGTGCTTCGACGTGGTCTATGCAGCCCTTTGGGGCAAGCATCCCATCGGCGGCACCGAATACATGTGGGACGCCACGCGCCCGCTATGGGTGCGGATGCTCTCGCTGTTCCACGTCATCTGGCCGGTTCTGTTGCTTTGGGCAATTTTCCACGTGGGCTACGACCGCCGGGCCTGGATCTTGCAATCAGGGATCGCCGCAATCCTCCTCGCGGCATCGCGCTTTTTCGGACCCAAAGAAAATATCAATTACGCGTTCACGGACCCATTCTTTCACCGCGCCTGGGGCCCCGCTCCGGTTCACGTGGCGCTTACGCTCGCAGTTCTGATCGGAGCCGTCTACCTGCCAACCCATTGGGTGCTAGCCAGGTGCTTCAACCAGCACAAAGGAACGAACCCGAGTGAATGACTTCGCCGTAGGAATTTAAGGAAAGGATATGAACATGCGGTCATGCTGAGCGCAGCGCGTTGTCTGCGCCCCGATGTGGTTGATCGGGGCGAAGCATCCCGAGTGAACGTAACGCCCGCAACGAAACCCTAACCCGGCAGGGCTACTCTGTTTTCCGCGCGCTGCGCAAATCAATCCCCAAGTGCTCGCACTTCTTGTACAAGTGGCTTCGCTCGAGTCCCAGCGCCTTGGCCGTATTGGTCATGTGATGGTTCTGCCGCTTGAGTTCGGTAAGAATCGTCGCGCGCTCGAATCCCTCCACTCTCTCTGCCAACGGCCCGCTCGCGCCCGCCGCTTCCGTCGGCGTTCCCGCAGCCGCCGCAGGCAGCGCCAATCGCGCCGTTTCCACATCCACCGCGCCATCCGGCGCGAGTAACAACATGCGCTCCACCACGTTCCGTAACTCGCGCACATTCCCAGGCCACGAATACCGCTTCAATTCTTCCAGCGCTTCGTCCGAGAAACTCTTCGTCTTCCACCCATTCTGCTCGGCCACTTGCTTTGCGAAATGGTCCACCAGAATTGAAATATCCTCAACGCGATCACGCAGCGGCGGCAGCGTCACGGGAAACACGTAGATCCGGTGATACAAATCCTGCCGGAAAGTTCCCTGCTTCACTTGCTCTTCCAGATTGCGGTGCGTGGCAACCACCACGCGCACATCCACGCGAATCGGACGGTCGCCGCCCACGCGCTCGATCTCGCCTTCTTCGAGCACGCGCAGCAGCTTCGCCTGCATCGCCAGCGGCATGTCCCCGATTTCATCCAGAAAAAGCGTCCCGCGATGCGCCTGCTCGAATTTTCCGGTGTGCCGCGCCGCCGCGCCGGTGAATGATCCTTTCTCGTGGCCGAACAATTCGGATTCCATCAATTCCGCCGGAACCGCCGCGCAATTCAGCGTGATAAAAGGCGCGTCGTGCCGGGCGCTTTTTTCATGCACGGTGCGGGCCACCAATTCCTTGCCCGTGCCCGTCTCGCCCAAAATGCACACGCGCGATTCGCTCGCTGCCACGCGGTCCACCTGCGCCATCACCTGGCGCATCGCCACGCTCGTCCACACAATCTGGTGCCGCCCCAGGCGCCGGCGCAAGTCGCGGTTCTCTTCTTCCAGGCGCGTGAGGCGCACCGCGTTCTCGATGGTCAACAAGAGCTTGTCGGTGGAAATCGGCTTCTCGAGAAAATCCGCGGCGCCCAGCCGCGTGGCTCGCACCGCCATTTCGATCGACGCCTGCCCGGACATCATCACTACCGGCGCCGCCACTCCCGCATTTTTCAATTCTTCGAGCAGCGCGATGCCGTCTTTGCCCGGCATCACCACGTCGGAAAGGATCAGGTCGAAGTGACCGGCTTTGGCGAGGTCCAGTGCGCGGGCCGCGTTGTCGCAAACGGTGGCTTCGTGTCCGGCCAGGCGAAATGCGCGGGCCAGGGACGCGAGCGTGTTCGCGTCATCGTCGATAATCAACACATGCGCTTTGGGGGACACGGGCACTGCGCGCTAAACCTCTGCCGCCACGGGGCGGTTGGGCGGCGCCGCCGGCGGCTGAACCAGGTGCACCGGCGGCCTGTCCGGAAGCTCAATCCGGAAGGTCGTCCCGCTGCCCGGTTCGCTTTCCACGGCGATCGTTCCACCGTGATCGCTCACCACCGATTGCACGATGGCGAGCCCCAGGCCGGTGCCGTGCTGCTTCGTCGTGTAATAGGGCGTGAACAAACGCTCGCACTCCTCGCGCGTCAATCCCGATCCCGAATCCGAAATATCGAGCCGAACCATTCCATCATGATGCCCGGTGCGCAGGGACAAAGTGCCGCCGCCGGGCATCGCGTCCATCGCGTTCAACACCAGATTTTCCAGCGCGCGATGAAGCAAGCTCGCGTCCGCATGAATCACCGGCAATTTTTCATCCAGATACAGCTCCGGCGTAATTTGCGGACGGCCCACGGCGCTGAATTGCGCCTCGAAAAGCTTCACCACTCCTCGCGCAATTTCATTCAGATTCACAGGCCGCAATTCGGGCGCCGGCATTCTGGCGAAATCGCTGAAGCGGCCGATAATGGTCTTCAGGTTTTCCAGCTCCGCCAGCAACGTGGCCGTCGATTCGCGGAAAACTTCGTCGAATTGATCGGGATTTTGTTCCCGCGCGCGCTGCAAATTCTCCACCGTGATTTGCATGGGGAAGAGCGGGTTTTTCAATTCGTGCGCCAGCCGCCGCGCCACTTCGCGCCACGCCGCCACTCGCTCGGCCTGGAGCAGGCGATTGCGCTGCTCCGCGAGCTGTTCGGTCATGGTATTGAACGCGCGGGCCAGCTCGCCGATCTCGTCGCTCGAACGAACATCCACATGGGTGTTCCATCTTCCGGCGGCCACTTCCCGGGCGGCTTCCGCGAGTTTCTGCACCGGGCGGCTGATTCGCGCCGACGCCCACAAGCTCAGCAGAATTCCAAACAAGACGCCGCCGGCCGCCACCGCGAGCGCCAGCGTGAAAATCCAGCGCTCCATGATCACCAAATCGCGCCGCGAGCTGCCCACCAGCAGCACGCCGAGCAACTCCTTCTGGCGTCCCAGAAGCGGCCAGGCATGAAACGTTTCCGCGCTGGCTTTATCGCCTGACCATTTCACCAGCGCGCTCAGCTCGCGCGGGTGCAGGCGTTCCTCGTTGAGGAGCGGAGCGAACTTTTCGGCCTGGCCCACCGGGCCGTTGGTGTCGGTTAAATCCTGCGGCGAAAAATTCGGATCGAGATTCTTGTAGAGCAGGGCGCGCATGCCGCTGGGCAAGACGAGCGAGGCCAGGAATTCTTTTCCCAGCCGCTGTCCGCCCACAACGTAGATTTTTCTCTCGCCGACCGTCACCGTGGAAACGGCCAGCAGCGCCAGCGCCGGACCGTCGGACAAATCTTCTCGCTTCAGGAAAGCGCCAAGCGCAGCCCAGTCCCCCGGCTGCGTCACCCAATCATTCTTGTATCCAAACCGCGCCGACCATTGCGCCGAGGAAATGATCGTGCCGTCGCTCGAAACCAGCTCAAGAAAATCGAACTGGTGCGATCCCGCCAGACCTCGCGCGTCGCTCACGTACAGTGACGGATCGGCCTGCGGGCGGCTCAAGTCGATCGCCATTCGCAGAGTTCCCTCGGCCTGGGCGATGTCTTGCACGTTTCCCACAATGTCCTGGCCGCGCCGCTCAAATTCCCGCTGAAATTCCGCCACGAACGCTTCGGAGTGATTCGAATCCTGTTGCTCGAACGCGCGCCGGGTCGTGGTCATCACACCCAGCGTAACCAGCACCACGGCGCCGACAATCGTCAGAGTGAAGAGGATGAGCAAGCGCGTGCGAAAGCTC
>JBGQGW010000284.1:0-4253 GCA_041497605.1 Terriglobia bacterium | reverse complement strand
AAGCAACAACGTCGAGAGGGGATCGCAAGAACCAAAGGCAGAGATTTGGAATCAAAATTCGAGCGGCTCGCACGACCGAAAACCGATCCTAGGGGTCCGCGAATGAAAAAAGGAAGAGTTTTTCCGCAAACTGTGAAGCCGCCCCCGTTCCAAATTCGGAAAGCAGCGTCCTAGAGGAATATTAAACACATGCGCCTAGTCACTTTTGAAGCAGCACCCCATCAGCCGCGAATCGGCGCCGTTACCGCCGATCAGCAGATCGTTGATCTTAATTTTGCCTATGCTCTTTATCTGCGAGATGTGGAAAGTGAGCCGGCTTTTTATCGCTTGGCTGACGCCCGCGTGCCGGCCGAGATGCGCGGACTCTTCGAAGGCGGCGATCACAGTCTGGATGCCGCAAAAAAAGCTTTGGCCTACGTCCAGAAGCTGGGCCCGGGAGCCAAAGGCCCTTCCGGCGAGACGCTGCTCTTCCCGTTCAGCAGCGTGAAGCTTCGCGCCCCTATTCAGCCGAAAAAGTTTTTCCATACCGCGGGCAATTTTCGCGAACATCACGAAGAAGCGCAAAAGGCGGGCTTCTCGCACCCGGTCATGCCCTGGATTGTCTTTTTTCAGAACGTGGACGCAATTATCGGCCCGGACGAGCCGGTGATTTATCCCGAGGGTCTGACGCAAGAGCTCGATTACGAGCTCGAGCTTGCCGTGGTCCTGAAAAAGGCCGGAAAACATTTCGACGCTCAGCAAGCCAAGGACTACATCGGCGGCTACGTGATTTTCAACGACATTACCGCCCGCGACATTCAGCGGCGCGAAATGAAATCCGGCGTCTTCAGTTTCTGCAAGGGGATTGACAGCTTCTGCCCCCTCGGTCCCTGGATCGTGACCGCCGACGAAATTCCCGATCCCCACAATTTGGCGATGGAGCTGCGCGTGAACGGCGAGCCGCGCCAGCAATCGCATTCCAAGAAAATGTCGGTAAAAATTCCCGAAATCCTTTCCCATTACTCGGCGATGGGTTACAGCGCGGGGGACGTGGTCTCGACGGGCACCGTTTCCGGAGTTGCCGCATTCAGCGGCGATCCGAAAGCGTGGTATCTGAAACCCGGCGACGTCATGGAATGCGAAATTGAAAAAATCGGGATCCTGCGGAATCCCGTAATCTCCTGGCAGCAGGCATACGGAGAGAAAGCGCCGGCCGCCGCGGGTGGGACAAAATGAGCCCGGCGGCAAACGAAACCCGTGGCAAGGGAATTTGGGTCAGCGAACTGAATTCGAAGTCCAGCATCCGTCCTCCGTTGAGCGTATCCGCTCCGATCCGCTTCTACGACACGACGCTGCGCGACGGCGAGCAAACGGTTGGAGTAGTTCTCGATCCCCAGCAGAAATTAGATCTGGCTCGCCAAATCGACTCGTTAGGAATCAGCCGTATTGAAGCTGGTTTCCCGCGTGTCTCTTCCGAAGATGCGGAAGCGATTCGCCTGATATCGCAGGCAGGGTTGAAAGCGGAAATCTGGGGTTTTGCTCGCGCGGTCCGCGCCGATCTCGACGAACTGGTGAAGCTCGATTTGAAATTCACGGTCATCGAGACTCCCACCAGCGAAATCAAATTAAAGGCTTACGGAATCAGCCAGGAAGAAGCAATCCGTCGTGCCACCGACGCGGTGAGCCATGCCAAGAAAAACGGCATTTACGTGGCGTTTTTCCCGGTCGATTCCACGCGCTCGGAATTGAATTTTTTGAAAACCATCTATCGCGCGACGGTGGACGCCGGAGCCGATGAGGCGGTGGTGGTAGACACGATCGGCGCATGCGGACCGGAGGCCGTGGAGTTTCTGGTCGGGGAGGTGCGGAATTGGCTGGGACCGAAGATTCCCGTGCACTTCCACGGACACAATGATTTTGGCCTGGCAACCGCGTGCGCTATCGCCGCCGTGCGTGCCGGGGCTACCTGGATTCAGGGCACGATTAATGGCATGGGCGAACGCGCCGGCAACGCGGACCTCGGTGAAGTCGCATTAGCGCTGCGATGCCTTTACGATGTCCCCGTGGCACTGGATCTCGCGCGGATTCGCGAGGTCTCGCGCATCGTTCGTGAAACTTCAAAATATGAACTTGAACCCTGGAAGCCGGTTGTGGGCAGGAATTTGTTTGTGCGGGAAAGCGGTGCGGTGGCCAGCCAGTTTCATATTCCAGAAGCGATCGAACCATTTTCGGCTGACATCGTGGGAGCGCGGCGCGAAATCGTGCTCGGAAAAAAGAGCGGGCTTGACAGCGTGGCCTTGAAAGCGAAAGAACTTGGCCTCGACCTCCCAGAATCACAAAAGGCTGCGGTTCTCGCGGCCGTCAAGAGCCTGGGCATCGCCGCGCGGCGGTTGATTTCCGATGACGAATTTCGACTGATCGTTCAAAAAGCCAGTTCAAAATGAGAAAATCACCCATTTTTGCCCATACCAATATCCATCGCGAGCCATACGCGTTGCCATCCGGACCCGAGTGATTTCTGTTGCTTTAGAATGCTTGTAGAGGGGCCGCCGGATTTAGCGCCTGGAGCCCCAGGAGGCTGGCAATGGATCGAGCGCATTTCTATTCCATCATGAACGGCGAGGGAACTCTCGATTACGAGTTGTATCTCAATACCAAAACGCTGCTTTCCTGCCAGAAGGACTTCAAAGAGTTCTGCAACCCCGATGAGCTCCAATTCCAGATCGTGCACCAAATCGAAGAGCTGTGGATGAAGTTGATCAACTACACGCTGCTCAACATCGACGACTATCTTCAGCAGGAAAATACCAACCGGGTGATCACACTCTTCCGCCGCGTGCACATCGCGCTGCGGCTGATGATCGATCAACTGGCGCTGCTTGAAACGATGTCGCCCAAGGAATATCAGGAAATCCGGCTGCAGTTGGGGAACGGCAGCGGGCAAGAATCGCCCGGATTTCGGGTAACGCTCCGGATGGCACCGCATTTGTGGACTTCGTTCAAAGCGCACTACCTGGAAAAGCACAACCTCACGATCGAGAAAATCTACAACTCAGAATACTCACATGGCGACGCGTATGTGGTCGCCGAAGCTCTGGCGGAACTTGACGAACTTTTCCAACGGTTCCGATTCGTCCATCTTCAATTGATTCAACGCACGATTGGACTTGGTTCCAAATCTCTAAAGGGACGTTCCGTGGAATTGCTGAACGAAGGCCTTCGCCACAGGTTTTTCCCAGAGCTCTGGGACATCCGGCATGAAATGACGGATTCCTGGGGCGCGCAATACGGCCGGGTGCGCGATTCCATCGGCGGCCACTGAGGCCGATCTCCGCCATCCAGCAGCTATGGACGGCGCGGTTCGGCTTCGCTCACCAGAAATGCGGAATCCATTCCGCTCACTTGTGAAAATGCGGCAGAACTTTTTCGCCGAATAAGCGCGCCTGTTCCGGGCGTTTGTCGCCCCACAATTCCAGCATGATGTGCGTGCAGCCCGCCGCCCGATATTCTTCCAAACGCTCGATGCACTGCTTCGGCGTTCCCGCAATCGGGCAAACTTTATCGAGCACCGAATCCGAAACCGCGCGAGCGGCAGCCTTGCGCCCGCCTTGCTCCATGGCTTCGGCGATCGGCCGAATTTCTTCGAAGCTAAGCCGGGCGCACTCCAGCAGCGTATCGGCTGATCCTTTGATGTTCTGCACTTTGTTAGCCAGGTACATAGCCGCCATTTCGCGTGCTCCCTCGCGCGCGGTCTTCGGATCCTCGCCGATGCTGCCAACAATCACGGAGCCGAGGTCGAGCGATGAGGGATCCTTCCCCGCCTTCTGAGCCCCCTCGATCATCTTCTCGCGAGAGACTTTTACGAATGCGGGAGTGGTAATGCTGGCCGTAAGCAAGCCATCGGATTGCGCGCCCGCAAGCCGCTGCAACACCGGCCCGGTGGCGCCTACATAGATCGGCACGCGCCAGCGGCCCACATGAGCATCTTTCTTCAGCGCCGGCGCATTCGCTGAAAAGGCTTTCCCTTCGTATTTTACTTCCTCGCCGGAGAGCATGGCCTTGATAATATCGATACTCTCTTTCATCACCGTGGCCGGGCCAACCTCCTTGCCTTTTTCGCCCTCGCCAATTTCCTTCATGAAAATCTTGGACGCGCCGAGGCCAAGAAGGAAACGGCCTTCGCCGGCCGCGTCTTGCAGGACGCGCGCCTCCATCGCGATTTGAACGGGATGCCGCGTATAAGGCGAGATGATGCCCCATCCAATCGTAATCTT
>JBGQGW010000283.1:0-4291 GCA_041497605.1 Terriglobia bacterium | reverse complement strand
TGGAGCCGAAGCCGCAACCGGCTCCTCAGTAACGATTCCTTTGGACCGGACATTGCCGGAAATCTCGGCATCACCGGCATCTCAACGGATCCGATCAATAACGGCGTGCCCTTGCTGAGCTTTACGAATTTCACCGATGCCAGCGATCCCGTCCCGGCGCTCACGCGCAACATGACCTATCGCTTCACCGACGGCATCACCTATTCCCGCACCAAACACAGCTTGCGATTCGGCTTTGAGTTGCGCCGCATGGAAAATAATTACCAGTCCGATCCGACGCCGCGCGGCCAATTTACTTTTACCGGCTCGCTCACCAGCCAGCTCGACGCGAACGGCCAGCCGGTTGCCGGAACCGGGCTCGACTTCGCCGATTTTCTCTTGGGACTTCCCCAAGCCACGAACACGCAATTCGGCAGCACCAGCACCTATTTCCGCAGTTGGGCTTACGTGGCGTACGCGCAGGACGATTGGAGAATTCATCCGCGCTTCACGTTCCAATACGGCATCCGATATCAAGCCACCACGCCGCCCATCGAACTTTATAACGCGCTCGCCAATCTCGACATCAACCTCATCAATCCCGCGGCGCAGGTTTATGTCCCCGGCCAAGCTTCTCCCTTCACGGGCGTCAACACTCGGGCGCTGATTCGCGGCGATTACAGCAATTGGGCGCCGCGCCTGGGCATCGCCTGGGAACCAAAACTGAAATTGAAGACTGTAGTGCGCGCCGGCTATTCGATTTTTTACAATCAATCCATCTACAACCAACTCGCCCGCTCCATGGCCAATCAGCCTCCGTTTGCCCAAGCGCAAACGCGGCTGAGCAGCGCGACTGCGTTGCTCACACTCCAGAGCGGTTTTCCGCCCCAGCCGCCCGCCGACGTGCCCAACACCATCGCCGTGAATCCGAACTACCGGCCGGGATACGCGCAGCTCTGGAATGTCTCCATCGAAACTTCCTTCAAAACAAACTGGCTGATCGAAACCGCCTACACCGGAACAAAAGGCACGCATCTCGATCTGCTGCGCGCGCCCAATCGCTCCATCGGCGGCAATGCGCAGCCTCTGATTCCAGACGCGAGCAGCTTCACCTACGACACCTACGGCGCCTCTTCCATCTATCACGCGCTGCAGGTGCGCTTGCAACATCGCTTCACGCAAGGCCTGATGTTCATGGGCACTTACACGTATGGCAAATCGATTGACAACGCCAGTTCCATCGGCGGTGGCCAGCAGGTTGTGGTGCAGAACGACCAGGACTTCGCCGCCGAGCGTGGACTTTCCAGCTTCGACATTCGTCACCAATTCCGTGGATTTTCCGTTTATGAGCTGCCCTTCGGTGAACGAAAGAAGTGGGCGAAGAAAGGTTTGTCCGCACATCTCCTCGGAAATTTGCGCGCGAGCACCAACATTTCGTGGCAGACCGGCAACCCTTACACTGCGCGCATATTGGGCAGTATCTCGGGCAACACCGGCACCTCGAACAATAATTCCGTTCGTGCCGACCAGGTAGGCAATCCGTCGCTCGGCCTGTGCGGCGGGAATGCCACGAATTTCTTCAACCGGGCCGCCTTCGTCGTCCCGCCAACCGGACAATTTGGCGATGCTGCGCGCAACACGATTGAAGGTCCCTGCTCGTTCAGCCTGAATGTTTCACTCGACCGCGAATTCCGCTTCGGAAAAGACGGCCAGTATCACGCCGACTTGCGCTGGGATACGCAGAATCTGACCAATACGCCGAATTTCTCCGGCCTTTCGACCGTCGTCAACTCAACCACCTACGGCCGCGTGACCGCCGCCAAGTCCATGCGCACCATGAGCGTTTCCTTGCGGATGACATTTTGATGCGAGCACTCCTCCAGCAAGCGATGGCACTCTGGCTCGCCGCCGCGCTCCTCGCTCCCCCTGCCGCGGCCCAGTCTCCACAACCGCAGCCGGTTCCCGCTCCGGACGCGCCGCAGCAGCCCACGGTAAATCCGCGGAATGCTCCGCCTCCGCCACCGCCCTCGACGCCGCAAGACCAGCAGCAACCACCGAAAGGCAAACAGCCTCCCGTCATTCGCAGCTTCACCGATCTGGTATTGATCGACGTCGAAGTCACCGATCGCTCGGGCAAACCGATTCAGGGATTGAAGCCGGAGCAATTCACCATCGCCGAGGACGATCACGCGCAAAAGATTTCTTCCTTCGAATATTCCGATATCGAAAAAATCGAAACCGCCGGCACCGCGGGAGAAGAGCCCGTTGTCGTGGCGCTGGCCGGCTCCGCGTCGCCCGAAACGATCCGCGAAGAAGTGCGCGACCGCCGCCTGATCGTCATCTTCTTCGACATGAGTTCGATGCAGTCGGACGAACTGCTGCGCGCCCGGGACTCGGCCCTGAAATTCGTTCAGACGAAAATGAGCCCGGCCGATCTGGTTGCCGTGGTCACGTTCGGCAACCGCCTGGGCGTCCTGGTGAATTTCACGAACGACAAAGACGCCGTCGAGCAGGCCGTCAGCCGCATCACGCCAGGAAAAGACGTGCAACTCGCCGATCCTCTTTACGCCGCGGCGCAGAATGGCGAATCGGACGTGCAGGAAGACAACGGCGCGGCGTTTGCTCCGGACGAAACCGAATTCAACGTCTTCAATACCGATCGCAAGCTCGCCGCCATGGAAGGCCTGACCAATATTCTGCGCGGCGTGCCGGGGAAAAAAGCGGTCATCCAATTCAGCAGCGGCATCACCCAGACCGGAGAAGAAAATCGCACGCAGCTTCGCGCCGCTACCGATGCGGCCAATCGCGCCAATGTTTCGTTCTACACCGTGGATTCTCGTGGATTGATGGCCGCCATCCCCGGCGGCGATGCCACCGCCGACGCATCCACCGGCACATCCATGTTCAGCGGCGCATCCGTATTTCGCCAAATCGATAGCCGCCAGGATTCGCGCGATACGCTCGCCTCTCTGGCCAGCGACACCGGTGGCCGCGCCTTTTTCGATCTGGGCGATTTGAGCGAAGCCTTCGACAAGGTGCAGCAGGACATGACCGGCTACTACCTGCTGGGCTACTACAGCGCCAATCCCTTGCATGACGGCAAATGGCGCACCGTCAAAGTAAAGGTGAATATACCTGGCGCGCGCATCCGCTTCCGCGAAGGCTATTACGCTCCGAAAACTTACAATTACTACACAACCGAGGATCGTGAGCGCCAACTCGAAGACGCCATGCGCGCCGACCGCCCGCTGGTGGAATTGCCCATCGCGCTTGAAACCGCGCAGTTCCGCTTGAATGACAAGGAAATTTTCGTACCAATCGCCGCGAAGCTTTCCTCCAGCGCTCTGCAATGGGCCGAAAAACACGGCAAGCACCAGGCCCAATTCGATTTTGCCGCGGAAGTGCGCAATGTGAATACCGGCAGAGCTGTCGCCGCGCTGCGCGATACGATTACCGTCCAACTGGACACACAACGATTCCAGGAAGTAAATCAGCGCACCTTGCTCTATCAGGGCGGAGTGATCCTGGAACCCGGTAATTACAAAATGAAATTCCTGGCGCGCGAAAATGAATCCGGTCGCGTGGGAACTTTCGAAGACGATCTGGTCCTGACCGCTCCCCAGCCCGACCGCCTCGCGTTGAGCACGGTTCTGCTTTCCAGCCAACTCGTCCCGGTCGAGAAAAACACCGAAGTGCAGAAGAAAGCGATCGGCGCCGATGCCAAGCTGCAGCATTCGCCGCTGGAAATGTCCGGCCAGCGCATCGTGCCCAGCGTCACGCGCGTCTTCACTCGCCAGCAGACACTTTACGTTTTCTTCCAGGCCTATTACCCGGCGAAAGCGGACCCTGCGAATCTCCGCGCCGGCCTGGCCTTTTTCCGCGGCGGAATTCGCGTCAGCGCAACGCCGCTGGTCGAAGCCGCCGAGGTCGATCCCAAGACGCGCACCGCTTCTTTCCGCATCAGCTTGCCGCTCGATAAATTGCCCACCGGCCGTTACACAGTGCAAGCCATCGCCGTCGCGGCCGGCTCCGAATACTCCGCCTTCGCGCGAACCTACCTGGCCCTCCGCGCCCCCGACGCTCCCCCGGCCCCGGCCGCCGCACCCACCGGCGCCGCCGCAGCAGCAGTCCCTGCCGCAGCTCCGACCCCGAAGCCCTAGCCGAATTCTCGCCAGCGCGCGCCGCCAGCGAGTGCCCCCCGCCTCGCTGTCATTCCGAGGGCCGTTGTCTGGCCCGAGGAATCCCGCGCAAATCGCCCCCAGCGCAATCGCTCTTTCCTCTCGGTATCCGTGCCATCGAATTCAACTCGGGA
>JBGQGW010000282.1:0-4296 GCA_041497605.1 Terriglobia bacterium | reverse complement strand
CGGCAACGTCCGCGAACTCGAAAACGTGGTCGAGCGCGCCGTGGTGCTTTCCATCCAGGATGAAATGGATGTCGATCTGCTGCCCGAATCCGTCCGCACGCGCGAAATCGTGAAGGGCGTGCGTCTCGAACTTTCGGAATTTTTGCCGCCCATGCCGGGAGAAGCGGGCGCGCGCGGTTCCGCCTCCACTCATTCGCCTTCGCTTTTCGAAATCCTCGAGGAAGTCGAACGCCGCATCATCGTCGACATGCTCGAACGCACCAATTGGAATCAAACCGAAGCCGCCGAGCGCTTCCAAATCCCGCTCTCCACGCTCAATCAAAAAATCAAGCGCCTCGGCATCGAAACCCGCCGCCGCACCACTTCCCCTCGCGGCCCAGGCTCTCCGGGTGACGATCCCACCGCCTTCTCCGCCGGCAAGTAGTGGCGTGATTTCAGTCCGCTGCAATCCGCCTGATTTTTTCGACTGAGCATCCTTGGCAGTTCGCAGCTCTAGCTACGACAAACTGAACCAGCGAGCGCAGCGCTTTCCTCGCTGCACTGTGTGCACGGAAAAAAGCCATGAGGCGGTGATTCTGGAAGGCGCAGCGGAAGAGGTGAAAGATACTGCCCTGCTCAAAAAACTCGGCGGCCCTTACCACAAGAAATACAAACCCTGGAAGCTCGATCCTTCCCTCGGCCCCATCTTCGCCGTCCGTCCCAGCCGGATCTTCGGCCTCAACGAAAAAAGCGGCCTAAAAACCGCCACTCGCTGGCTCTTCCCCATCTAACCCTCACAACTCTATATTCTCTTCCAGAGAATTCGCGGGTTTGCCGCGGCATTCCTTCCCAGCATGCGGAGAAAGGCCTAAGGGGGGTCATTCCGAGCGTAGCGCGCAGTTTGCGTCCCGGATGGTTCTACGGGACGAGGAATCCAGCGTTGCATTGGACCGGCTAACAAAGAGATTATTCGTAGCTTTGTTCGCTGTCTTGAAAACTTCTCTCTCCACAAACGCACCGCTTCTTCACTTGTTCACTTTCTCCGTGGCGGATTTCCAGCCGCGAGGCATCAGCGTGGTGCTCAGGTCGAGGCCCGAGAGATCGACTCCCTCGAGATTGGTTTCGCGCAAAATTGTCGTGGTCATATCGGCGCCGCGGAATTTGGCTCCGCGGACATTCACGTCGCGGAAATTCGCCGCCACCAGGCTCGCGCCCTCCAGATTTGCTCCGGCGAGATCGGCGCGGAACAATTCCACTCCGTTCAATTGCGCCTTGCTCAGGTTGGCGCCGGTAAATTTCGTATCCGTGCAGTCGGCCCGTCTCAGGTCCGCCCGTGTCAAGTTCGCTTCGCTCAAATCCGCAAAGGTCAAGCTGGCCTGCTGCAGGTTGGCGCCTTCGAGATTAGCGCCGCGAAGATTGGCGTAACCCAGTCGCGCGCCGTGCAAATCCTCCCGCTGGAGGCTGGCTCCGGCAAGGTCAGCCCGCACGCCGCCTTCTTCGCCTCGCAGAAATTTGGCATGATCCTCAAGAATTTTCTTCAGTTTCTTACCTTTGTGCACAATGTTTTCCTGGGACTACAGTCAGCCCAAATTCCAACGCCAAATCGGTACCGCTACTCCTGCACCTCAAACATATGTTTATGCAGAAAATTAATTCTACTAGAACTCGCCGCCAAACGCACAGGAAGGAAACGCATCCAACTCCAAATCCCGCGGGAGAATCTGTACGCGACAGCAACCTACTCAATACTTCAATCCCGCACTCCACTTCCCGTCGTCTGTTTTTCTGTCATCCCGAGCGTCAAACGTTGCAGGCCTGCCCAACAGCTCGAAGCGAGGGATCACGCGTAAGAGTAAGCACCAAGAAAACAGCAGCCTACCAATACCAGTGAACGCGCAACTCAACGGGCCGGTGCGCTGCTCGAAACCAATTTCCGGTGTTATGGTAAGGTAATCGACTATGCGAATTATCGAAAAACTGAAAAACCGTGCGCGCGCATTTCCCCAGCACATTGTCCTTCCGGAAGGAGAGGACGTTCGCGTGATCCAGGCCGCGGCCCGAGTGAACGCCGAAGGATATGCGAAGCTCACTTTATTGGGCCGGATAAATCTGATCGAGGCCACCGCGAAACAAATTGGAGCCAATCTTTCCGGAATCAAGCTGGCCGATCCCGCCGCCAGCCCGCGGGTAGACGCCTATGCGCAAATTTATTTTGAACGCCGCCGCGCCCGCGGCGTGATGCTCGAAGAGGCTGCCCAAATTGCCCGGCGGCCGCTCGACTTTGCGGCGCTGATGGTCGCTTCGGGCGACGCGGATGGCGCGGTCGGTGGCGCTGTGAATTCCACCGCGGAAACGGTCCGTGCCGCGCTCCACGCGATTGGACTCGCCGAGGAATCGAAATTGGTCTCCAGCTTCTTTCTCATGGTGGTGCCGCCGCGCGATGGACTCAGTTTCGGCGCGGACGGCGCGATGCTTTTCGCTGATTGCGCCGTGGTTCCCGATCCTAGCGCGGAAGCTTTGGCGGAAATTGCTCTGGCCACAGCCGCAAACGCTCGCGAATTTCTGGAGGTCGAGCCTCGAGTTGCTCTGCTTTCCTTCTCCACCAAAGGCTCTGCTGATCACCTGCACATCGAAAAAGTTCGAGAGGCGCTGCGAATTATCAAGGCGCGTCACCCCGGCCTGGCGGTGGACGGGGAGCTGCAAGCGGATGCCGCACTGGTTCCCTCCGTGGGCCACTCGAAGGCGCCCGGTTCTCCGGTCGCCGGAAAAGCCAATGTGCTCATTTTTCCTGATCTTGATTCCGGAAACATTGGTTACAAGCTGGTCGAACGCACCGCTGGAGCCATTGCGCTTGGGCCGATCCTGCAAGGCCTGGCGCGTCCAGCGAACGATCTCTCGCGCGGCTGCTCCGCGGAGGACATTGCCAACGTTGTGGCCATCACCGCAATTCAATCGCTTGCGCGGAAAAACCTCGCCGTGTTGCCCCGAGGCTGAATGCGCCGCTCAGGATGCTTGAAAGGCTCCGTTCTGGCAGGCTTCCTGCAGTCTTTTCCGGCTGCGCGCAACCGATCGCGATTCAAGGCCGGAAGGAAGTTAATCCCCGCAGCCGGCATTCTGCTTCTCAGTAGTGTCTTGCTTGATATTCCGGCCGTTGCGCAGGAACGCACGCAGCAAGAACACGAAGGCGACGAAATCGCCGTCAATTTAGCCGCCGGGAGTGCCACGATCGCGGTGGCAAAAGACGGCATCGTGATTGCCGCGCTCGAAAACCCGATCGAACCCAATACGCGTCCGCCCGAAATCATTGCGCTCGGCTCGCAGAGCGCCGGCGTCTTGTTTGGCGCTGAGAATTGGCACGCCTTCTGGCCTCCCACTTTGTTCGCCAGCCTGGGACTCGAGTTGCCGCATATTCGCGCCCAGGGCGCTCCCACTGGTCCAAGCCTGAAGGCCGGGAACATCGGTTACGGAAATCGCATCGAATTCATCGGGCGAGGACTTACCGAACGGCTCCGGCAGTTGTTCTCCATTATTCATGGCAAGCTGGAAGTGCAGGAAGATGAGCCGGTGGTCGAGCTCGTTCTGCTGAACTTCGATCCGAAAGAGGGCTCCGAAGTATGGCTGCTCCAATACACCATCACGCAATCCCAGCAGCGCGGTGATTACTGGCAGACGAGCCTGACGCCACCCAGCTACACGCAACTATGGCCGCCCGAAAAGCGGCAACCCAGGACGCTGGTGGGAGCGCAATATCCGCCCGATGACGCCGCGCCAACCCTGCTCGACTTGCTTAAGAAAAATGATCCGCGCCTCGCTGGTCTTTCTTCCGATGCTGTGCTTGCTTCCGTAAAAGATTCGATTCTGCGGGGGGATATCCAAAAACTGAAAGTCGCCGACGCAACGCAATTCTTGCGGGCTGCGATTGACGCCGTCGCAACCAAGGAACAGCGCCAGGAAATTGCCGTGATCGATGCGGCCGGATTCGAGTGGCTTCTGCCACCCCCACCTGAGGAGAAGCAGCCCGAACAGATCAAGGAGCGCCCTGCGGGAGCGCCAACCCTACGAAAGCCGCCTCCCGCGGCGCCAACGCTTCAGAAGCCTCCATCGCAGTAGAGGCAGCGCAGTCTTACGGAAAATGGGCAGAGCTGATTTATTTTGATTTTTGTTTCTGGGCGAGGTCTAGCTGTAAACGACCGTTCTTCTCGGCCACGGAGCGCGCGAGTTCTTCCTTATAGGTTTCCAATCGCTTGCGAACTGCCGGGTCCGCTGTCCCAATAATTTCCGCGGCAAAGATTCCCGCATTGATCCCGCCGGGCTTGT
>JBGQGW010000281.1:0-4313 GCA_041497605.1 Terriglobia bacterium | reverse complement strand
CCCTTGTCGCCCCAATTGACGATGGTGTTCGCGACGCGGCTGATCAATTGCCGGATGGAGGTCTCGCGATCCGCCGTGTTCGGCTTGCCGTGGAAATACTTCGAGACCACGATGTTGGTGGCCGTCTGCGACCACGACTTGGGCACTTCCACGTTTTCCTGGCGGAAAATCGTCTGGCCCTTTTCATTTCCAATCAGGGCGGTACGGCGATCCCATTCCACCGCGTCAAACGGCGGCACTTTTCCGTCCGTAAACATCCGCCGGAATTCCAGTCCGGCCACCGGACGCTGTTCCTTTACTTCTGCTTTCCTATTTTCTTGATTCAAATCAATCTTCGATTCAGCCATTTTTGGTTCCGCCATCTCTGCCTCCGCGCCGGCAGCATTGCCGATTTATGAGATTAGATTAATTGGCGAGCAGGGCGTGGAGCAGCCATGAACAAGTATACCCCAAGCGCCTTACCCAAGACATTGCGACGGTGGACTAGGAGAGAGACGCGCCGTCCGAATCGGTGGACTGGAACGAACCGGGCAGGTGAGAAAAAACCGTCGATCGACGTCGGCTGATTTCATAAGCAAAAAAGAAAAAACGACCCCACGGCACAAGAAGCGTTGCATCGCTGCACTCGCGATGTGCTGAACACACTTTGAAATTCTTTTTGCTGGGTCTCCGGGCCGACGTCGTGGTCAAGCGGCTGTTCTCTCATCCAGGCCGAACCACGATCCCCGAATCTGAGGCCGGAGTATCACGGTATGTGAAAAAGTTGTCAAGAAAAATTCGCCACTCACATACAAAATGTTTGGTTTTGCGTGTCGAAACTGTCTACCCGTAGTGGTCGAGTTCCGAATTGGCACTCCCGGATCCCCTGCGCCTGTCGCAGGAAAATAATTTTCCCGGCGGAAATTTTGCGTTGGAAAATTTACTTCTACGGCCGCAAGTCCTGCCTGTGCTTTTTGATATCGAATGGCAGCGCGCAAAATGTTTGCCGCGTTGGAGTGCTGGATTCCTGAATTTTGCGGAAATATTGCGGAGGACAACTGCTAAGGATGTAGTGGTGAGCTTACTCGTGGCGGAGGGCTTCGACGGGATCGAGCCGCGCGGCTTTCACCGCCGGCCACACCCCGAAAACCAATCCCACGCCAATCGAAACCGCGAGGCCGAGGAGCACCGCCCAGACCGGCACGGTCGAATGCATGTCCGTCAGCCGGGGAATTAACATAGCAATTCCGCCGGCAAGGAGAACTCCGATGAATCCGCCGGTGCCGGTCAGCGTCATCGCTTCGAACAAGAACTGCCAGGTGATGTCGCGGCTGCGCGCGCCGATCGCCTTGCGCACGCCGATTTCGCGCGTGCGTTCCGTGACCGAGACCAGCATGATGTTCATGACGCCCACGCCGCCAATCAGCAAGCCGATCGAGCTGAGCACCACCATCACCAGCGCAACCCCGCCGATAATTTCGTTGAACTGCTCGACTTCCTGCAGTTGCGTCACGATGCTGAAATTATCCGGCTTGTCGTAGGGCACATTTCGCCGGCGGCGCAGCACTTCGCGCGCTTCATCCACCGCTTGATCGAGCTTTCCGGGATAGGCCTGGAAGCGGAACCCCACTTCATTCGCAAAAGGATAAATCTTCGTGAACGTGTAGTAAGGGATCGTGACGCGCTTATCTTCATCGTTCCCGCCGAACCCCCCTTTTGGCTTTTCGTAGACGCCAATCACCTGATAGGTCGAGCCATCAACCCGTACATCTTTCCCCAGCGCATCCAGGGAATCGGGAAAAAGCGCCTTGGCAATATCGTCGCCGAGCACGACGACCATGTCGCGATGTACGTTTTCCGTCTGGGTGAAAAATCGCCCGTGTTTCATCGCGGCGTTTCCGTAAACCAGGATGAAGGAGGGAAAGGTGCCGCGGAAGTCGCTGCCCTGCACTTCATTCTTCTGGTAGCGCACGGAATGATCATGCTGATATTCGAAGATGGAGGGAGCGATGCGCTGGACGGACGGAGACGAATTCAGAATCACCTCGGCGTCTTCCAGCAGGAGTGGCTTGCGCTCGCGCTCTTCCTTTGGAACTCGTCCTACATGCGGGCCCTGAGAGAACCGGCTGGCATAGGCGGTATCCGCTCCGAAGCCGGTGATAATCTCGCTGATATTCTGCTTGAAACCGGTGAGAAGCGCCGCCACCAGGATAATCACACCGACGCCGATCACCACGCCCAGGACCGTGAGCGAGCTGCGCATCTTGTGTGTGCGCAAAGTGTCGAATGCAAGGGCCAGGTTTTCTTGAAAATCCTGTTTCATGATGCTGTCCTAAGTTTCGGCGCGAAGCGCCTCGATCGGATCCAGGCGCGAAGCGCGCACCGCCGGGTAAATCCCAAAAAACAGGCCAATTACCGTCGAAAGTGTGAGCGAAATCAACACCGCGCGCAGCGGTGTGGTCATGGGAATGGGGGTGGTGGCGCGCACCAGCACGCTGATTCCCACTGCCAGCACAATCCCCATGGCGCCACCCGTCATCGATAATACGGCCGATTCCACCAAAAATTGCATCACGATGTGCCGCCGGCGCGCTCCCAGCGCCTTGCGAACCCCAATTTCCCGGGTCCGCTCGGTCACGCTCGCCAGCATGATGTTCATGATCACAATCCCGCCCACCACCAGAAAGACTGAAGTGAGCCAAACGGCGATCGCGAATAAATTGCCCGTGATCTGGTTCCACAGTCCGGTGATCGAGGAGGGGGCAATGATGCCAAACCCGTCGGGATCATTATAGGCAGTGTGGCGGAGCGAACGGATGATCACGCGCGATTCGTCCTGGGCTGCGTCCAATATTTCCGGCCCGCGCGCTTGCACGAAAATGACCACGGAGTCGTCGGGCGCATGCCAGGACTTTCGATAGGTGGAAAGTGGAACCATCAGGAAGTTATCCTGTGACTGGCCGAAGACGGTACCGCGCGCTTTCGCCACTCCCACGATGATGTATTGATTCGACCCCGCGCGGACTGCTTTGCCTACCGGGTCGACTCCCGGGTAAAATTTCTGCACCAGATCGTTGCCGATGAAGCAGACGGGGGCATGGTGCATTTCGTCCGCTTCGGTGAAGAAGCGGCCCTCGGCAACCTCGTAGTCGCGTATTTCGGCATAGTTGGGCGTCGCGCCCACCAGGAAAGCGTCCTCGAAGAGCACGTTTCCGGAGCGAATGTCCGTGGACTTACGCTCGACGGCGCCCACCCTGGTCGCCAACTGCGCGCCGTCGCGCAAAGCCTCATAATCAGCCAGACTGAGAGGCGGGCGCTTTTTGGCTTTGATGAAATCTTCCAGGTTGGTGATGATTCCGAAGCGGTCGACCACGAACGCATTCGCACCCAGGTTGGCGATCTTATCGGAAACGTAGCGGTTTAGCCCCTCCACCACGGACATGACCGCCACCAAGGTGGTCACCGCCAGAATAACGCCCAGAAGCGTCAGGAAGCTGCGCAATTTGTGCGCGCGCAACGTATCCAGCGCGAGCCAAAGGGTCTCGCGCAGGGCCACCGTTGTCCGTGCGGCATCCAGGCGGCTTCGGCTAGCGGCTACCGGGCGGACAGATGCATGAGTGAGGGAGAATCCCATCTTAATAAGTATAGACGGATATCAATACGAAAAAGTTCTTACTTATATAACCAAATTGATCCTTTCGCCGGACGGCCTGTCTCGGTAGCACAGCCACTCCTGGCAGTGCGTCTCTCGTCCAATTACGCTCACCCGCCGCCCAAACGAAGTGGCGTCGATTGCGATCGGCAAGCTGCTTAAAATAAATACTTTAGCCTTACCATGAGCCATCGGCCTTATAGAAATTCAAAGGCGTCGACCGCAGGTCAGGGTTTCCGGAAGGTCATCGATTCCTCCATCAAAATCGTTTCCCCGGCTGGCCGCGCGGGTACAATAGTGCGGCAACCGGAAACCGCCCGTCCGAATCCCACAACAAGGACCCGCGAAGGTCTCCGAATGACGCGACGATTGTTCTTCATATCCCTGGCGATGGCGGCGGCAGTATGGGCGGCCGCAGGGTTCACTCAAACCGGGGCCCCAGCCGCCAAGACTTCCGTCACGCGCGAAGAGGCTCGTCCGCTCACTCCCGAGGAAATTCGGGCCCTGGCGGCGCGGGCGATTGCCAATCAGCACCGCGACGACGAGGCGGCGGATGCGTTCGAGCACATCGATCACCTCTTCGACCGCGCGGGCGCCAGTGATTTGCGGGTGAGCCAGAACAAAACGTTTCGAGTGGTGCCGACCGGAACTGGAACGCTGAAATTACTCCTCAAGGAAAATG
>JBGQGW010000280.1:0-4335 GCA_041497605.1 Terriglobia bacterium | reverse complement strand
CCATTGCAATTGCTAGCTCTGGCTTTGGCGTGGCCGCCAGATGAAGGCACCCGCAGTCATTCTGAGCCCGTCTTCGGGGCGAAGAATCCCGAGCAATCTTCCCCACCAACTAAACTTTATGCCGGGAGTATCACTGAATTTCCTCACCCGGAATCACTTACCAATGAGCTAGGCTACTTAGCTTGAGCGGCGGCTTTTCTTGCCGATTCGAGTATTCCGGAAAGCGCCGCCTGATCCAGGAACCGTCCGGCGACCACCACACCCCTGATTTTCTCCGTATTGGCGATATTCTCGAGCGGATTTGCATCGAGCAGAACGATGTCCGCTACTTTTCCTTTCTGGATCGTTCCGTAATCGGATTGTTTCCCCAGGAACGCAGCCGCATTCAGGGTCGCGGTTTGCAAGGCTTCCATCGGCGTCAAGCCCGCTTGCACCAGGAACTGCAGTTCCTGATGCAGGCTGTATCCCGGGAATTCGTAGGTATCCAGCGAGTCCGTTCCCGCCAGCAGCCGCACTCCTGCACGATGCATCTCGCCAACCAGTTTCATGTGCGCCTTTAACTGGCTTTGATACCACTCCAGTTTCGCCGGCACAGTCGCATTCTGAATCTCGGAAGGCGCCCACGTCTTCGAAACGCTCTCCGGCAAGTAAGCAAGGAAATCTCTCTTGGCGGCAAGCTGGTCCAGGCGCCCGCTGTCGTACGTGGAGACCAGCGTGGGCACCACCCAGGTTTGATTCGCTACCAGTTTTTTCCACAACGCCACGGCCTTCTCCGGATCATATTGCGCCTCGGCGGCATCGATCACCTTTGCGATCGCCAGGATTCTGCCGTTGCGGAACGCCTCCACCAACTGCGCCCGAAGCTCGGCATCGTTCTTCACGCATGCCACCGCGAAGCCTCCATAAAGAATATGTTCGATGCCCTGCTGGCCCGCGTCCGACGCTTCCCCGGTGCCTATCGCCACCGGAACATGCCCGGCAAACCGTATTCCGCGGGCTTTCGATTCCTCCGCGATGGCAAAATAGGTTTCACGATTCAGTCGCGACACCACTTTGATAAAATCGGCGCCTTGCTGCTGCAGTTTATCCACCGCCAGGCGCCCCTCTTCCGGCGTTTTCACGGCGATGATGTCCAGGTCGCCGAACGCAGCCCCATCGATCATCGGCCCGGAAACGAAAAGGTGCGGACCCAGCAACTTTCCCGCGGCAATTTCCCCTCGCCACCCAAGCAATGCGGACAAATTTCCACCCATGTCGCGAACTCCCGTCACGCCATTCGCGATCAGCAAGGGAAGGAGCGTCTCTTTGCTCCACTTTGGATCGGCTACGATTCCGGCCACGTGCACGTGCATGTCCCACAGTCCGGGGATCAGAAACTGTCCTTTGCCGTCGATCACGCGGGCCCCTGCGGGAACGCGCACTTTGCGAGATGGGCCGACCTCCTCGATCCTCCCGTTGGCAATCACCACCGTTTGACCCGGCTGGGCCGCGGCGCCCGTGGCGTCAATTACGGTGACATCCTTAATGGCCAGACGCTCTTCGGCGAAGCAGCGAGAACCTGAGCAAATACCCACCGCCAGCAGCGCCAGCAAAATTCGATTGAGTAACTTCATGGAACCACCTTTCGGGGTGACCGGCAATCTCCGTTTCAATCGACGACCTGCCAAAGTTGGCCGTGGTTTAGATTGAGGTCATTCCCAGGAGTAATTTTCGTTGCCCGAGATCCCGCGCAGGATTGAGCTCCATCCCGGCCTACCTCGGCGCGCTCTGCGCCTCTGCGGTAATGCCTTTCTGTAAATTTCACAACTCAGAATACGCGCACTCATCCAGCTTCGTCTTCAAGTTGAACCATTACCCCAAAGTCGCATGGATCGCCTTCTCGGCGCTATTCCGGGATACTGTCTCCTTTAGACGCAACAACCCCCCATTCGGCGTTGCCTGCGCCAAATTCGACTAGGCGGAAATCTGTGGCGCTGGCATACTTTTCCGGTGCGAAACACGTTCCTTTTTATCGCCAGCTCGATCATCGCTATGACGGCGGTTCACGCTAAAAGCGGTGTGGACAAAGCGCCGCCTGCTCCCGTCTATCTGAATCATCTTTACGTTGTTCCGTCACCCGATACCTATAAGGCCGTCGCGGAAAACGAGTTTCTGCAATACAATTTCGGCGCGTTCGAATCTCGAACCACCACTCGCGCGGACAAAACCTATACCGGTCTCTATTTCTACGGCGAGCACACCTACTTTGAGCTGCTCGAGCCTCCCAAAAATGGAGAGGCTCCCGAAACTTTCAGCGGAGTTGCACTCGGCGCGGAAACGCCGGGGCAGATTCAGTCCCTTGCCGCGCGCCTCCATGAATCAGGTTCGGAGAAAGCCGCCATAACGCCCATCACTCGCCAGACCGAGGGCAAGAGCGTCAACTGGTTCCTTCAGCTCGTCATCGGACCCCAATATGAAAAATCCAAGTTCGCCACGTGGATGATGGAGTACGACCCTGAATTCCTCGCCAAATGGTATCCGCAATTGCCTCCCGCGCAGCCCAGCATCAAGCGGTCGGACCTTCTCGAACGGTATGCCGCCAAAGTGAATCGTTCGCGTGAGCGCAATGAGGGACTCTTTTTGGATGTTGTCCGAATTCGCTTCTTGCTCGAATCGAGTGAAGCGAAGGAATTCGAAGGAATCTGCAAAATCTACGGATTCCAGGTGGCTCGCCACGGCCGGGAAACTTCCTGCAAAGGCCCCGATATCGAGCTTCTCATCCGGACTTTCAGCGCGGTTCACCCGCCGGAGCGAAGCGGCGTCACAGCAATCCAATTCAGTCTTCGCAACGACAAGGCAGGACACAAAGTATGGAAGCTCGGAGCCGGCTCCCAGTTGGAATTCAAGGGTAAGACCGCCGTCTGGCGTTTCTAGTTCCCATTTACAAAATAAATCTCGCCCTTCTTCTAGGGACGGCGCAGAACGGAAAACGTGTTACCTCCGCCGCTGGCGCTTTACACCGGCGCGGATGCGCCGTATGCTTGGCTTGAATCCAGCCACGGGAACTTCAACATTCTCCTGCGGGTACGGCCACGGAGGCGCGCATGATTGCATTGATTGTAGTTGCGGTGATCGCGGTTCTCATCATCGGAATCTACAACGGCTTGGTAAAGCTGCGCGTGCAGTGCGACAACGCGTGGTCCGATATCGATGTTCAACTCAAGCGCCGCTATGACTTGATTCCCAACCTGGTCGAAACGGTGAAGGGCTACGCCGCGCACGAGAGCGGAACCCTCGAAGGCGTCGTGGCAGCGCGCAATCGCGCCATGACCACCGAAGGCCCCGCGGCCAAGGCGGAAGCGGAAGGCATGTTGACGCAAGCC
Organism: Terriglobia bacterium; assembly: GCA_041497605.1. GTDB lineage: Bacteria > Acidobacteriota > Terriglobia > Acidiferrales > UBA7541 > JBGPTK01. Next base: position 973 of record JBGQGW010000280.1, on the reverse strand, counting down.
CTGCGCCAGGTTTTCGCGCTCGCCGAAGCGTATCCCCAACTGCGCGCGGTCGAGAGTTTCAATCAGCTCCAGGGCACGTTGAACCAGCTCGAGGAGACAATTCAAAACGCCCGGCGCTACTACAACGCCGTGGTGCGCGATCTGAATACGAAAATTGCCCAGTTCCCTTCGAACCTCATCGCCGGTATGTTCAGCTTCAAGCCGCGCGAATTCTTCGAAGTCAGCGCGCCCGCCGAGCGCGAAACTCCCAAAGTCAGTTTCACCCCGTCCGCGCCCGCGAAATAGCGCCGAAGAGGAAAATGCCTACTTTTCAACGTTCGCGCCTGCGGATCGCGCTGCTCTTCCTGGCTCCAGCTCTTTCTTTGATCGCCGCGCAGTCCGCCGCCGGGCGCGAACTCCGGATTCAGAACTTCGATGTCAGCGTGGAAGTGCAGCCGGATTCGACCTGCATCGTCACCGAAATCATCCAGGCCAAGTTCATCGGCGAATGGCACGGTCTTTACCGCACCATCCCCATCGAATACAGAACGCAACGTGGCTTCGGCTACACGCTCTTCCTCGAGCCCATCAGCGTCACCGGCGACACCGCCAACCCGCTGAAATACGAAGTGAGCACCAATCGGGGCTACAAGAAATTCAAAATCTATGTGCCCGGCGCCGTGAACGCCACCCGCTCGGTGACCCTGCGCTATCGCGTCGAAGACGGCTTGCGCTTCTTTGAAGATCACGACGAACTCTACTGGAACATTACCGGCGACGAATGGGACGTTCCCATCGATCACGCCACTGCCCGGATCGTTTTGCCCGAGGGCGTCACCGGCGTTCGCACCCTCGTTTTCACCGGGTCTTACGGTTCGCGGGAACAGGACGCCGACGTGGAGGTCCGGGGCAACATCGTTCAAGTGCACATGCGCCGGCGCCTGGATTTCCATGAAGGCCTGACGGCGGTAATCGGTTGGGATAAAGGCTTCGT
>JBGQGW010000279.1:0-4381 GCA_041497605.1 Terriglobia bacterium | reverse complement strand
GCGGCGATGCGCACGCGGTCCCCGCCAAATTTTTCGGCGGCCACGTAGGAAATGACCGTGAACAGAGCGGAACCCACGCAAATCAGAATGTTCGTTCGCAACCCTGCCGGCTTACGGCGGATTTCGCGTTCCAGCCCGACCACCCCGCCGAGGATTCCGGCGAGTAGGAGCTTCCCGACAATTTGTAAATCCAGAGCGTGGATGCCGAGAGGCATGGTTCCCCCGTGTAACGCGGTGAGCGGATTCTACTACAGGATGGGACCGGAGGTTGGATTCCAGGACGCAGAGAACCTGAGAGAGTTAGAGTTTGAACGTAGTCAGCTTGAGAAAATGGCGCGCCCGTTGTGAGATTTCGCGGCGCGTCAGTTTTCGCAAGCGATCCAAGCCGAAACGCTCCACGGCGAAGCTACCCAGAACCGATCCATACACCATGGCACAGCGCAGTGACTGGTCGTTCAGCCGCCCCACGCTCGCGAGATAGCCCATAAAGCCGCCGGCAAAACTGTCTCCCGCTCCGGTAGGATCATGGACCTCTTCGAGCGGCAACGCTGGAACCGAGAACATGAAGCGATTGTGAATCATCAGCGCGCCGTGCTCGCCGCGCTTGATCACCAGCGTTTTCGGGCCCATCTTGAAAATTTTCGCGGCCGCCCGCAACAGATTGTGTTCGCTGGCAAGCTGGCGCGTTTCCGCATCGTTGATCATCAGAATCTGGGTGTGTTTCAGCGTCTCGCGAAGCTCTTCGGGGGTGCGCTCGATCCAGTAGTTCATGGTATCGAGGGCCACCAATTTCGGTTTTACGCGGATCTGTTTCAGCACGGAGCTCTGCAGCGAGGGATTGATGTTTGCCAGGAATACGTGTGAGGAATCGAGATAGGGGTCCGGCAAGCTTGGTTTGAATTGCGCGAAGACATTCAATTCCGTGGCGAGCGTGACGCGATCGTTGGGGTCCACCCCGTAACGCCCCGCCCAAAAAAACGTTTTGCCGGCGGCGCGTTCCAGGCCCCGGATGTCGATTTTATGTTTTTCGAGGACCGCTCCATCCTTCTTCGAGAAGTCATCCCCCACCACTCCGACGAGGCGCACCTTGGTGAAGAAGCTGGCGGACAAAGCGAAATACGTGGCCGCTCCACCGAGCATGCGGTCTACCTTTCCAAAGGGCGTTTCCACCGCGTCGAAGGCAACCGAACCGACAACCAAAAGGGACATTGGCTCTCCCATTCAAAATTAGAAAATATACTTGCCGATGATCGCGGCCAGCCGTTGCTTGGTGGCCGCGGGGACAATCTTTGGATCGGTGACGAGCGCGTGCTTCAGCGCGGACGCGCACTTGCACTCGCGTTGATCCGGGAGCGCTCGAACGGCGGCGCGAACCACCTTCTGAACATTTTCGGCATTCTTATTTAGATTGCTGATGATGTCGCTGGCCGTCACCGTGGCATGTTCGGGATGCCAGCAATCATAATCGGTGATCATGGCCACGGTGGCGTAACAGATTTCGGCCTCGCGGGCCAGTTTCGCTTCGGTGAGATTGGTCATGCCGATGATATCGAATCGCATCTGGCGATAGACGTGCGATTCCGCCAGCGTCGAAAATTGCGGGCCTTCCATGCAAACGTAGGTGCCGCCCCGATGAACCGTCAGATGGCACCGGTCGCAGGCATCGGCAAGCCACTCGGAGAGTTGCTCGCACATAGGATGAGCGAACGCAACGTGGGCCACCATTCCTTCGCCGAAGAACGTGGATACACGGCCGCGAGTGCGGTCGAAGAATTGATCGGGAATCAGAAAGTCGAGCGGATGCAAACTCTCGCGAAGCGAGCCGACCGCGCTGATGGACAAGATGCGTTCCACGCCCAGCAGCTTCATGGCATAGATGTTGGCGCGGTAATTGATCTCGCCGGGCAAGAGGCGATGGCCGCGGGCGTGGCGGGCGAGAAACGCGACACGCTTCCCTTCCAGAATTCCGATGACGAAGGCATCGGAAGGCTCGCCGAACGGCGTGTTTACCCGCACCTCCGTCACTTGTTCCAGGCCCGGCATGGAGTAGAGTCCGCTGCCGCCGATCATTCCAATTTTGATTGCGCCTTCGTGCTCCAATCGAACACCGCCTTATCAGGACTGATTCAATTTCAATCGACTGCTACCGGTTCTGCTTCGTACCGTCCGTCGCGCTCGCGCAAGTAGGCCGCTTTCACGATGGGATCATGCGCGAAGATCGCCAGCCATTCTCCCCTCGCAACTTCCGGAATCCACTTCTTTTTATTTTCGAGTGTGGTCATTGGATCAAGATCGTAGGCCATGATCCAGTTGAACGGCAGATGCGCCGTCGTCGGAACCAGGTCGACGAAACAGAATGCCGACTTTCCGCCGCCGGACAGCCGAACGCATTGCATGTCCCGCGCATGTCCCGGAACGCGAATCAGCTCGACGCCTGGAGCTACTTCACAATCCCCTTCCAGCAGCCACCATTGCCCGGTGGCTTCCATGGGCGCGAAATTCTCATTTATATAGCTGGCCCGGTCGCGCTCCGACGGGTGTTTCGCATGGTCGAGTTCCCCGCGCTGCACCACGTAACGGGCATTGGGAAACATCGGCACGGGCTTGCCATTCACGATACGAGTATTCCAGCCGCAGTGGTCGAAGTGAAGGTGAGTGTTTATCACCAGATCGATATCTTCCGGGCGCACGCCGCGCGCTAGGAGATGGTCGGGCAAGTGCGGCGGCCCTTCCAGCCCGAAGATGTCGCGGCGTTTCGCGTCCCATTTATCGCCGGCGCCGGTTTCAACCAAAATCCACTTGCCCGCGGAACGCACCAGCAAGCAGTTCATCGTCAGTTGAATGCGATTTCGCGCATCCGGCGCCATTTTCTTTTCCCACATGGGACGGGGCACAACGCCAAACATCGCGCCGCCATCAAGCCGGAAGCCGCCGTCACTCAGGATATGAAATTCCAGGTTGCCAAGCTTCATGGACGCCCCGCCAGGCCCACACTGGCCAAAATTTCATTCACCGCGGCGTAAGGATCCTTCTTCCGGGCGGCAACTTCCTCGGCCAGGCGATTGAGCGCCGCCTCGCCGACGCGCTCGCCTACGACTCGCTCCATCAGCCGGGCTTCGATCAATTGGAGCAGGCGCTGCTTCCAGCGGGCGACTTCCTTAGGGCCGCGAGCGTCGGAAGAGGAGAAGTGCTGCCGGAAAAGATCGATCTGATGGGCAAGCTCCGTGATCCCTTTATTTTCCGTGGCGATGGTGCGCACGATCGGAGGATTCCATCCGTCGTGGTCCGGCACGAGTTGCAGAATTGCGCGCAATTGCTGTTCGAACCGGCCGGCGCCTTCCCGGTCCGCTTTGTTCAACACAAAAATATCGCCAATCTCCATCAGCCCGGCCTTCAGGCTTTGTACATCGTCGCCCATTCCAGGCATCAGGACCACCAATGTGCAATCGGCCAGCCGGACAATTTCGATTTCACCTTGCCCCACGCCGACGGTTTCGACGATCACGTATTCTTTTCCAGAGGCGTCCATCAGCAGCGCCGCGTCGGCTGTGGCCTGCGCGAGGCCGCCGAGAAATCCCCTGGTGGCCATCGAACGAATGAAGATCCCGACGTCGCTGGCGTGCCCTTGCATGCGAATCCTGTCGCCCAGGATTGCGCCGCCGGTGAAGGGGCTGGAAGGGTCAACGGCGATGATTCCGACCGGCTTTTTCTGAGCGCGATAGTGGGCAGCCAGGCGATCGACCAGGGTGCTCTTGCCAGTCCCTGGCGCGCCGGTGATGCCCAGGCGATAGGCCTTGCCGGTGTGCGGAAAGAGTTGCTTCAGGATTTCTTCGGCTTCGGGCGCGCGATCCTCAATGGCTGTGAGTGCCTGCGAAATTGCACGAACGTCTCCGGCGCGTATTCGCTCCGCCCAATTGTCAACTGAGGCAGTCGGCTTCACTGAAACAGGGACCGCGAGTGAGTGCGCATCAACATAGAGGTGAATTAGAAACCAGAATGGGGAAAATAGAAAATGGAATCTATGGCCGCGCCTCTTTTCCCTTTATTTCTTGCCGCCAGTTCATGTAGGCTCCGGAAAAATCCAATTCCTGGTCATTCCGATCCCGCTCCTGCGGGAGAGGAATCCAGAGAAAACCCAAAATGCTTGAGAAGCAGAGGGTCTTTCCGTCGCTCATCTGAAGTGGCCATTGCATCGGAGGGCGCTTCTCGACTTTCTCCGCAAACTGTATAGCTGTAAGGGATCTACTTTTTGCCCAGGAGTTGCCGCGCAATTACCAGCCGCTGGATTTCACTGGTGCCTTCGCCGATGGTACAGAGCTTCACGTCGCGATAAAACTTTTCGGCGGGATAATCCTTGATAAAGCCGTAGCCGCCGAAAATT
>JBGQGW010000278.1:0-4390 GCA_041497605.1 Terriglobia bacterium | reverse complement strand
TGGGAAGCGGAGCGCTGCCGTGACATCGAACTCACCGACGACATGGGTACGCTTGCGGGCAGGTTCCCACCCACGGTGCGAAAGCCGATCTGCAAGCTGCCTTCGGGCCGTCTCGCCCTCGGGATGGCGGACGTCGTGGTCCTCAACGATCCAATCACCGGACAGGGATCCAACACTGCTAGCAAGGCCGCGAAGGTCTACATGAATCGCATCCTGGAGCATGGCAACAAACCTTTTGATGCCGCATGGATGCAGCAAACCTTTGATTCGTTCTGGAATTACGCCCAGTGGGTTGTGAAGTGGACGAACTCTATGCTTACACCTCCGCCGCCGCACATCCTTCAACTTATGGGAGCCGCCAGCCAAATTCCCGCGCTAGCGAGCAAAATCGCGAATGGTTTCAACAATCCCCCCGACTACAATCCTTGGTGGTTCGATCCGGCCGAGGCTCAGAAACTGCTGGGTGGGCAATAGATGAGTGCATGATCGTTCTAGACTCGATTCTCCTTGTTCAGAACACAATAGCCGCAATCCCTTGCTCTATTTCGGGGACGAGTCTATTGCATCGACAAGTAAACGGTGCTAATGCACTGCTGTATCTATCCTCACTTGCTTGACAATGAGTGGACCACGTTATTGAATATCGACGAATTCGGCTGGGGTGATCCAACACGCTTTTGCCGAGGTTTTGCACCTCGGAAGATATTTAGTCGTCGACAAGTCAGGGAGGGGTGGATATGCGTCAGTTATCTTTTCGCGCTGTATTTGGCGTTGTTGTATTTCTGTTCGTGTTTACAGTGAGCGTTTCCGCGCAGCAGTTGGCTACGCTGAAAGTTACGGTCGTTGATCAATCGGGCGGTGGAATTCCGCAAGCGAAAGTTACGCTCCGCAACCTCGAAACGGAAGCGAAGCGCACCGAACTGACAACAGAAACGGGCCTCGCTGTCATTCCTGGCCTGTCCCCGGGCAATTACGAGTTGACCGTCGAAGCCGGACAGTTCAACCCTTACAAAGCTCCGCTAACCCTGACCGTCGGCCAGATTGCTTCCTTAAACGTAGCGCTGGGCATTTCGGTCACCGAAAGAGTCGAGGTTCGCGAAACAGTGCAAGGTATCGACACCGAGAAGGCTGAACTCAGCCAGGTGATTGAGCGGGACAAGATCCTCGACCTGCCCATCGCCGGCCGTGATTTCATCGACTTCGTCCTTCTCACCCCGGGCGCCAACATCGGCCGCAGCACGGCAGTGGGTGCTCAATCGCCGTTTACGGAGACCGTACTTCAGCTCAGCTTTGCCGGCTTGCGCGAGACGCACAGCACCGCGTTCGGCCTCGACGGCATCGATTACGCCACCAGCATTTCGGGCGTCCAGCGCGTCAGCCCTTCGCAGGACTGGGTTCAGGAATTCCGCGTCGTCGCCAGCCCGTACACTGCTGACAATGGCCGTAACCTCGGATCCATTGTCAATACCATTACGAAGTCCGGTGGCAAGGACGTTCACGGCTCGGCCTACGAATTTTTCCGCAACAATAATCTTGACGCCAAAAACCTTCTCTCCGCACCGGGTTTTGACACTCTGCGATTCAATCAATTCGGCGGCGATGTCGGCGGGCCGCTCGTCCAGGCGAAGAGCTTCTACTTCGCCGGTTATGAGGGGCAACGCCGCGCCGAATCCCCGATCTATTCCTCCTTCATCCTTCACTGCATCGACGGCACGGGCTGCCTGGGTCCGGGCACTCCCAGCATCAATACAGTAAAACAATCCTTGGGCTTGTCCGCGGAAAACCTCGGTTCATTCTTGCAAGTGGATGATTACGATAAATTTTTCATCAAGAGTTCCAATGTCCTCAGCGACAGGACCAATCTCAACTTCGCCTATCTTTTTACGGATGATCGTAAGAGGGGTGCACCGGGTGCGGCTCCCGGCGAAGGTCTGCCTTCCGCCTTCCGCGACAACCCGGTCCGTGATCAAACTCTTTACGGCGATCTTGTTCACGTCCTCAACAACAACCTGACTTCGGAAACCATTCTTCACTTCGGGAATAGAAATTTTCAGTTGAACCCGGTTGGCGCTGGTTTTGAGCCGGCTCTGAACATCCCCGATCTTCTTTCCTCCGGTGGTTTCGTCGGCAGCGTTCATTCCTACCGCGAGCGCCATTTTGAAATCGCGGAAAACCTGACTTTTGTGCGCGGCAATCACACCTTCAAGTTCGGCGGCAATCTGGAGCCAGTCTGGATCAGCGCACAGGCCACTCTCTTCAGCCCTGGTTTTGGCGTGTTCGCTCCCCAGAGCTTCTTCGGAGTGCCGCTTGCTCCCGGCGTGCCCGCCTTCCCGGCTGGAACTCCCGTGGTCTTCCTTTTCCTCGAGCCACGCGAATTGTTTGGCCAGCAGATTCCGCAGCGGACATCGCCCTTTTTCAATAGCCTCTATTCGGGTGCCGCTGCCTCGGCATTTCAGAACAGCACCCAGCTTGATTTCCTCCACACGCTCTATTCGTTCTACGGACAGGATCAGTGGAGGGCGCGTCCGAACTTTACGATTACCTTCGGACTCCGCTATGACGTGGACAAAATGCCTTCCGGCAAGGATTTGAAGCTGAACGGCGATTCCCACCCCACGAATTACGGAAATGTGCAGCCCCGCTTGGGCTTTTCCTACTCCATGCGCGGCGGCAAGAATGTGGTTCGCGGCGGCGCGGGCCTCTTCAACGGGCCATTTGATTACAGCGATGTTCTCGTCAGCTGGGTGGGCGCCTCCGAATTTACTTACATCAACCAACCTACTCTGAATGCCTTTTCTAGCCTGAGCAATTCGCAAAAATTTCTCATTGGCACCGGGCCTTCCGGCGCGGTCGGCGTTCCTGGCCCATTTCTGGCCGGACCGGCCTTCAGCAATTTCACGCACAACGGCATTTACCCGGCTCCCGATACGCCCCTTCTTCAGTTCCCTCTCGGGTATGCCATGAAGAAATTTGACAATGCCTATGCTGAGCAAGCCAGTCTCGAAGTCGAAAACCAGATTGCGAACGATTGGTTCTTTTCCGTCGGCTATCAATACGTGCACGGCGCAAAACTCCCCGTCTACAGCAGCATTAACGGGACGCCCGCAGGCAATCTTCCCAGCGGCCCGCAGGCTTTCGTACCGACAGACCCTAACTTTGGCTTCGCCTTGCTCGTGGCGCCGATTGGCTGGTCGATTTATAACGGCGGGACCATGAGTTTGCGCAAGAATTTCACTCACCACTACAGCATCCTCGCCAACTACACGTATTCAAAATCCATGGACATCTCGACTGACGTCCAGCTTGGCAACACGCCCTACAATTACTTGAATCCCGGTCTCGACCGCGCGCGCGGCGACAACGACATTAAGCATCGTTTCACGCTCGCGCTTCTCACCGAAACTCCCAAAGACTGGAACGCCCTTCTCCGGGATTTTAAGTTCTCCGTGCTCAATACCATGGAGAGCAGCCGAGCCTACACCATCTTTGCCGGCTTCGACGTGAACGGCGACATCTACCCCTTCTCGGACCGTGTCGGCAACATTGGCCGCAACACCTACAATGGGGATCCTTCTTACACTACGGACATCCGCCTCCAGCGCATATTCCCTCTCGGCGAACGTTTCAAGGGTGAAGCTAGCCTCGAAGTGTTCAACCTGTTCAACCGAGCCAACGTCGTGGACATCGACCATGTCTACGGCGCGCCGACTTTCCTCGGCCCTGTGCCGCGGTCTTTCGGAGACGGCGTGACCAGTCCGGCCAATCCCACGTTCGGTACTCCGAAATTCGTCGCGCCGGCGCGGCAAATCCAGTTGTCGTTCCGCGTTAACTTCTAGTGCGTTTTTCGGCTATCACATTTCAAGAAGCTGGCTCGGGCCACGATGAGTGGTTTGAGCCAGCTTCGGGATCTTCTACATGATCAAGCCATTCACCGCGGTCGGACTCGTACCGACAATTCGTGGAATCCGCTCCCGCAAGGACATCAAAATCAACCTCGAGCACTTGAAGCATCTCACCAAGGCCGCCAATTGGCTTTCCGGTTTGAGCCTTCCTGTGCGCCTGCTGGCGATCCCGGAAGGCGCACTGCAAGCCTTTAATGACGAAGTACTCGATCTCGACCATGCGAAGTTCGCACGCGAGTGCGCCATTGACATTCCCGGCGAGGAGACCGAGGAGATCGGAAAGCTCGCGCGCGAATGGGATTGCTTCATCATCGCGCAGGCTAAGGCGCGCCATCCCGATTGGAAGGATCGTTTTTTCAACGTCGGCTTCATCCTCAATCCCAAGGGCGAAATTATTCTCCAGCACTACAAAGTCTCCCCCCTTTGGCCCGTTGAACATTCCGTGTGCCCGCATGACATTTACGATTGGTGGATCGAAAAATACGGCC
>JBGQGW010000277.1:0-4393 GCA_041497605.1 Terriglobia bacterium | reverse complement strand
TCCCAGGACCCGGATCGCTTATTCCGGGGAATGGGTTCTTCCTGGACGGCATCAAGAACGCCAACATCCCCGCGGGCGCTCCCGGTTGCAGTGCGGCTACCGGACAAAATACTGCTCTGTCGCAGCTCGCCGGTCAGTGCGGGCCGGGCGGCTTTGCGGCTGCGAAGAACTTGGGGCTAGGCAACCACAAAAATTTCGGGCCGCGCATCGGCGTGGCTTGGGATCCCTTCGGGAATGGAAAGATGTCGGTCCGCGGTGGGTGGGGCATCTCCTACGAGGGCACGCTCTACAACCCGCTCTCGAACTCCCGTTGGAACCTGCCGTACTACTCCTTCAACGATGCCGCCAACTTCTTGTTTGGTGACGTCAACAATGTGATCTACGGGCCCCAGACACCGGGGGCGGCAGCTTCCTTCACCGGAGCGGCCACCAACCCGGGCCAGGGGATTGGCGCGCAGGCCGTTGGAAACCTCTCCGGTTGGGCGGCGGCAAACTCAAACCTCGCCTTCCTGACCGGAATTGTCTTTCCGGAGGGCATCCGCGACCCGCGGATTCAGAACTGGTTTGGCGGTATCCAGCGCGAAGTGTTCTCCGGCACGGTACTTGAAGTTGATTACGTCGGCACTCGCGGACGGAATCTGTTCCGCTCCGAAAACGCCAATCGGTTACCCGGCGGGCGACTGCCTCCCGGCGTGTGTATCAATGTTCAGGGGCGGCAGGAATGCAGCTTGCGTGGCACCTTTAATCCGGTCGGAAGCCTGAATCCGAACTATGGCACCCTCCGCGTTTGGGATAACGTGAGCCGGTCCTGGTACCACGGCCTGCAGAGTTCACTGCGCCGGCAGATGGGCAAGGGAGTCGTATTCAGTGTTAATTACACCTACAGCCATTCGATCGACACCGGTTCCGACTGGCACAGCAGCGCCACCAGCGCCAACGGCGGAGCAGCCGGCGACGGGTATAGTCTTGACCAGACCCGGCCCTTCCTCGACAGGGGCAACTCGACGTTCGATATTCGTCATCGAATTGTCGGGAACTATGTTTGGGAGCTGCCGTGGTTTAAGGACCAGCATGGTTTCATCGGGCACGTCCTGGGCGGCTGGCAATACAACGGCATCTGGTCATATCAATCCGGCGCGCACTGGACTCCTTATACGGCCAAGGCGCGTACGCTCGTTGCTTGCGCAACTGATCCGTCAGGCCTGTGCAACACCGGCGGTGACTTCAACCTCGATAGTATCGGCAATGACCGGCCCGATGCCTCCTCCAATGGCAACCATTTCGACGCTGGCAAGAGTGGCTGGGCGAATGGGTTCTTCCCCGGGGGAGGCTTCACGGGAGCGTACTCGGGGGCGAATAAGTTCTTTGGGACGCCGTGCACGGGCTGCAACGGCAATCTGGGCCGGAACACCTTCCTCGGCCCGGCGCACTTCAACACCGATCAGTCCATCTTTAAGAACATCAGGATCACGGAGCGGTTCAAGGCGCAATTCCGTGCTGAGTTCTTCAATGCCTTCAACCATGCCAACTTCAAGCTGCCGAGCTCTTCGACCGGGGCGAATTTTGCCAACCGCATAACAAGTCTGAACTTCGGACAATCGGCTGGCACCCTCGATCCCCGTGAGATTCAGTTCGGTCTGAAGTTTCTCTTCTAGAAGCTGCTTGATCAGAACCATTGGGGGTTTGAGCCTTACGGCTCAAGCCCCCAATTTTTTTGGGCTTGCGAATCCGAGTTTTGCTTGACCTGCGCGGTCCTGCACGAGCAGAATCTTGTCAGAGATTCCCCCGCAAAGGTGGGTAGTAATGTCCACTGCCGCGCAGTTCAAAATCTTCTTGTGCATTTCTTTCGTTTGCTTCCTTCTCTTCTCCGCACCGGCACTTCGTGCGCAAGACACCGGGGACATCGCCGGGGAGGTCCGGCTTTCTTCCACCGGAGCCTTTCCTCCGCAGAAGGTGATGGTCACCCTGCAGATCCATGGCGCGGCGCTGGATAGCATGTACTGCGACAATGAAGGCCGGTTCGCCTTCTACGACCTGCTGCCGAATTTCTACTCCGTCACGATTGACTCGGAAGACTACCAGCCCGTTCGAGTGACGGTGGTTCTCAATCCCAAAATCTCGCGGACTTCCTATGTCCGTATCAGCATCGTGCCAAAGGAGAAGGCTGCGGCGGAAAAGCCGCCGGATGCCGCTTCCGGATCCAATCCATTTGCCATCAATGCTGCTGACAGCGGCAAGAGTTTTCCACCCGAAGTAAAAAAGGAATATGACGCGGGAGTCAAAGCCGACGGCCAGGGCAAAGCCGACGAGGCGATCCGGCATTATCAGAAAGCCATCGACCTGGCGCCGGATTTTTATCCGGCTCGCAATAATCTGGGCGTGCATTATATGGGCAAGGGAGATCTGAAGGGGGCCGAAGAGGAATTCACGCAAGTCATCAAGGTTCATCAGAGCGATGCCGCAGCTTACTTCAATCTCGGCAACGTGTATTACCTGACAAAGCGATACGATGACGCGGCGCGCACGATCCAGGATGGGCTCCGACGCGACCCCACATCCGCGCTCGGGAATTTCCTTATGGGAGCAGTTTCAATTCGCCTGGGACAGAACGATGCGGCGGAAAGGTATCTCCGCCGGGCCATCGAGCTCGACCCCAGTATGTCCCGCGCCCATCTCGAACTCGTGAATCTCTATTTGCAGCAGCAGAAAAAAAAGGAAGCCGTTGACGAGTTGAAGAGTTTCGAAAAACTTTTCCCTCTGGACCCGCTTCTCCCCCAGGTGAAGGCCACTCTCGCCAAACTCAACACCAGTCCAGCCAACTGACGCGCCTTCGAAAATCATTCTCCAGTGTAGCGCCGCCCTTCATGTTCAGACGGATGCTCTCGCGAAGGGAGTGTAGGGGCCGCCTTCAGCCGCGCCCCGGTCTTGATGAGGAAGAGCGAGCCAAACTTTTTCAAGTGATTTTCTCCTTGAGCTGGGATGCATTCGAGGGCGCGGCAACAGTAGCCGGACCGGGGAGCCTTCTGGAGATACACATTTTGAATTGCTTCCTTATTTTTGCGCTGGAAGTTTGTACTGGCAGAGATTCTTGTCGAGAAGGCAAGCCGTATCGTATTCCTGCTTCGCTTCTTTCGCCCTTCCCATTCTTTGATAAACAAACCCCAGGTTCAAATGCGCCTGGGCGAATTTGGGATCGGCGGCAAGCGCCCGGCGATACGTCTTCATCGCCAAATCGAGGCGGTCCGTGCGGCTGTAACTGATGCCCAAATAATTCAGGGTGGGCGGATCGGCCAGGCCAAACTGCACCGCCTTTTCCAGGTTCTGCGCCGCATCGCTGTAGGATTTTTGCTCGATGGCGAGAATTCCTAAATCGCGAAAGGCTGGCGCAAAATTGGGCTGAATGGAAAGCGCTTTTTCGAGGCTCGCCTTCGCGGCGCCTGGGTCGGCGCGCTTTTCGACGCGCGCCAGTTCGAACCACGCGCGGAAATTTTGCGAATTGATCGCTAACGCCCGCTCGAACCATTGCCTTGCTTGATCGGCTTGCCCCTCGAAACCGAGCGCGCGTCCCAGGCCCATCATTGCCTGATCGAAGTAGGGGTTCAGGTCCAGGCACTTCTGAAACTCAGTTGCCGCGGTGGGCCAATCCGCCTGGCGCGACGCGGCTTCACCCAGCATGAACGGGACAACGTAAATTTTCGAATCTGCCTCCTGCACTTTTCTGAGCAGCGCCCGGCCGGAATCATATTTGCCCGCGCTGAAGGCATCGGTTGCCTCCATGATGGCGCGATATTCCCACAATTTATTTTTTGGATCGGCCAGCCCGGACGCCGGAACATTCTTCGCATTCGCTGCCCGGTAAGCCACGTAGCCGAGGGAGCGTAGCTTCTCGATCGCCTCAGGACTGGGACCCCCAGCACTCGCAGCCTGTTGGCTTCCGCTCGCCGGTTGAAAATGGGCGACCAGATTCTGAAGTTGCTGCCGCAGAGACTGCGCGATATTCGCTTCCTTGGCGACAATGTTGTGTTCCTCGCGCGGATCGGTTTGTAAATCGTAGAGTTCGGGATCGGGGGCTTCGATGTAGTGGTAGCGCGTCGATTGCAGGCTCCGCAGCGGGCTCCAGCCAAACGAATTGTAGGGATAAAAAGTTTCTGAATAGGAAGGCCGGTCGCCGGTGGATTGCCCCGCATTCACGACCGCGGCAAGGCTGGCTGCCTGAAATTGTTTCTGAATTGGATCTTGCACGCCCGCCAATTGCAAAATAGTGGGAGCCGCGCTGATGATTTCCACCGGCCCAACAATGCGTCGGTCGCGCGCAACCGCCGGCGCGGCGGGTGCTGTGGCCAGCTTAATGATCAGCGGAACATGCAGTGTGGCATTGTAAATAAAAAAACCG
>JBGQGW010000276.1:0-4403 GCA_041497605.1 Terriglobia bacterium | reverse complement strand
TGGGACGGATCAAAAAGGCCGGTTGCGGGGCGGCGGGGCGGATGGAAATCCGCCCCGGCCGCGCGATAGGACCTTGCAACTACTGAACTACGAGCGTAACGGTTGTGGTGTGCTGATTCGCGCCTGACTGACCCGTGATCGTAATCGTGTAGGTGCCCGCCGGCGTGGCAAGACCAGTTCCGGTCAGCGGCACTGTATGCGGGTTCCCCAGTCCATTGTCCGAAATGGTGATCGCGGCGCTGTCGGCTGCGGCTGCGGACGCCCTAAACGTCGCGCCAAATGTGCAGCTCGCACCCACAGCGACAGTACCGTTGCAAGTGTTGATTAGGAGTTGAAAGTCAGCATGATTTGCGCCAGTGATATCCGCGCCAGCGATGGCCAATGGCGCGTTACCAGTGTTGGTTACCGTCACTACTTTTTCAGCGGTGGTTACGCCGACGATCTGGTTTCCAAAATTCAAGCTGTTGGGATTTAGACCCACAGCCGGGCCCCCAGTTCCCGTCCCCGAAAGAGGAACGGATTGGGGGCTACCCGGCGCATTGTCCGCCACGGTGAGGCTGGCACTTTCCGCGCCATCGAGCGATGGCTGGAATTTGACCGATAACGTGCAGTTTCCCCCGGCCGCCACTGTGGCCCCACAGGTATTCGACTGCGAAAAGTCCGCAGCATTCGTTCCCGTCAGGCTGATGTTGGTGATCAAAAGCGTACCCGTGCCGGAATTGGTCAGAGTGACCGGCTGAGCCGCGCTGGGAATGCTTACGATCTGACTCCCAAAATTCAGAGATGAGGGATTAAAGCCAGCCGTGCTGCCACTGGCGCCGGTACCGGCCAGCGACACGGTTTGCGGACTTCCCGCAGCGTTGTCCGCCACACTGATCGAGGCCGATTCAGCGCCGAGGATGGAAGGCTTAAACGTCACGCTAATCGTGCAATTTGTCCCAACAACGAGGCTGGCGCCGCACGTGTTGGTCTGCGTGAAGTCGGCGGCATTGGTTCCGGAAACGCTGATCCCGCTGATGGAAAGGGGCGCCGAACCGTTATTCGTGAGGGTCACGGCTTGGGTGGCGCTGGTTACCCCAACGATTACGTTTCCAAAGCCAAGGGTCGTTGGATTAAGGCTCGCGGATGGCGAACCACCGCCCCCGCCGCCACCACCCCCGCCGCCCCCACCGCCGCAGCCTACTTGCAATGCCAGAAACGCTACCAGGAATGCTCCGCTCACACCGAAAACAAGACGGCGCTTCGCTCCCACTTTTATGGAAAAGGCCGCGGCAACACCAAGCAAAGCGGCAAGCAAAACCCACAGTCCATAAATCGAAGGCGGACTCTGCCGATTCGATGGAGCCACTGGCGGCACCGAGGAGTGCGCTGTAGTTGTAATTGTCAAAGTAGCAGTATTGCCCCCGGTGATCGGGTTGTTAGGAGTGAAGCTACAGGAGGAACCGGCAGGAAGTCCGGTGCAAATAAGACTCACGAGTCCTGGCGTCGTCACTGGATTTACTGGGATCGTGTAGGTCGCAGAGGCGCCGGCTGCCACAGTGTTTGAGGCCGGCGAGGGACTGCCAAAAGTGAAATCGGCGGGATTCGCGCTGGTTGCCCAAGCATTGGCGAGATTGGTCACGTTCATCGAGCCGAGGCCTGCCGCCAGGTCATAACCACTCCCCGCGTTAAATCCAGTAAGTATCCCGTTAGCGTGCGCTGGGATTGCGGTGATACAGTTTGGCGAACCCTTCTTGCAAGGGACGGCTATCGTTCCCTTCGTGGTGTCGTAAAAAATGCACGAAGCCGCGGGGTTGCTGCTCGAATTGCAGTTTGATGCGGATTGCTGCGCGGCGAGCGAGTAAAGAATTGGATTGGCAAGGCCTTGACTGGATTGAGTCCTTTGATTCACCAGCGCCATCACTCCCGCGAAGACCTGGACGGAAACAGAAGTGCCGCCAACACCAATGAAATTTTGGAAGGGGTTGTTCAAATCGCAAGGGACATTATTCGTGTTCAGGTCGGACTCGCACACGACGTAGAAAGTTCCAACCAGCCCGTCGCCGGCAAACATAGAGACGTCGGGAACATCTCGTTTGCCGTCCGCGGGCACGCCGGGACCTGTCTGCCAGACAGGCTTGGCATAGCCCCCGGAACAGCTCGCCGGAGAACTATTCGTCGGAGTCGTGCAGTTGCTCGCGCCCCCGGTGCCGCCTATGGCAGCTATGAATGGGAATGGCAGTGAGGCCGTAACATTGCAATTTACCTCGGGGTTCGAATCGAATCCGAACAGTACCCATACGGCGTTCGTGCAAGAGTCGTTCCAGGTTGTTTCCGGTATGTATCCCAGGGCCGAAGCCTGCGTAACCGGATCGTTGATTGGGCTCCAAAACGTACTCGAGTTGGTCGATTGGTCAAAATCGGTTCCACCCACAGCCGTATTAAACGGAGTGGAAGAGAGCCCACTCACCTGAAGACCATCCACGGCAGGCTGCGGAGGGAGAGAGTTTGAAGGCGGGTTATAAATATCACAGCTAGCGGAGCCGCTGTCTCCGGTGGAAAGGAGGACCGTGATGCCCTGGGCCGCCGCCTGTTGCCAAAGAGTGTTGTAGAACTGGTTGCCGGCGGTGGTGAGTTGAAGCTCGCACAGGCCATAGCTTTCGCTCATGACGGGAGCGACATTATTGTTGATGATGAACTCCGCCGACAAATCAACGCCGTCTTCCGTGTTGGTGGATTTGGAAGTGACAAATTTGATGGCCGCTCCCTTCGCCACCGCGCCGGACCATTCCACGTCCAAGTCGGCCTCCGTCTCATCGCCAGGGAGCAGGCCCGGGTCGGGCCCGTTGACGATAATTTGCGGATCGTTTGCGGGAAGTCCGAACATGCTTCGAAAATTTCGCACATCCTGAATGTTGATGTTGCTGCGGCCGACAACGGCGATGGTCTGTCCCGTGCCGTCGATTCCCGCGTTCCACAGGGGAAGAATATTGTAGATCGTGGCAAAGTCGGTGGGGCCAAGCAGGTTGCAGACTATATTCGGCAAAGGACCGCAGCCAAAATTGAATGGTAAGCCGAACTGCGGATTTACAGCACGCACTTCGCCGGTTGCCTTCTCCCTTGTAAACGTGCCGGCGATGTGATGCGCCGGGTGCCGGCGGAAATCGTTCAAGGAGTTCACGCCAACTATAAGCGGCGCGAGCGCCGCGGGAATCTGGGGATCGCTCTCGTTCGCCCAGTGCTCTTCCCCATTCACCAAATATTTGTGAATCGCGGTGTGAAAAGATTTTTGCACCGTAGCAGCCATTCCGGAAAATTCAATTAGCATGCGGCCAGTGGATACCTTGTTCACTACGAATCCCTGCGATTGGAGCCACGTGGTCACTGTCTGAATATCCTGATCGGATGGACCGAATTGCTCGCCAAATTGTTCCGGAGTGAGCCACTTGTGAAAGTTGGGCGACGACTTGTCCTGTTGCTCCGCGAGCAACTGCAGAAGAGCCGCTTCCTTCTGGGGGCTGCGCTTCAGGACCAGCAACATGCGGTCCATGGGCAGCGTGGCAGGAGCCAGGCCGCGATCAAATTCCTTGCGAGCCATGGGGACGGTGTTGCCTCGAAGAACCGTGAGTTGGGTCTCGTCTATGTTGCCGATCGACGTCTGCCCAGTGGACGCCTTGGATTGCTGGCCAGGCGCCGCATTCGCGTTCTGGCCCATTCCCAAGCCGGAGACGATAGGCACAACCGCCCAGACCAAAAGCGCGGCACAGAGTGCGATCGTCAGCCAGGGGCGCCTTCCGGGGCCGCGTGATTCGAACAAGTGAGCAGCGCGCGGCAGACAAGCCATGATCCACCTGAGCAAATTCACGAGAGGCCTCCTGACGGGCTGGGTAATGTTATCAGCTTATGATGCCATGGGCTGGCCAGCGCGACGAAGCTTTGCCGAAGTTCCCAAGGTTGAAACAAAACTCGCTTTTCTATTGGAAGGGCGCCGGACAAAAAGGGTTGCGTCAATTCTGGAGCGGGTAACCAACTTCTCCATCTCATGTCTGCGCGCTCTCCCAAGATCCGCGGATTTCAATCAGGCAGCATGTTAACATCCGGTGGCGATTTCAGCATTCCGGGAGCAAACACCATCTGAATATGACTTCTCTGCCACAAAAAAGCTTACAGCGTTATTTGAAAATGCTGGAAGCCGCGATTCAAGAGGCGGAACAGGGCCTGGCCGAGGGCGGCGTGCCCGTCGGCGCGGCGCTTTTCGATCGCGAGGGCAAATTGCTTGGGCGCGGACATAACCGCCGCGTCCAGGAAGATGATCCCGCGATCCATGCCGAGACGGATGCCTTCCGCAAAGCCGGCCGCCATCGCAGTTACCGGGACAAGATCATGGTGACGACTCTGGCACCGTGCTGGTATTGCAGCGGCTT
>JBGQGW010000275.1:0-4439 GCA_041497605.1 Terriglobia bacterium | reverse complement strand
GCGCTCGGCCAAATCGCGCCGGACGATGACCACGGTGACTCCGGAAGGGCCGAGATTCTTTTGCGCGCCGGCAAAAATCAATCCGAAGCGCCGCACGTCAATCGATCGCGAGAGAATGTCGGAAGACATGTCCGCCACCAACGGAACATCGCCCGCCGCCGGAAGCGTCTGCCATTGCGTGCCCTCGATGGTGTTGTTCGTGGCCATGTGAATGTACGAGGCGTTGGAATCGAAGGCGATTTCATCGAGGCGAGGGAGCCGCGCAAATTTCTCCGCTTCCGTGCTTGCCGCGAGGCGATAGGACGCACTCTTCTTTAGTTCCGTAATAGCTTTCTTCGTCCACATGCCGGTGTGGAGCACATCGACGGGCTTTCCCGGCAGGTAAAGATTCATCGGCGCCATTGTGAATTGCAGGCTGCCGCCGCCCTGCAGAAAAATGACCGCGTACTCCTCCGGAATCGATAGATGGCGGCGCAGCCCCTGCTCCGCGCGCGACTGGATCTCTTCGTACTCCGCGGACCGGTGGCTCATCTCCATTACCGACATTCCGGTGCCGCGATAATCGAGCAGCTCTTCGCGAATGCGTTCCAGCACGGCAAGCGGGAGCGGCCCCGGGCCGGCATTGAAATTGGAAGCTCGCTTGGTGGCATCCATTCGAAGTGTGGACGAATTCATGGCGGATGATTCCTCTCTGGAAATTTTGCGGCGCGCCGGACACCCTGACTACCGAGGCCCGCGCAATACAGGTTAGCAGAAACTCCATTCGCGGCGCGTGGCGCAAACCGGCCGATTTCCAAGATTTCAATTCCTGCTGGTGGCTGGTAAACGCTAGAAATCAAGAATAGCTTTGCCGGAGTTTTAATTTGGAAACGGCAAGGCGTCTCTGTCCATTTCCATCCTGTATCCGGATTATAATGGAATCTCGAGCAATGAACGGACCCCTTCCAGAAACGAACGGGAAAATGATCAACAGCGATTGGCTTCCAAAATCAATTCTGTGCCTGAAGGACTATAACAGGCAAAAATTCTTCTCCGACCTGGTGGCGGGCATCACCGTGGGCCTGGTGGCGCTTCCGCTGGCCATGGCGTTCGCGATTGCTTCGGGAGTTCCCCCGCAATCGGGTCTCTATTGCGCCATCGTGGCCGGATTTCTGATCTCAGCCCTGGGCGGATCGAGCACGCAAATCGGAGGCCCGACGGGGGCTTTCGTCGTGGTGGTCTACGGCATCGTGGCCCGGTACGGCGTGGACGGCCTGTTCATGTGTACGATGATGGCCGGCGTCCTGCTGGTCGTCCTGGGAGCCACTGGCCTGGGCACCGCCGTCAAATATATTCCCCGTCCCGTGGTGATCGGATTCACGAACGGCATCGCCGTAATCATTGCCAGCACGCAGATCAAGGATTTCTTCGGGATCAAGGTGGATCAAGTTCCCGGTGAATTTCTGGCGCGCCTCGAGATCCTCATCCGCAACTTCCGTACGTTTTCGCCGCTGGAAACCGGTATTGGTTCTGTGGCGCTTCTGCTGATTCTGGTGTTCGCGCGATATGTGAAAAAAGTGCCGGGATACATCGTGGCTCTCTTCGCCGGCACGGCAATCGTCATGATCTTGAAGCTGCCGGTAGAAACGATTGGAACGCGGTTTGGAGGGATTCCATCGGGACTGCCCGGCATCAAGATTCCGCAATTTCATGTGAATCTGCTGCGCCCGTTAATCCCACCGGTCATTACGGTTGCGATGTTGGGAGCGATTGAATCCCTGATGGCGGCGGTTGTCTCCGACCGGATGAGCGGAGACAAGCACAATCCCAACGTCGAACTCATTGGGCAAGGCATCGCCAATATATTTTCGCCGCTGTTCGGAGGGCTGCCGGCAACCGGCGCGATCGCCCGGACGGCAACCAACATCCGGTCGGGCGCGAAAACTCCGGTGGCGGGAATAGTGCATGCGGTGACGTTGCTCGCGATCGTTATGTTCGCCGCTCCCCTGGCTCGATTCATTCCACTTTCGGTGCTGGCCGCGATTCTTCTGGTGGTTTCGTACAACATGGGAGAGTGGCAAGAAATACCGGAGCTTTTGAAGCTCCCTCGCCTGGAGGTCGGAACCTGGCTGATCACATTTCTATTGACGGTGTTTGCGGATCTGACCGTAGCCGTGGAAGTGGGAATGATTTTGGCCGCGCTCGTCTTTATTCGCAAGGTGACGGCGACCACCACCGTCTCTCAAGTGACGGAGGAGTATCTGCGAGACGGTTACGCCCACATTCTGCAGCATAAGGAAATTCCTCCCTACGTCACCATCTTCCGCATCCATGGGCCGTTTCTGTTCGGAGCGACCGATAAGATTACCGAGATTACCTCGCTCTTATCGGAACTGCCGCCGATCATCATCCTGCGGCTTCGAAACATGACCGCACTCGATTCCACCGGGCTTCAGGCTTTGGAAGCGCTGGCGGATAACGTGCATGCCTCGGGCCGGGGATTGATTCTTTGCGGAGCGCGGGAACAACCTTCCCGGCTGATGCATCAATCCGAATTCGAAGAGCACGTGGGAGCCGGGAATATCTGCTCGAGCATCGCGGAAGCGCTGCAGCGTGCCGCCAATCTCTTCCCACTCGTGGGACAGCACGAAGCATGGGTCGCCTGGGGAAGGCGAAGCACGGATGCCAAAGAACTGGTGAACGACGTGCCTCGAGAAACTTAAGGGTTGAGGGTGTGCCGGAGCGGACGGCTCCGGTCAGATCCGGATTCTTCGATCTCAAATCCGCCCCCAGAGGCTGCACCATCGCTCGATGCTTAAGTCGCCGAGCGAGGATTGCTGTTCCCCGATTTGTCCCCGTGGCAGAAAATCAGGCGAGTGCGATTAGCTCGATTTCCACGCGCACGTCGCGGGGCAGCCGCGAGACTTCCACGGTGGCACGCGCCGGCGGTCCTGCCGGAAAATACCGGGCATACACTTCATTCATCGCGGCAAATTCACCCATATCCTTCAGGAAGACAGTCGTCTTCACAGCCTTTTCGAGCGACGAGCCGGCGGCCTCAACGATTCCCTTCAGATTCTTGAGAACGCGATCGGTCTGCTGGGCAATATCTCCTTCGATGATCTGGCCCG
This sequence comes from Terriglobia bacterium, assembly GCA_041497605.1. Lineage (GTDB taxonomy): Bacteria > Acidobacteriota > Terriglobia > Acidiferrales > UBA7541 > JBGPTK01. The sequence goes on along the minus strand of JBGQGW010000275.1, from coordinate 1,329 downwards.
TGGCGGGATCCAGCGCAATCTGGCCGGAAATGAAGATGAAACCATTGGCGCGAATCGCCTGCGAATAAGGGCCGATTGCCTTCGGCCCATGGGGCGTCGAGATGACGTCTTTCACAATTCCTCCTTGGGTTTTTATTTCAATTGCTTTCGTAGGGTTTGCGAAATTCCTCCGGAATTCCTTTTTCATCGAGCCAGGTGCGAAAAAACGCGCCGAGGTCCTGCCCCGTTTGGAGTTCGAGCGCGGAACGAAGAGTATCGTATCCGGCGATCTGGCCGCGCAGCGTCTGAATCAAATAGGCAATTCCTTTCCGGACGCCGATTTCTCCATATTTATCTTCGAGCGCGATGAAAAATAGCGGTCCCTTGGTGAATGCGAAGCGGCGCTGTTCCCATGGATCGCCGGCGGCCAGAGCGCGAAGAGGCTTTTCCACTGCCCTGGCGCGGGCGTCGTCGTATTCGTGAATCAGGTACACCACCACTCGGCGCCGGGCCGCAGCGCCGCCGCGCGATTCATCCAGCACAATCGGAGCATATTGAGCGAAGCCTTCCCCGATGCCAAGTTCCGCTTCCGGGCGCAACAGAATTTCCTCACCGAGCCACGAGTGAGCCAGAGCATGTTCGGTGAGATTGAGAAACGGAAAGCTGTCAACGCCGGCGGCAAAGGCTTGCCGGTTCAAGAGCACGCCGCCGGGAAATGCGCGCGCGGCGGACTCATTTTCCGTTCCGGCATACGAGCGGAGTCGCGCAGGCGTTTCCACCACCCAGATAGATGCCGGCCAGTTGGGCAACGGACCAAAATTCTTCGCGTAGACACCCATCGCCTCAGCCAATTCCGTTCCGGATGCCGATGCCTTCGATTCGGGGAGCGGATCCATCGTCCAGAAATTGACCGAGGTCCCGGACGCCTTGATTGTCTGCCGCAGGTAACGCCCCGCAATCGCGTACGGATCGAGATCCGATTTGCCAAGCCGGAAGCGGTATTCCACTTCTGCACCGCGTTTCTTCGAACCTTTGGAACTGCCGCCGGAAAGAATCGAGAAATCAGCCGGGACTCTGAAATTCACCGGCTCAGGATCGGGACGATCGATATCGTGCGCGAAGATTTTTTTCGGAGTTTCGAGCTGGGGCATCCATCCACCTTGATTCAGGTGAAACGAATTCTCGTTGACCGCAATCGATCCGTGTCCTGGCGGAGGCGGCGCGAGGTTGTATTCGAATACCAGGGTGATCGTGGTATTTCGCGGCCAGGGAGGATCGAACGGAATTTGAACATCGTCGCCGCGCGTTTCCGCAGCCGCCGGGGATTCGAGCGGAGTGGGAGTAACCGCG
>JBGQGW010000274.1:0-4470 GCA_041497605.1 Terriglobia bacterium | reverse complement strand
CGCGATGGTTTTCCGCGTGAAGCCGGAACTTTATAAGAAACTGGGCGAGACTTTTTCCGATTTGCGCGACAAGACTATTGCTCATCTGGATCGCGACAAGATGAAACGAGTCGAGATTCACAATCAGAATCAGATCTTTATCGCTGAACAGGGCGCCGGCAATAAGTGGACAGTCGTCGAACCTGCCGATCGCAAAGGGAAGGAAGTGGAAAGCTGGAAGTTTCTCGACCCGATTGACACTGCCCGCGCGCAAGAAATTCTCGATTCACCGCCCGGCAATATCGGTGCGCGACTGGCTAAGCCGTCCGTTGAAGTGACGATCACCGACCAATCCGGCAAGACAACCAAAATCAGCGTTTCCGCCGCGGCGGGTGATTCCGCGTACGTGCGCACCAGCGCCGGCCCCAGCATTTACAAGGTGGACAAAAAACTTCTGGATGATCTGAATTTTAAGATCGCTGATTTATTCTAGGCGAACATTTTACGGTAGGCCCGCCAGCCTGAGGTTCTTACAATACAGGGAGAAAATAAGGATTGCTGAATCATTGTAGATTGGCTCCGGATTCCTCACTTGGTTCGGAATGACACCAAGGTCAATAAGCCTTTCATTCGAAAGTTGATGGCGACGCGTGTCAACGATGCCATCAGGCAGCTTGTGAGGTGGCGCCGGCCACATCATTCGACCACGTGGCAAGCAACAAAATATTCCCTGAAACCGGCGAGAGATGGATGTAGAACACTTCGGAGCCGTGCTCGAGTTCATAGAAGTTTGGACGCTTCGGATCCGCCAGAACCCGCGCGCCGCCGGCCAGTAAAGCCCGGAGCGTTTCAATTGTCTCCCGCGAATGGTTCCGGGGATCTTCGATTTCCTGTTCTTTCCTAAGGTGCATCACCATTTTCCTGTCCCCCGAGATTTGTTACTCACCCTGTAGTACGCTTCAGCCTGGCAAAAAGTTCCAAAGAGAATCCAGAATTCGTGCCACTTCCTTCAAAATCACTGATCCCTCGTTCTCCTGATTAGACGCTGGGCTGCGCTAAAAGTCGCGGAATTTTTCGAATGTTTGCATTGGCACAGAGCAAAGAAAGAAAGGGCAAAATACTGAGAATCACTCTGCCAATTGCGCTTCTCAGAGCAGGCCGCTACTACTCTTCAAGGTACGGCACACCGAAGGCAATTTCACGAGCCATGTACCGCACTGGCACCCTTTTCCGGTTCCCGCGCAACAGGAGGGGATGCCGTTTAGCACAAGCCTGGGGAAGATGTAGTGCGGAAATCTTCGTTTAGAATGTCCTAAAGGTCCGGAAATTGCATCGAATAACTCGAGGATGCGTGTGCTTCCGGAGAGCAAATTGAAACAGCCAGAGTACAGCTCGAATTACGTCTACGATGAGATACTCCCGGAATTATACTTGCTTTGATTTGCGAAAATTGACATAGTTCCGGCGCCCAGACTGTTTCCAAAATGTGAATTACTCATGAAAAAAAACAAAAAGGCTAGAACAAAAAAGGGTACCCGCTTGCAGGATGACCGCCGCCGCAAACACCGCCATTGGCAGGTTACCGTTTTCTATAGAGATGGCGAAAAGTTCGCGCGGGTGTATATCGACCGGGAGCGAGCGGCTCGGTTTGCCGAACGGCAAAAGAAGTCCCCCGTCGTTCGGGCTACCCGGATACTCGAAGTCGACTAGGAGTTTCGCCACTCGCACAGTGCTGCGAAGCGGCTGGAGTTGTGTCCCCGGACGAAAGTAAAATCTACCCGGTGGCGAGCCCTTGCCGAGGCTTCGGGGGACATGCTATAAAAGCATGTGTCACAGCAATTTCACTGTGCGAAGCGGCCGTAGTATAGGGGTAGTACGACAGCTTGCCAAGCTGTAGGCGGGGGTTCGAGTCCCCTCGGCCGCTCCAAATCCTCAAGTTTCCATTCAATCTTCCTGAATCCTTCTACCGGCGTCCTGGCTCATGAGCTCGCAGGTTGCGGAAAAATTCGATAGCCGCTCTCCGATGGAATGGCCACCCTGGATGAGCGACGAAGAAACTATCTTCTGCTCAAGCATTTGGGATTTGCTCCCGATTCCTCGCTCCGCTCGGAATGACCCCGAAGTGGATTTTTCCGCAAACCGCTAGTGCTGCTAGGAGTGTGGGAATGAGTGTACTTTGCCCGGTGCTGTGCGCCGTGCTAGAGTTTGCGCGTCTGAGCCCTCATGCTTGCCTATTTGTGCGGTCCGATTGAATTCGCTTCCGGCGGCGGCAAGCTATGGCGCCGCAAACTGACCCCATTCCTGCGCGATCAGTTGGGGCATCGGGTATACGACCCGGCCGAAGACGAAAAGAAGAGCCTGACCGAGGAAGAGGCGGCGCATTTCCGCGAGTGGAAAACGACAGATTTCGACCGGTTCCGCCGTGTGGTTCGCAAGATCATTCACTTCGATCTTGAACTGATCGAAAACAAGGCGGATTACATCATCTGCTATTGGGACCACGAAGCGGGTCACAGCGGCGGCACTCCGGCAGAGCTAACAGTGGCGTTCCGAAAGGGGATTCCGGTGTATCTGGTGAGCCCGTCAGCGGTTGAAGAAATCAGCGGGTGGATGCTGGCTTGCGCGGATCACGTGTTCACCTCGATTGAGGACCTGAAGGAGTTCTTGAAACATCGTTACGGCAGGGAGAAACAAGTGCAACTCTGGAAAGAGTGAGTGTGCCAAACCATGCATTTGTGACCGGCAGTGGTATCGAATGAGCGTACCTGCATGAGCAAAATTCTTGTGGCGGTGGGAAGCAAACGCGGGCCGAAGTTGAATGCGGTGCGAGAGGCTTTGGCTCTCTTCGGGGAAAAGCTTGCTTCCAGTGCAGAATTTGAAGTTGTGGGCGAGGAAGTGCCGAGCGGTGTGGGTCACACTCCGCTCTCGGGCGCCGAGATCATGGCCGGGGCGCGTGGTCGCGCGGAAGCCCTGATTGCCAAAGCGCGCGATCGAAGCGAGCCATGGAAATTTTTTGTGGGTCTGGAAGGAGGGCTCGACATTTTGGCAGATGGCGCAGACCGTCGAGTGTTCCTCAAGAATTGGGCTTACGTGGCGGATCGCTCCGGGCGTGGAGTGTTCGGACAATCGGGGGCGATCGAGATGCCCAGGGTGCTCGCCGCTCGCGTACTGGATGAAGGTGTGGAATTAGCGGAGGCGATTGACGCGTTCGCCGGAGGCCATGGGATTCGCGATGCGCAGGGAGCCTGGGGAGTGCTGACGGGGAACTTGATCACCCGGCAGGAGGCATTTCGCGTAGCGGTGATCAATGCGTTTGCGCCGTTTTTCAATCGCGATCTTTATGGTGAATGACCGGATGTGAGAAAATCTGAAAGGGCTGATATGGGCGCTCGCTGCGGACCGCGCCAGCAACAAGCGGCCTCGTACGAAATCTTTTTCTTGCTCTGTGCGCGCTCCCTTTTCCACAGAGCGATGTGCTAGCCTAGCGCCGGCAGGAGGAAACGTGGATATCGTCAAGGGCAATATGGGTTGGATCGAGGTCGTCGTTGGCCCGATGTTTTCGGGAAAGAGTGAGGAATTGATTCGCCGGCTGCGGCGCGCGGAGTTCGCGCGGCAGCGTGTGCAGATTTTCAAGCCGGTGATCGACCAGCGCTATGCGGCGAACGGAATCGTCTCCCACTCAGGGCTCGAAATTGGATCAGATCTCGTGAAGGAAGCGGTGGAGATTCTTGTGAAAGTGGAGCCGAGGACGGAAGTGATTGGCATCGACGAAGGACAGTTTCTGGGCGAGGGGTTGGTGGAAGTGTGCACCAAACTCGCCGACATGGGCAAGCGCGTAATCGTTACTGGACTCGACACCGATTTCATGGGGCGCCCATTTGAGCCCATGCCTCGGCTGCTCGCCGTCGCAGAAGAGATCACCAAACTCCTCGCCATTTGCGTCCGTTGCGGCAATCCAGCAGTGCACACGCAGCGATTGGTGGCCTCCGAGGAATTGATCGTCGTCGGTGCCGGTGGAATGTATGAAGCGCGCTGCCGCCGGTGTTTTGAGCCCAATCTCGCCACTCAAAAAATTGAGGATGACAAGAAAAATGTGCTGAAGTCCCGCGCGGCCGCAAGCTGAACTCTTTCGCCCGCCCAATTCCAGACTCAGAAGATCAGGGGCATACTTGTTGCCAGGCTTGCCGGCAGTTGAAGATCGAGCGAAGCGGATCAGCCTGAGATGAGTTCCTTCACAGAACCGGAGCAACCCCGCGGGCTTGCAGGCTTCATCTTAGGACGAGATGGGCTGCTGCGGCCCTTGTGGCGTGCGCTGGGTTTTGCCGGTGTCGCGTATTTTTCCATTAGCCTGGTGGGTATACTTTACGTTGGTGTAGCAGGACCTCTCCAAGGTTTTCCCGGTATCCCGTACTATCTGATTCTCACCGCAGTTCTGCTCCTCGAATCTTGGGTCTTCATTCTGGCAGCGGATGAGCGGAATTTCCGGACGCT
>JBGQGW010000273.1:0-4510 GCA_041497605.1 Terriglobia bacterium | reverse complement strand
GCATATTTCCTGGCTCACGTCACACATTGACGTAGCGCCGTCCGTGCTCGATTTGCTGGGGATTGAAACGGGCCGGGAGCATGAACAGGGCTCGCCGGTGTGGAATCCGGAGATTGCCGGGCGAACCACCTTCTTTTTCGGAATGCAATCTTTCGGCGCGGACGCCTATTTCTCGAGTGGCCGTTATTTTATGTGGAACCAAATGTCCGGCGTGAGTTCGGTCAGCGAGCTGCCGCACTTCGGCCTGGAGAATATCGCGCCGCGCAATTCACCCGAGGCTCGCGAAGTTCCTCGCGCGATTTCCCGCATGGTTGGACTTCAGCAGGCCTGGATTGCCCAAGTGGGCCGCGAACCGGCCCATCCTCACTAAACGTATCATCGTGGAAAGTTCGGGAAGAAGCGGCTTACGGCGGGAAGCTCAGCGACTGATCCTTGCGCTCGACCCAGATGCGAATTTCCTTGCTCTTGCTCCGTTTCGCGGAATCGTTGTCTTCCGGGAACGGCTGGTCTGGGCTGATTTCCGCAATCACAACCACACTCGTTTCACCCTTCGCCCCTTCCGCATCCCGAATCTGGAAACTTTTCACCGGGCCGTAGAATCCGTTCGGCCCCCAATCATCCAGAAAATCCTGGTAACCGTAAGTGGGGGATGGTTTCCAAATTCGATAGGCTTGCTCGGTTTTCCCGGCGGCCAGTGTCTCCAGAAACGTGTTCACCGTGTGCTTTTCGTGGTGGAAGCGCGTCACGTACCACACGCCCAAGCCAATGAGAACTGTGAAAACTGCGGTCGTCAGAGTGTACCGGAACAGTTTCGAGTGCGGCTCTTCAGCCGATGAATCCAGGATTCCCAAGAGCACCCTCCCTTAGAATTTGTCCTTCAAATCTGGCGCTTAAACAGCGCCACAGACGCCGTGATGAACACCACGGAAAACCCCGACAAAACTAACACGTCCCGGTAAATCCCATCAATGCCCGTGTTCTTCAGCAGCAAATTCCGTAGCGCGTGCACCGTGTAGGTGAATGGATCGACCACCGAAATCCACCGCAGCCACCACGGAAATCCTTCCGCGGGATAAATGGCGCCGGAAGGAAAGAACAGCAGTGTATTCAGCACGCCGAAGATCGCGCGGGGCACCAACGGATCGTCCACGCGCACCATCAGCAAGAACATGAAACTGATCATGGTCAGTGACGCCACCGACACCACCAGCGCCAGATAAAGCAGCCGCACCGGGTCCCAAATGCGCGGGATGCCCGCAATCAGGCCGCCGATGATCGTCAGCACCATTCCGGCCATCAACCCCTTCAGCGCCCCGGCCAGATTCAATCCCATCACCAGCTCCGCGGATTGAATCGGCGTCACCAGATAACCTTCATGCAGCCCGCGAGCTTTGTCGTCGATGAATGTGATGCCGCCTCCGATCATGGCCACAACGAAGATTGCCATGGCAATCGAGCCGGCCAGCAAATACTTCACGTACTCGATGTAGGGATACACTTCGACGATATTCAGCGCCACTTCACCCGGTAACCGGGTCGTCACCACCGGGGTATTGAGCTGGTCCACCTGCTGCTGCACCAGGGCCTCAATCGACGTGGACATGAATTGGTCGGTGTTGTCGACAGCCAGCGCCAGCCGCGGCCGGTCGTGCTGGTAGACGCGCCGCGAAAAATCATACGGAATCTGCACCACCCCGCGGACGAGGCCGGTGCGCAGATCGGTGATGGCATCAGGCAGGGAATGGTATTCGACGATGCGGAATGTCTTCGGCCCGGTTTCGATCCCGGTGAATTGCTCCCGCAGCGTTCGTGAAATATCCGAATGGTCCTGATCCACCAGCGCCACATCCACGCCTTTGATTTTTCCGCCGAACGCATAGCCCAGCACAATCAGTTGCATCAGCGGAAACACCATGGAGGTGACCATCAGCGTCGGGCTGCGGAAAAATTTCCGCATGTCGCGCTCGAGCAGAGCCCATACGCGGTAGAACTTCATGCCCGCGCCCCCCCGCGCTTCGCCGCGGCACGGCACGCGCGCGCGCCTGCGGCGCTCTTATCGATAGAGGTGGCTGACGTCATAGTGGCCTCCTGCTTGTGCCGTGTCGCGCAATTGCCGCCCGGTGTAGTGCAGGAATACGTCGTCGAGCGTGGTGCCTTGCACCGTCACTTTCTTCACGGTGACGTGCATGGCTCGCGCCAAATCCATCAACGCGGCAACCGTCGCCGGCCCATTGTCCGAGGAGATGCGGTAGACGCCGTCCTGCTCGGTGACGCCTTCCTCATGCGCCAGGCCGCGCAGTGCTTCCAGCCAATCCGCGGGCTGGTCCGCGAATTCCGCTTCCACCGTGTCCGTGCCGGATACCGTATCCTTCAGCCGCGCCGGCGTATCCATCGCGGCGAGCTTGCCGTGGTCGACGATGGCGATGCGCTCGCAGAGTTTATCGGCTTCATCCATGTAGTGCGTCGTCAGCAGAATCGTCAGGCCCGAAGCCTCCCGCAACTCCCGGATATGTTCCCAGACGTTTGCGCGCGATACCGGATCGAGGCCGGTAGTCGGCTCATCGAGAAAAAGAATCTTCGGCGAATGGACCAGGCCGCGCGCGATTTCCAGGCGCCGCCTCATTCCGCCGGAGAAGGTGCGCACCAGCTTGCTTGAAAAGTTCTCGAGACCGACGGATGCGAGAAGATGCCGGATTAATTCCTTGCGCTCGCCCGCCGGCACCGCGTACAGCTTGGCGTGAATCATCATATTTTCATCGGCGGTGAGATCCGGATCGGACGTGAGCGCCTGCGGAATCACTCCGATCACATTCCGCACGCCGTCGGCGTCCTTCACAACGTCGTGGCCGCCCACGCGCGCCGTGCCGGATGTCGGCGGAGTCAGCGTGGTGAGGATGCGAATCAGCGTGGTTTTGCCCGCGCCATTCGGCCCCAGCAGGCCGAATATTTCGCCCTCCGGCACCACGAAGCTGATGCTGTCCACGGCGGTCAAATCGCCGAATCGCTTGGTAATGTTGTCCACTTCAATCGCATTCATCAGGTCCGCTCCAACTGCCTCTGCTCCTCAATCTCCATCGCCACCACGCGCCCTCGCCGTCATTCCTAGTCCGCCAATGGCGGGCGAGGAATCACGAGTAATATTCGCACCCTCGGCCAAGTCGCATCCTCGAGAATCCGCGAAACCCCGCACTAATTCCCGAACCAGCGCCGCTTTTCCGCCGCCGGCGGGGGCAACAGCACTGTCGCCGTCATGCCCAGAAATAGATTCTGTTTCGGATTGGGCAGCGCTATCTTCACCGCAAACGTCTTGATGTCCCGCTTGGTGCGGCTCACATCACGCTGCGTCGCAAAGCCCCCTTCCACGCCCTTGAAAATCACATTCCCCTCGAGCACATCGCCGGAGGGCAATTGCACTTTCAGCTTGTCGCCGAAGTGAATCGAATCAATGTAGGTTTCTTCCACATCCGCTCGCACCCACAAATCATTGGTGTCCACCAGCACCACGATGGGCCCGCCCTGCGCCACCATTTCCCCTTGTTTCGCCACCCGCACCGAAACGATTCCATCGAGCGGCGCGTAAATTTTCGTGTAGCCGAGTTGCGTTTGCGCCTGGTCTCGCGCCGCCTTGGCCTGATTCAGTTGCGCCTGCGTCGAGAGCAGATCGGCCTGCTGCACTTGCACCTGCTGGCGATTGGCTCGAGCCACGGCCAGCGCCGCTTCCTGCGCGCGTACTTGATCCTCCAGCGATTTCACGTTGGCCTGGGAGGCTTTCAATGCCGCCGCATCCTGATCGCGGCTTTGCGCCGACACCACGCCGGCCTCGAACAAGCCTGAGGTGCGTTTGTAATTGATCTCGGCGAGTTCGAGGTTGGCCCTGGCCTGGTCGAGTTGCGAGCGCATGGAGGTTTCCATGGCGGCCACCTGCTTCAGCGCCGCGTCGGTCTGCGCGTCCGTCATTTTCAGGGTTTCCCGTGATTGGTTCACCTTGGCTTCCAGGCTGGCGATGCTGGCCACGTCCTGCGCTAAAATCGCTTCCAGTTCCGACGGATCGAGTTCGGCGATGAGTTGGCCTTTCTTCACCCGGTCGCCTTCGTCCACGGTCAGGCGAATCATCCGGCCGGCGATCTGCGGACTCACGATCACTTCGTTGCCGTCCACCACTCCGATCAGCGGGATCGAGTTGCCGCGCGGCACGGTGAAGTAGTAGAGCAGCGCCGTAATCACGAAAAGCACGCCCAGAAGAATGAAAAACTTTCGTGCGGTCATTCGGCCTTCGCCTCCTGGCGAAACAGCCCGTGGTCCAGAAAATCGAGCAATGCCCGTCTTCGTCTCGCCAGCGCCTGCGGCGCCAGAAGGTTGTGCCCCAGCACTTTGCTGAAGATCGGCGCCGCGGCGAAATAAGAAACCGTCAGCCCGTTGATGCTCAGCACGGCCTGGTGCGGGTCCACCTTGCGGAATTCCCCGGACGCGATGCCATCTTCAATCACGCGGCTCACATGCCGGTGGAAGG
>JBGQGW010000272.1:0-4517 GCA_041497605.1 Terriglobia bacterium | reverse complement strand
TCGACGAAAAACTGCTGCGGGAAATCCTCGATCCCTATCGCATGACGAGCCCGCCGCCCCCATCGAAACCTCGCGCCGCAAAAAAGCCAAATCCGCCCATTAACCCTGTTTGAAATTACAGACGGTTGGGATTTATTGAGGTCTCTTGGTGCCAGTTGATTCGATCTCGGTGACAATGACATTCACGCGCTTGCATAAGTAATGATGCCCCAATCGTCCAGCGTCGGCTGCGGCTTCCTGGCCGAATTGGGGGGTGGTCCTTCTGTTCGTGATCTCCATCTCCTGAAGTAGGTCACGATCTACCCGGGCTTGTACTTCTCGTTGTCATAACTGGCCGATTTCGCGAATTCTCTCTCAGCTCGGCCTGCAAAAATATCCCCGTCAGGTCACGCGGGTTAAATCCTGCTTCGGAAACCGAGCAAAGACCCTTTTTTCTCTCAACAACGGAATGCTCGTCACGGAAGGTGAAGAATGATGTCCCGGAGAGCGGATAGTTAAATTTATGCATATACCATCGGAAGCAATATCAGATTGAGTCCAACGCCAGCCCCGGATTGAAACACCCCGCGTTCCAAATTGCTACAGTGCCGTAACTGATTTCTCCAGCCGAACGGGGGACTTGAGATGCAACCAAAAGATTCGAATGCCATTAGGACCCTGGGCCTATTTGCAACTCTGACCGTTGTCGTTGCGCTGCTTTCGGGCTCGATCCATGCCGGGGGCTTGGGCAGGATGTCGGTGCCGTCCGACTGGAGCAATCGGCACCTAATCTTCTCGCCACCTACTTCCATCTGGCAGTCGTGGAAGCTTCAGCAAGAACCCCGCTTTTGGCATCAATGGCTCCGCCGGGATGAAGGGGGCTTCCGAAGGGGACGTACTGCTGGGCAGGAATCAGATTTCGTATGGCACCGGCCTCGGCAAGGGGCACTGGGAGAACTCCACATGGACTGGGGAATGTCTTTGCTCTCCGGCGGCGGGGCTGGTGTGGGCGTGTTTCCTGCAAAATTTTCGTTTGACGTCAACGCAACTCCAAACTGTGCGAATGATTTTGTTGTCTTCAACACCAGCCAGACCGGCGCCGCCGCGCGAGCGACCATCATCGCGTTCAATCAACTTTATTCCACTCAAGGCAGCGTCGGCGGCGCCTGCAACCGGAATGGCCCGGCGGTGATGTGGTCTTACAACACCGGCACGGGCTCTATAGTGACTTCCGTGGTGCTCTCCTTAGATGGTTCGAAAATCGCGTTAGTGGAAACCGCTGCCGGTGGTGCGACTCTTCGCATCTTGAAATGGAAGTCGGGGGAAGGAACTGCGATCAACTTGCCCGCGACTCCAACCACAACTCTTACTGCGGGGCAAAACTGGACCGCGTGCCCGGCCGCCAATTCTTGCCTGGCGAGCATGGCCTTCAACAATGGAGCGGCGGACACGGGCTCTTCTCCTTTCTGCGATTACAATGCGGACACGATCTACGTGGGAGACAACAATAGCGCCCTTCACAAATTCACCGGCGTGTTTACCGGAACTCCAACGGAGGTGATTACAGGCGGCTGGCCGATCACAGTGAACGGTACTCACAATCTGACAAGCCCGGTCTTCGATTCTGTTTCGCAGAATATTTTCATGGGCGACGATCAGGGGCGACTCAGCTACGTCAGAGAAGTAGGGAGTCTTGCAGGTGCGTGCGCATCGGGCAGCCCGCCGTGCCTCGGAACACCCAACATAGCTTTAGGGGGTGCCATCGTCGATGGTCCGATCGTTGACACCACTGCCGGCAGAGTCTTTTTTTTCGACGGGACGGACACTGCTAACCATGGCAGCGTCGTCCAAACGGACACCGCATTGGGTAACGCGCGAACGGCGATCATTGGAGGAATTACCACCGGGTCCGATATCCATTCGGGTGCCTTTGACAACGCCTATCTTGGCGGCAATTTTACGACGGGGCATATGATCGTCTGCGGCAAGGATTCCGCGGCCAACAACACTCCAGCGCTTCATCGAATCGGTTTCGCAGCGAGCGGGCTGATGAATACCGCTTCGGACGGCTCTCTGACGCTCGCGACTGCCAACGGAGTGGAGTGCTCTCCGGTAACCGGGCTCTTCAACGGCACGACCGACCGGGTTTTCTTCAGCGTGCAAAACGACGCCAACCAGACTACGGCTGGATGCCTGAGCGGTGCGCAAGGTTGCGTTATGTCTCTCGACCTGGGAGGCTCCTGGCCGCCGGCTGCCGTCACACACGGAGTTTCGGCCAGAGGCGGCACGAGCGGAATCATCGTCGATAATGTGGGGACCGGCGCGCAGCAGGCGAATATATATTTTACGTTTCGCACGAATTCGACGGCCGCCGTCCCGTGCAATGGTGTGTCCGGCATAGGTTGCGCCGTAAAGCTTACCCAGTCCGCGCTGCAGTGATTCGTGGGGTGGCAAAGGAGTTTCAATCGGTGTGGGCAATGGAAGCCACAAAGGCGAGCTGAACTGATTATGGATCATCCATCGAATCAGGAATTTTCCAAGAAGAGCAGCAAAAAAGTTTATCAGAAGCCCGACTTTCGCTTTGAGCGAGTTTTCGAGGTTTCCGCACTGTCCTGCGGCAAACTGAGCGCGACGCAGGCGCAATGCAGATTGACCACTACAAAGGCTTCATAACTCTCGGGGCCTTTGCTGTCCCGATCGAAGGACTGGCCCATTTCCCCATCCGCCGCGAGGTTTTGGGATGGGTACGAGTTCCCTCTTAGCTCGGCTTGCAAAAACATCTCCCGTCAGAACACCAGGGTAAAATCCAGCTTCGAAAACCGAGTAATAACAATTTTTTCACTCAACTTTCAAGAGTCATGGTATTCGTGCATGTGTACCTTTGGCGACTGAGTAACCTCAGGAAGAAAGGGTCTTTCTTGGAGCCGGAAAAGTCCAACGTGCTGCCTATGACGCGCATCACAAACCAGTTAACAATGTTTCTGAGATCGGTTCGATTGACTTGGCGGGCCTGTCTTCCCAGACCCTTCCAGTCAACGAGAAGCATCCATGAACGATTCAGCCGTATGCACTTTCTCAATAAAGATCAGGTCAGAGCTTTCATTCCCGGGCCTTTTTTTGTGTTTGCCCTTTGGGGGGCGGCGGTCTTGTTCGGAATCGCCTTGGGAGTTATCTACCTAGCTGGATCATGGTAGTCCGTGTGAGCGAACAAAACTTCCGCAACCTTGCTACAAAACGAAGCAAAAAGCTAATTGTCCGGACCATTATCCCAATCTCTGATAATTGAATTATGCTATAAAAACCTAAAGTTAGACTGCTCCTTCGCCAATGGGAGTTACTACTCGCCTGCTCGATCCACACACGATGGTTCTTTTTCTGATCGATCGCCGTCAGCACATACGAGACGTTATTTCCGTCTCGCGAAATATGCGGATCGCTGATGAATTGAAATGCGAAAAAATCTTCTGGCATGATGCCGTATTTCGTCGCGCCATGCACCGCCAAAGCAGCGAGCAGTAAAAAACAAGCACCGCAGTGAGCCGATTTATTTTTCTCATGATGGCGGCGACTTTAACACACCGGAAAAATCAGCAGCAAGCGATAGGAGGTTGACTCGAGGAGGACACTCGCTCTCTCAATGCGGGCGCATGGCAACGTCGAGCGCAAGTTTTTCGTTCGCAGTCAGAGCGCGCGTTCCGCCTTTTTTCAATTCGCCTAACTCCAGCGGCCCGATCGCCACTCGTATCAGCCGCAATACTTCAATTCCCTTCTGCTCCAGCATCCGGCGGATCTGCCGGTTCTTGCCTTCGTCCAGCACAACCAGCAGCCACATGTTGCGCTCGCCTTCGCGCAAAACGCGCACGCTTTTGGCGCGCAACAATTCGCCATCACTCGCACGAATGCCTCTCACCATCGATTCCAATAAAACCGAATCCACCGCGCCGCGAACCTGCACGTGATAAAGTTTTTCGAGGTGAGTCTCCGGAGCCGTGATCCGCGCAGACCACTCCGAATCATTCGTCAACAGCAGCAATCCCTCGCTCGCTTTATCGAGGCGTCCCACCGGCGCCACCCACGGCAGTTTGCCGTCAAGAAATTTGTAAACGGTGTCGCGATCCTTTTCGTCCGCTGCCGTAGTCACTACGCCGCGCGGCTTGTTCAACATCAAATAAACTTTCTCCGCCGCGCCCACGGCGACTCCATCCACCTCCACGCGATCGCGCTCGACACGCACCGGAGCTTCCGGATCGCGCTGCACCTGGCGATTCAAACGCACGCGTCCTGCGCGAATCAATTCGCCCGCGCGAGACCGCGAACAAAATCCCAACTTCGAAAGCGCCCGCGCCAATCCCACTCGCCGCGATTCTTTACTTTCCTTCAATTTTCAGTTCCGTTGGATTGCGTCTGCCATCAGATGCGAGGATTGAATAATTTCTACTGAGGAATTTGCAAGAGGTTTCTGCCGTTTGTCTAAGCCCGAGATTTTATCGTTCTTCTTCGTCCACCCATTTCACTTCCGTCAAAACGGGCGCAGTGGC
>JBGQGW010000271.1:0-4529 GCA_041497605.1 Terriglobia bacterium | reverse complement strand
TGAAATCTGGCAATCGCAGTTCTGCGGCGAAAGGCAACGGCGCTCCGAAAAACGTTGATGAATACCTTGCTGGTGTCCCGGAACCCGCTCGCAGCACCTTGAACAAGATTCGCGCGGCGATTCGGTCCGCTGTGCCACCGGAGGCTACCGAGACCATCAGCTATCGGATTCCTGCGTTCAAGTACAAAGGAGTGCTGGTGTGGTTCGCCGCGTTTTCGAACCACTGCAGTTTGTTCCCCACTGCCTCGGTTATCGCAGCGTTTAAGAACGAACTGAAGGGCTTCTCCACATCCAAAGGAACCATCCAATTCCCCACGGATAAGCCACTGCCGGCTGCACTTGTTAAGAAACTGGTTAAGGCGCGGGTCACGCAGATCGAAAGCAAGAAACGGCGCTGACCGGGTTGCCCTCGAGACCTGTTCATGACTTCGAAGACGGTTGACTGCCCCCGTCACCATCCAGATGGACTCAACTCCTGGTTAACGCACAAACCGGACAAGTGGAATCGTCCCCCGCACCCAGAAGCCAGAGTCCGGTAACCCGACTACACGTCCATGGGACCGCTGTGAAGTCGAGTCCGAGGATAATTTCCGAGGGGCCGGCTAACCGGGAATTGACTGATCGCCGGCACATCGGCAGAAACTCTTCAGCGAGCGAACTGCCTTGTTGCCGTCATTTGGCAGCGGAAAGCCACTTGTACGACATGCCGGCTACTCGGCTAAGTGGCTAGCTCCCAGTCTCAAGCGAGAAGGCGATTTCCACCTAGGGTAAGGATTCGTGTTGGATTGTCACGCTTCGGGTAGGTTGGCCGTAGACAGGGCGGGCAAGCATTTGCAGTGGGTCGCTTTCGGTGCCGGTGCGCTCGCAGCCGAGGGCCTTCGAGACGAACAATGCAAATTTATGATGGCTGGCTTGTTTTCTCCTTGACAGCTTAGGAGAAACTGTTCTAATCTCCTAATCAGCTTAGGAGGGCGCATGACGGACCAAGCTCAGATTCTTCCTGGCACTCTTGATCTTCTCCTCCTCAGGGCGGTCTCGCTCGGCCCACTTCATGGCTACGGCATTCTTCTACGTATCGGACAGATCTCCGGCAATGCACTGCTGATCGAACAGGGCGCGCTTTATCCCGGTCTGTTTCGCCTCGTCCGTCAGGGACTGCTCAAGGCGAGCTGGGGCACGTCGGAGAACAATCGCCGCGCCAAATTTTACGAACTCACCGCCGCGGGCCGCAAGCGTCTGCTGGTAGAGACCGGCAACTGGAATCGTCTCGTGACTGCTATCGGCGCAGCGCTCGCTGCGCAACCGGAGAAAGTATGAAACTCCTGGCCTACTTTCGTTCCCTTGCCGCCAAGTTTCTTCATCGTTCTCAGATCGAGAATGACATGGAGGAGGAGCTTCGCTCGCACATCCAGCACCGCGCTGATGATCTGGAACGTTCCGGCCTGAATCGTGCCGAGGCATTGCGCCGCGCGCGCATCGAGTTCGGAGGCCATGTTCGGTTCAAGGAGGAATGCCACGAAGCCCTCGGCTGGAATTTTATCGACATTCTCGTACAGGATGTGCGTTTCAGCCTTCGCCTGTTGCGCAAGTCTCCCGGATTCACCATCACCGCCGTTGCGACGCTGGTATTGGGTATCGGCGCAAACGCCGTGGTTTTTGGCATATTGAATGCGCTGATACTGCGCCCGCTGAATTTGCCTCAGGAGCAGAGCCTCTATGCAATCGACCGGGGTGGTATCGGGTTCGAGTCGTATCCTAACTATCTCGACCTACGCGACCGCAACCGCAGCTTTGAGGAGTTGGCAATCTATACCATGGCTCAAGCGGGGCTGGACACAGGCCAAAATCTATCCCGCGTGTGGGGCTACGAAACCAGCGGGAACTACTTCGACGCATTGGGCATTCGGCCGTATCTTGGCCGCGTTTTCCACGCCTCCGATGAGCATGGCCCGAACAGCGCTCCCTATATCGTGCTCAATTACGCATATTGGCACTCCCATTTTCAGGAAGATCGTGGCGTGGTGGGCCGTACGGTCCTGGTGAACAAGCATCCTTTTACCGTCCTCGGTGTAGCGCCGCCTGGGTTCCGCGGGACTTTATTGCTTTTCTCTGCCGATTTCTTTGTGCCGATCGTGAACGAGGAGCAGGTGGGCGGGGAGGGTTACCTGAACGCGCGGGGCAAGCGCCGGGTTTTGGAGATGATTGGACATCTGAAGCTGGGAGTCACTCCGGCGCAGGCTACCACCGATCTGAATTCCGTTGGCTCGTATCTGGAAAAGACCTATCCCAAAGAGGACAGCAAAATGAGCTTTGTGCTCGTGCGGCCGGGTCTTGGGGGAAATTTTCTTGGACGCCCGATCCAGGGATTCCTAACCGGGCTGATGCTGCTGGCGGGGTTGATCCTGTTGGCCGCCTGCGCCAATCTGGGCAGCCTGTTTGCCGCGCGCGCCGCTGACCGTTCCCGGGAAGTTGCTCTGCGGCTCGCTCTGGGAGCGAGCCGCCTGCGCATTCTGCGACAACTGTTCACCGAGGCCATACTGATTTCACTGGTCGGGGGCGCCGCCGGTCTATGGGGCAGCATCGTGCTGCTGCGCCAGTTGAGCGTGTGGCAGCCATTTTCCCGATTTCCCATGAGTGTGCCTGTAACTCCAGATGCAAACGTCTATGGAGTAGCTTTGGTTTTGGCGTTGGTGAGCGGCATCCTCTTCGGTATTGTTCCGGTGCGGCAGGTGCTCAGGACCAATCCATATGAAATCATCAAGTCCGGATCGACGGGCACGGGTGGGAGGCGGATTACGGTCCGGGACCTGTTACTTGTCGTGCAAATTGCGATCTGTGCGGTGCTGGTCACTTCTTCGATGGTTGCAGTCCGAGGACTGGAGCGCTCGCTGCACAGTAATTTCGGTATTGAGCCGCAGAAGGCCACTTTGGTGAGTACAGATCTGAATATGGCAGGTTACCGCGGCGACAGCGTGCCCCCAATGCGAAGACGCATGATCGATGCCCTGGCGGCAATTCCTGGCGTAACGTCCGTGGGACTGACTGATCTGCCGCCATTAGTTCTTGACGGGCACAGGCCGCCTGTCTTCACCGACAATACGACAGATCTAAGGCCGGCGAATGCCGCTGCTCACCCCTTTTTGTTCAACATATCGGGCGAGTACTTCGATGCGGCGGGCACAGCCTTGTTGTTGGGAAGGTCCTTCACCTGGCATGACGATGCCGATGCGCCGCGCGTGGCCGTGATCAACCAGGAGTTTGCGCGCAGAATCTTTGGCTCCCTGACCAACGCAATGGGGCAATATTACAAGACGCTGGATGGAACGCGCGTACAAGTGGTAGGCGTTGTTGAAGACGGAAAATATTTCAACCTTACAGAGGACCAGCAGCCGGCGATGTTTCTCCCCATCCTGCAATCGCCATCAACCCAGACATGGCTGGTGGTGCGCTCGAAGGGCGATCCGCAGCAACTTGCCGCGGCGATTCGGAGTAAAGTGCGGGACCTGGATGAAGGGTTGCCTGCCTACATCCAATCGTGGAGCAAAGAAATGTATGCAGTGCTGTTTCCTTCGCGCGTGGCGACGGTATCGCTGGGGGTTCTGGGCGTGATGGGCGCAATGCTGTCGATCACCGGCATCTTTGGAATGGCCGCGTACTCGGTCAGCAAACGGCGGCGGGAGTTGGGAATTCGCATGGCCCTCGGCGCGCAGCGCAAGGAAGTGTTACAGGCGGCGTTGGGACGCGCATTCAAGTTGCTCGCTATTGGTTCAGTCGCGGGATTGCTCTTGGGGATTCTCGCTTCGCGTGTTCTGGCTTCCATCGTGTACCAGGCGACTCCGCGCGATCCACTCGTATTGGCTGGCGTTGTTCTAGCTATGTTCTTGCTCGGGCTAGTGGCTACCTGGATTCCAGCGCAACGCGCGCTCTCGCTTGATCCTTTGATACTGCTGCGCGAGGAGTGAATCGGTTTTATTCTAAGTGTTTCAGCGCATTCAGCACGTTGTAATACATCTCCGGTAAGGCTATGCAGGATGTCAGGGATGTCAGGCTTTCACAGTGAAGGACCTGTGCGAAACAGAAATGCAGTGTCTCAGGTATCCGGAAGCCTGGGTGCAATTCGGTGCAGTACGCTGACCGGATCAATGCCGGCCAGTGGCGCGCCTCGCTGACTGCGGAACGTACAACGATGCTCCGAGAACAGTGACTGCACGCGACTGTTTCCAATGATTGCGGGGCTCGCTTCTCAGTTGCCGTAAAACGGGCTTCTTGGACCTGTGGATGCTGGGTGTGGTTAGGAAAAGTGCGGCCAAATTCTCGCCTGATTCAAAATCGCCTTCTCACTCAGAGAGCCCTCCAGCAAGCTAGTTGGGGCGAAACCGCAACTCCTCATATTGTGGTCGAGAGACGGAGAACTCGGAAGTAATCCACATGCCTGGTTAACGCGCAAATCGGAAAGTGACCCGCTACCTCGCAAGCGAATCGTCCCGCGATTTGAAAATCATCCGGCGACCCTAACCGGGCAGCGCCTC
>JBGQGW010000270.1:0-4562 GCA_041497605.1 Terriglobia bacterium | reverse complement strand
CTGGGTGGACCGGGGCTGCCGAGCCGATTTTCAAATCGGGGGAAAAGGTGGCTGGAATCCGGGCGGTGGCGGAATGACGACCATCAATTGCTCCTCGAATGACATGCACCGGAAAGTTTGCAACGTGAATACCCGCGGACGAGTGAGACTGATTCGCCAGCGCAGTGACGCGGATTGCATCTACGGCCAGACTTGGGGATATGACCGTAACAGCATCTGGGTGGACAACGGATGCCGGGCTGATTTCGAAGTCGGCGGGCGCTAAGCCAAAGTCATCGCCTAGAGAAAAGAAACCAGCGAACAGGACGGGCGGGGCCCTCCAAGGGCCCCACCCCCGAACCATCCGGAGTGCAAGAATCCCAGTCCGGCCACCTCAATGTAAACAAGCGCCGTCCCTGCCTGATAGAAAATAATTGCGGGATTTGAAGAGCGGGCTAGAGATCGAGGACGGCGACGACCAGGTCGGGCTCGCCGGATTCGCGGACGGCGAAGCCGAATCGGGTGGCGAGGGCTTGCATGTCGCTATTTTCCGGAAGGATATTGGCTACGACCCGTTCGAGTTTTTCGTCACGCGCCACCTGGATCAGGCGTTCCAGCAAGTGTTTTCCAAGGCCGTGGTGCTGCCAGTGGTCGGAGACGAGCACGGAAACTTCCGCTTCGTTTTCGGCGTGAGATTTGGAAAGCCGGGCGACGGCGAGAATCTGATGTTCGCTCGAGAGGGGATCGAGGTAATCGGCCACCAGCGCCATTTCGCGATCGTAATCAATAAAACAGGAGCGGATCAGGCGATCGTGGGCCACGCGCGAGCTTAAATTCATCATGTGGAAATAGCGCAGGTAGACGCTCTGTTCGGAAAGGGTGCCGTGAAATTTGACGATCAGCGGCTCGTCTTCCGGACGAATGGGGCGGATGGTGACCGGCTCGCCGCTGGGCATTTTCCACGCCGAGACATATTGCAGGGGATAGGGCTGGATGGCGGCCTTGGGAAGCCGGTCATCGGGAATTTCGGGGCCGTGGACGATGACGCGCGCGTCGAGCGCCAGCAGGCGGCCGGGGGAAGCGAGAAGCGGGTTGATGTCGATTTCCTTGATCAGGCGCTGCTCGACGACCAGGCGGCTGAAGCGGACGAGAAGTTTTTCGAGTTGCAGCAAGTCCACGGCGGCGCGCCCGCGGACGCCCTTTAGCGCCGCGAAAATTCTGGTCTGCTCCATCATGCGCTGCGCGAGAGTGGTGTTCAACGGGGGCAGCGCCAGCGCGCGGTCGCGATACACCTCCACCAACTGCCCGCCGGAACCGAAGAGCAGCACCGGGCCAAATTGCGGATCGAGGCTGCTGCCCAGAATCAATTCGTAGCCATCCAGGCGCACCATGGGCTGCACGGTGACGCCGAGAAAACTTCCCGGAGCGGCTTTTGCTCGAACGGCGGTTTCGATTTCGCGGTAGGCATCGCGGACGGCGGCTTCATTGGCCAGATTCAACTTCACGCCACCCACATCGGTTTTGTGCGTGACGATTTCCGAATAGATCTTGAGGACGACGGGATAGCCGATGCGCGCGGCGGCCTCCACGGCTTCCTGCGGGCTGCGAGCGACCTGCGTTTCCACCACCGGGATGCCGTAGAGCGCTAGGATCTGTTTCGATTCCACTTCGGTGAGCACCGTGCGTCCGGCGGCTCGCGCCTTCTGGAGAATCGCGGCGGCTTCCCGGCTTGAGGCGCCATCGCTTCCCGCTTCTTCGGCCAGAACGGGGGTTTCGTAGAGGCCGCGAAGATTGTAGGAATAGCGCCACATGTAAGTGAAGGCGCGGGCGGCGGTATCGGGATAAGCGAACGTGGGAATCCCGCCGGAATTCAGAATGGCTTCGCCCGCGGCGATCGCTTCGCCGCCCATCCAACTGGCAAGGAGCGGCTTTCCCGTGGATTTGGCGTAGGGGGTGAGGCGCTCGGCGACGCTGGCCGGGTTGGTCATTCCTTGCGGCGCGAGAACCACGAGAAGGCCATCGCTTTCCGGATTGGCAGCGGCAATTTCCAGGGCGCGGGCGTATCGCTCGGGGTCGGCGTCGCCGAGAATGTCGACGGGATTCGCGTGGCTCCAATGCGGAGGAAGAAATTGATCCAGGGCGCGCATGGACTCATCGGGGAGCGCGGCGAGCTGGCCGCCATTGGCGATCAGGGAGTCCGTGGCCAGGACGCCGGGGCCGCCCGCGTTGGTGAGGATGGTGAGCCGCGATCCGCGGGGGCGCGGCTGCTTGCCGAGCACTTCCGCCATGTGAAACAGATCGGAAATACTTTGCACGCGGAGGACGCCACAGCGGCGCAGGGCGGCGTCGAAAACCTCGTCGCTGCCCGTGAGCGCGCCGGTGTGCGAGGCGGCGGCGTGGGAGGCGGCTTCGGTGCGCCCTGCTTTGATGACGATGATCGGCTTTTTCTGGGCTACTTCGCGCGCGGAGGAAAGAAAAGAGCGCGCGTCGCCCACCGATTCCATGTAGAGCAAGATACTTTGCGTATGGGGCTCATCGCCGAAGTAATCGATCAAGTCGCCAAATCCCACGTCGAGCATCGAGCCGGTGGAAACGATGGCGCTGAAGCCGACTTGTTCCCTGGCGCTCCAATCGAGAATGGCGGTGAGCAGCGCGCCGCTCTGGCTGAGGAAAGCGACGTTGCCGGTGCGGGCAGGAGCCTGAGCAAACGTGGCATTCAGGCCCACGAGCGGGTTCATGACGCCCAGGCAATTGGGGCCGATCAGGCGCATGCGGCCTTTGCGAAGCTGCACCTGAATCTGCTTTTCGAGCTCCGCGCCCTCGGTCCCGAATTCGCGGAATCCCGCGGAGATGACAACGGCGGCCTTCACGCCCGATTCCACACATTCGCCGATGGCGGCGGGCACGGTAGGCGCGGGAGTGACAACGACGGCGAGATCCACTTTTTCCGGGACCAGGCCGATCTGCTTGTAGCAGGGAAGACCAAGAACTTCGGAGCGGTTGGGATTCACCGCATAAACTTTTCCGCGATATCCGCCTTCGAGAAGATTCGCCAGAATGGTGCGGCCCACGCTGCTGGGCCGGTCGGTGGCGCCGACAATGGCAACGGTGCGTGGCACAAAAAAAGCGTCGAGCCCTTGCAGAATTCCCCGCTCGGAAATGCTCGCCTGGTTCATGGCGTTGTTCCCCTTTTACGCCGGCCGCATGAGTCTGGGACTGCGGCCTCCTGCAACGACTGGCTTCCGAGCATAAACCTGTAGGACGGTTCTGAAAATGACCAATGCGAGAAATTTTCGAGCGGAGATATATTTGCAGCGCCTGAGTGTCAATTCGACGCATTCAGCGAGGGGATTGTTTCATCCGCGCACAGTGAAAACAGGGCAGGGCGCCTGAGTCACAATTTGATAGGTCAACGTCTCGATAAAGTGCGATGTGGAGGTGAGATGCTTCTGCACCGGCCGCACGCCGAGAACGATCAAACCCGACTGCTGCTTCTTCGCGAATTCCAGAATTCGATCCGCCGGCGGGCCATATTCCACGTAGCATTTCGGATGGCACCAGAGTTCTGCTTCGGCGGGAACCATGGCATGCAGCCGGTGCAACAGGCTTGCCGCACTATTTTCCGGGGCTTTCAGATCCGAAGGCTGCAAGGGGTGGAGCACGTGCAGCAATGCCAACTGGGCCTGGTGTTCCTGGGCGAGCGAAATCGCGTAAGGGGCAGCGGCGGTGGAATCGCTGGAGAAATTCGTGGGATAGAGAATGTTGTGGAGCTCGACGAGTTGATGCGGAGGAGTGGCGACGTGCGGGCCGACCGTCAGTACGGGACACTCCGCCCTGCGGAACGCTTCCTCGGCCACCGAGCCGAGCATTATTTTTTCCACGCCCTCGCGGCCATGGGTGCCGATCACTAACAAATCGATCTCCCGGCTCTCGATAATTTCGGAGAGGACTTCCCAAATCCCGCCCTCGCGGAAGGCCAGTTCGTGGGGGATACCGATCAGCTTTTCTTCCAGGTGCTTCGCGTCTTCTCGCGCCTGGGCTTGTTCGGCTTCCACGATTGCCGGCCAATCGGCGGGCGGAAGAGAAGGATAAAAATTGGGCGTGATGACGTGGACGGCAATCAATGTCGAGCCAAAACGCCGGGCAATGGAGAGTGCATAGGGCAGCGCTGCCTCGGATGCGGTGGAGAAATCAGTCGCATACAAGATGTTTTTCAGGGAGACTCGGGTCTGGGCGTCTTTCAGTTTCACAGCATACCTCCAGGATATTCTTGAATACTTGAATTGGGGTGTCCTTGGCTGTGATTTCCGTCACTTTTGAATGTGACGATGCTCACCGCTTGATCCTGGGTTCTTCCCTGGGGAGGTGAGGAATTTGAAAGGCTTGCAGCCATGGGCTCCTAGGAGGGCGGCTTCAGAGAGGTGGCGCTGGGCGGGGTGTATCATGAATTCCAGACGGAACGCGCCGGGGGAGAGTCTTTCCGTGCGAGCCGGCATCTAAGCAGGAAAGCTCCACAAATTAAATAACCTATGGCCCCACAAAATAGCGCCGAAGCACAGAGCAAAGCCGCGAAATCGAAGCAG
>JBGQGW010000269.1:0-4623 GCA_041497605.1 Terriglobia bacterium | reverse complement strand
TCTTCGCACCAGAAACATCAATACCTCACAATTATAGTCCCGCCCGCCTCCTCCCGCGACACAAAGAGAATCACGATCACTTCGAAGCAAATGGGCTCCTTCTTCAAAAGGTTTTCTGCTTCTGCGTTGCCCTCCCAGTGCTGATTTCGCACGAGCTCTTAACTCACGGAGACAATCAAGAATCGCTTCAGCCCCGGCGCGGTGTAAATGCTCGAGGAACGCGATAAAATCCAAAACGATTCAGATGCATTAGAACTGAACCAGGCAGATCCCTCGGCCCGAAAAATTCTTTCCAGCCTTGGGACACTTATGCCGGCAATTGCCGCCGGTCCTATGGGTCCTACTTAATGATCATCGTCAGCACGATTTGTCCGGTGGCGCCGTTCTGTGCCTTCGCCGTGATGGTCAAATGATACGTTCCTGCCGGAGTCCGTCCGGCTGGACCCACCGGCCCATTCGAACAGCCGACCACGGAAATCATCAGCAGTGCCAGCGATGCGATGCGCCACAAACGCGTCGCCCTTGTCCGTACCCGGGAAAGCCGCGCACCCCACCAGGTAGATTGAGCCATCTCGGCCCACAGCCACGCTATGCGCGGCGTCCGCCGGATTCCGGCTGACATATGTGGAATAAATGAGCGCGGGACTTGCGGCTGTTGCACCGCCCGCCATATTTCCAGTTTGTTTCGGGGTCCGTGCGAATGTTGCAACGGAAAAAAAGAGCAGGATCTGCACCAGCAGAAATAAGCGAAGTCTCAGGGCCGGCCTCCCAAATAATGCGCCGGAGTATACTGGACGGGCTATCCACTGAGAATAAAATACAAGCAGTCCCTTGTTCTCGCGCGCAAACTGTCTAAGACTGCAACACCAGCTCTTCGGCCGGCGAAGTAGTCTCACTGGCCCAGGTAATCAGTCCGGGCAGGAACATTGTGGAAGAGTCACAATGCCGCGGCAAAATTCGGATCGCATACCCATGCAGCCCGCTGCCGCCATCCGTCCGCAGCATTGTTTGGAACAGATAGCTTCTCGCGCCTTCCTGTTCGGATGATTCCATCGAAATCACCGAGGGGTTCTTGATTTCACCGGCTGCATCCACTCGTCCCGTCAGCACCTGCACAGCAACATCGTCCGGCGTCAGCGTATCCAGGAAAACTCGCGCCGACACCAGCACTTCCTGACCCAGAGCGATCTCCGAAATGCCGTGCCGAATTGATTTCACGTAAAGCCGCGGCCAGGCTTGCTCCACCTTGCTTCTCCAGGCCGCCAGACCTTTCGCCTTGGCCGCGTTGTCCGCATGCAGCTTTTGACAGCGCCGGTGGGCCGCCAGGTAGTATTCGTCCGTATACTGCATCACCATTCGATGCATATTGAATTCCGGACACAGCTTGGCGATCGAAGTTTTCATGCGGTTCACCCACTTCCGCGGTAATCCGTCCGCGCGGCGTTCATAAAACGCCGGCACGATCTCTCGTTCCAGCAGTTCGTAAAGTGCTTCGGCTTCCACCTTGTCCTGGTAATCTAAATCCTCGTAGCTCTCGCCATTCCCGATGGCCCAACCCACCTTGGCGCCGCAAGCGCCGCCCATTTGCCAGGCCTCGTCCCACCATCCGTCGAGTGTGCTCACGTTCAGCGCGCCGTTGGCTTGCGCTTTCATTCCACTCGTTCCGCTGGCTTCATGCGGCCGTCGCGGCGTATTCAGCCAAATGTCGCATCCCTGGACCATCGCTCGCGCGGCGGCCATGTCGTAGTTCTCCAGAAAGACGAGTCTGCGGCGGAACTCCGGACGCTCCGCCAGTCCGCAGATGGCTTGGATCAACTGTTTGCCATGTTGATCTTTTGGGTGGGCTTTGCCCGCATAGATAATTTGAACGGGCCGCTCCGGATCGTTCAGTATCCGCACCAGCCGATCGGGATCGCTCAAGAGTAATGTCGCTCGTTTGTACGTCGCAAAGCGGCGTCCAAAGCCGATGGTCAGCGAGTCTGGACTCAGCACTTCCTCCGCCTCGTCGATCGCCGTCTGCGAAGCCCCGCGCGCTTTCAATTGCGCTTGCAGCCGTTGACGAGCGTAAGCGACTAAGCGTTCCCGGCGCCTCTCGTGCGTTCTCCACAATTCTCCCGCGGGAATGGTTTCCGCGCGCTGCCACAGCTTCGGATCGGCCGGCTCTTCACGCCACTTCGGCCCCAGGTAGCGGTCGTAGAGTTGGTTCATCTCGAACGATACCCAACTGCGAAAGTGCACGCCGTTGGTCACCGATCCGATCGGAACTTCCGCCTCCGGAAGGCCATTCCAAATCCCGTTCCACATGCGCCGGCTAACGGCGCCATGCAGCTTGCTCACGCCGTTGCTGCACGCCGCCAGTCGCAGCGCCAGGATCGTCATGCAGAAATCCTCCGCTTCATCTCCAGGATTTTGCCGCCCCAGGCCCAGAAACTCCTGCCGGCTGATCCCCAGCCGCCTGGCGTGCTCGGAGAAGTAGCGGTCCATCAACGCGGGCGAGAAATAGTCATGGCCCGCCGGCACTGGTGTGTGGGTTGTGAATACCAGGCTCGCTGATGCCAGAATCCGGGCCTCCGCAAACGAAAGATTTTCGGTCTCCATCAGGCGAACCACCCGCTCCAGTCCCAGGAACGCCGAGTGGCCCTCGTTCATGTGGTACACCGTAGGCTTCAACCCCAGCGCTTCGAGCGCTCGATATCCTCCGATCCCCAGCAGAATTTCCTGCTTCAGCCGCATTTCCACATCGCCGCCATAAAGCTGCTCGGTGATGCCTCGATACTCCGTTCGATTGCCGGAAATGTTCGTGTCCAGCAGATAGAGCTGCATCCTTCCCACCTCAACTCGCCACACTTGCGCCGCCAGCGGTCCCTCGGGCAACTCCACTCGAACAATTAGATTGGGAACCGGCTCAACGGGCAGCGTGTGAAAATCATTGTCTTCGAACGCTTCCTGCTGCCAGCCGGCCGCGTTCAGATACTGCCGGAAATATCCTTGCTGGTAGAGCAGTCCCATACCCACCAGTGGCAGCCCCAAATCGCTGGCCGCCTTCAGATGATCGCCCGCAAGCACGCCCAGTCCCCCGGCAAAAATCTGCATGCATTCGCTGAGCCCGAACTCCGCGCAAAAATACGCCACCGAAAAATTTTCTTCCTGCCCGTGTTCTCGACGGTACCAGGCGCTTTCTCCCGCCAGGTACTTGTCCAATTTATCCGACACGCCTTTCATGTGCGCCAGGAAGGATTCGTCGCGGGCCGCGGATTCCAACAATGTTTGATCGATGATTCCAAGCAGCAACACTGGATTTCGCCCGGCCGTTTCCCACAGGCCCCTGTCGAATCTTCGAAACAGCTCAATCGCTGCGTGATCCCAGCTCCAGCGCAGATTGTGCGCGATCCGCAACAGCGGTTGTAATGGCTCCGGCAGTGCCGGCCGGACCTTGAAGGTCGAAATGGGTTTCATAGAAATACCTCACGCGCGCTTGGCGCATTCCAAATGAATCAGATCGCGTAAAAGGAAACGCTCGATTACAAACTCTGTGATTTATCGAGCGAGGAAGGGGGGAAATTCGCGAAGCCAGATGTTGCCGCTAATAAATCCGTTACATTCCTGCGGCCACTCCTCGAAAGTGCGCCTCAGCCTCCGTTCCTGTCAAGAACTAATTGTCATAAATGTAACACTCCCGTTTGGGGCGCTTCATCTTCGATGCAAAGGAATGTTGTGCATCAAATTGCGAACCGAAAGAGCCGTCAAAACAAGCGGCGCAACTGCCATCACAAGGATCAATCCCAACACCACCCAGGGCCACCGGTTTCCAAAATTGAGCGTGTACCCGATCCCAAAGGGCTTTTCCACAAACAGCGCCGGGTCATCATGGTTGACGTAAAAGATGCCGCGCCAACCCGCCGAATTTCTCCAGCACGCGGGAGTGGATGTTTCTGCCGGGAATTGCGTGGGCCTTCAGCATCGGCGCGAATCTTTCGTCAGCATGTCCCCTCAGGCAATCGTGCAACCGAGACATGCACTTCTCCGTGCCCTCACTTTTGACTATCAACTCGCGCGGTCCAGGTATAGACTCCGGCGGGATTGAGGCGGTCCTTCCTTTTTGAAAAGATACTGGTGCATCTTCCCATTTCGAAAGTTGCAAAAGTTCTCGTGCATCGCAATGACGCGATGAACAAAACGCATGAGGCCTCGATTGAGGCCTCCACATCCCAGCTCAAGGAGAAAATAATTTGAAAAAAAGTTTCTCGCTCTCCATCATCACCGGCTTCAGCGCCCTCGCAGTGCTTGCTGTTCTGATCACTCTGGCTGCCCCGCTCGCCCAAGCACAGGAAACTAATCTGCATCCTCCCAACGTGATTGTCGTTGCCCGCGAAGTCGTCAAGCCGGGGAAAACGGGCGCGCACGAAAAATGGGAAGCGGGGTGGCCCGCCATGTTCTCGAAAGCCAATTGGCCCGTCCACTATTGGGCCATGTCATCCATGTCCGGCCAAAATCGCGTCCTATTTCTAAGCGGCTACCCCTCGATGGCCGATTGGGAAAAAGATAATCTTGCCCAGCAAAAGGATTCCGCAATTACCACCACGCAAGAGATGCTCTCAACAAAGGATGGCGATTTCCTTTCCC
>JBGQGW010000268.1:0-4625 GCA_041497605.1 Terriglobia bacterium | reverse complement strand
GACGGAGGAAGAGTGGGAACCCTCTTCATCCAGTATTCTTTCGACTCGCGATAGTTTTCCGATTCGTCGAGAGCAGCAGCAGCGGAGAGATAGTCGCGGAAAGAAAGATCCAGCGGAGGAAAGACCGTCTGGGGATCATGATAAAGCCGGGCCAACTCACCGAAGAAAATTTGGAAACTGCGGCCATCGGAAATGAGCAGATCGACGCTGATGTGCAGGAGACTCCGGCGAGAGTCGAGATGCGATACGCGAAATTCGAACAGCGGCCAGCGGTCCGTGGGGCGCGACTGGTGGGACATTTTCTGGCGGAGCGCATCCAGGTGTTTGGTGACCGATGCGGGATCTTTTTTGCGGAGGTCAAAGGATTCGACGCGGTATTCCGGGGCGTTCCGCAGAATCTGCTGGCGGCCATCCGGCAAAATGATGCAGCGCAACATTTCATGGCGCGCGATCAGTTTTTGCAATGCGCCTTCGAACCGTTCCTGATTCCAGTCCGTAACCTCAAGTTCGGCATAGCCCTGGCAGGAGATGTTGCCCATCTCCACGCCGCCGGAACTGCCGATCAAATATGCCTGCTGAATATCATTCAGCGGAAATGGTTCATAGCGGTTCTGCAGATCCGGATGAACTTCAGGCAAAGAATCAGCCTTCTGGGCAACCTGCTGACGGCGCGCAGCCGAAAGCCGCAGCGCTAATTTCGCGCGCTGCTCAGGCGACAAACCACTTAATTTTTCCGACGTGCTCATTCTGCCTTGCTCCAGCTCTCCAGTTTGCGGTCGCTCTTAACGATTCCGTTCTTGCTCCATCTCGCCGATCAATTCGTCCACCAGGCCCGCGTCGGCCTGCTCGAGAAGTTTTTCTTCCAGATGTTTTGCCTGCGCACTGAGCACGGGCGTTTCCATAAAGGTTTGCAGCGGAAAATCGACGTTGAACATCTGGCGCAGCTTGAAGGCGATTTGCAAGGCCGAGAGGGAATGTCCTCCCAAATCGAAGAAATTGTCGTGGCGGCGAATTCGCGCGGCGCCGAGCACTTCTGCCCACGCCTGGGCAATCATCTGCTCGATTTCGCCCTGGGGCGGATCGTCCGCCGATTCCGTGTGCGCCGTCTGGACGGACACGGCCGGGAGCGATTTTCGGTCGATCTTTCCATTGGCCGTCAGCGGCAGGCTTTCCAGAAGAACAAAATGGGAAGGAACCATGTAATCGGGCAGGTTCGATTCGAGCGCTGCTCGCAACGAATTCGCCGTGAGTGATTCCCCGGCTTTGGCGACGATGTAGGCAGCGAGGCGCTTATCTCCCGATTTTTCCTCGCTGGCAACAACCACGGCCTGGCGCACGCCCGGTTGCTGCTCGAGCGCTGCTTCGATTTCGCCAAGCTCGATGCGGAAGCCGCGAATTTTTACCTGAAAATCAGAGCGGCCGAGGAATTCAAGATTTCCGTCGGGCAGGAAGCGCGCGATATCTCCGGTGCGGTAGAGGCGGCCACCTTTGCGGAAGGGATCGGGAATAAATCGTTCGGCAGTCAATTCGGGGCGGTTCCAATAGCCGCGAACCACGCCGTCTCCTCCGATGTAAAGGTCACCCGCTTCCCCCACAGCGACCGGACGAAGCTGAGAATCGAAAACGTAGGCTTGAGTGTTTGCGATCGGCTTGCCGATGGGGATGCTGGCTCGCTGCTCCTTGATTCGATAGGTGGTGGACCAAACCGTCGTCTCGGTGGGCCCGTACATATTGAAGATTTCACCGGTGAAGGATTTGCGGAGCGATTGAACCAGCGACGCGGGCAGAGCTTCACCGCCCAGCAGGAGTTTTTTCAACGAACCAAGTGAAGCGAGAGATTGCTCATCGGAAGCGAACAAGCGGGCAAGAGAAGGCGTCGACTGAAGATGAGTGACGCCGTGGCGCAGAATTTCGCCGGGAATCGTGTCCGTGCTATCGTCCGGATGAATTACTACCTGGAAACCGCGGGTGAGCGTCCAGAGCAGTTCCAGCACGGATATGTCGAAAGAAAAGCTTGTGAGAGCCAGCCAGATGCCTGGTTCAGGGCCAATGACACGGTCCATTCCCGCAAAGAAGTTCACGACGTTGCGGTGTTCGATCATCACACCTTTGGGCTTTCCCGTGGAGCCGGATGTGTAAATCACGTAGGCCAGATCTCCGGCGGTGGCGGAGGAAGTGACGGGTGAAGTGCTTTGGCTTGCGATGGCCTTCGATTCGCCATCGAGCGAGATGATGCGCGCGCCGCTGGCCGGCAGATTTCCGCGGTTGCGATCGGTCGTTAAAAGGACGGGAATCCTGGAATCTTCCACTACCATCCCGATACGGGCGCTTGGGTAGTGGGGATCCAAGGGCAGATATGCTCCGCCAGCTTTCAGGATCGCGAGCATGGCGATCAGCATGTCGTTGGAGCGTTCGATGGCGACTCCGGCCAGAGTGTCGGGCCCCACTCCGGCAGACTGAAGGTAATGCGCGAGTTGATTGGTACGAACGTCGAGTTGGCGATACGTCAGGCGCTGGCCAGCCGACTCAATGGCGATAGCATCCGGAGTTCGCGCAACCTGCTCTGCAAAGAGACGCGCGATCGTTTTCTCTCGCGGGTATTCGACCTCGGTATGATTCCATTCGAAACTATCGCTGGGCGACAAGGCAATTCTCCCAAGGCGTTTGAAGAAAAAAATGAGTTCTCAAGAAACCCGACTGGTTGCTTCTATCTCGGCGTGCCCTTTCACTGCGCTCGCATGCGTTAAAATCATTGATTGGTACTTGAGTTGGCCATCCGCGGACTGAGCGGTGTGGAACAATTCGAAACCCAGCGCCTTATATATGCGGATGGCAACTTCATTGTCAGCTCGAACGTCCAGTCGTAACCGCGTGTAGCCTTGCGAGAAGACATCTCGGATGGCCTCTTTCGCGATTCTCCACGCGCGTCCTCTTCCTCGCGCGGATGGATTCAAACCGAACTTGCTCATGTAATATTCATCGTCCTGGACAGGAGGAAACAGGTTCGCAGTGCTTGCTATCCGTTGGAGAAGGGCTGCACGGCCCGACTCGTCGGCGTCGGCCCAAAGAGCCTCAGCGTCCGCCATTCTCGCCTTTTTCAATTCATGCCCGGGCATGCCGAGGTATCCGCCCGCGATTTCTGAATCACACAGCACAAAGCGGACTCTTCGGATGAATATCTCGGAAGATTGCCTCTTCATCCACTTGGAGACTGTGGATTGAGCCAATTCGGGGCTACCCAAGAGCCATTCGTAATACGGGTAGGAGGCCGCCAGAACCCACGGGACTGCTTGGGGAATAACCGATTCTGGGTCCGGAAAGTCCGTAGCTCGTTTGTAAGTTATAGAACTCACGTACTGATCCCTCTCTCGGCAAGATGTGGATTGCACTTGAGGTGCCAAATTGTGCTGGGGAGGTATGTATTATCATACTAAACTGTTTATCCCTAATGAGTTGCGAGCATTGATTTAATGATGAAGCCTCTAAATTGAATGCGGTTGCCGGGGAAATTTCTTGTCCCGATTGTGACAATTAGTTCCATTACTGCCGTTCCAGTACTATCCAATACCCTTAACTCCCGGTTTCCGCACATGTCTAATGAACCGGCTCTGGGCAAGCTGGTCCGACAGCGCACCGTCTTCTCAGGGAGAAAGGAGCGATGAATCGAGATCAGATATGGAGTTGGGAAAGCATCCTGCTGAGCCCGTTGCGCGCTACTCCAGGTTTGCTGGAGACAAATGGGCTAGCTGCGTTCCTTCGGAAATTCGACAGGCAGCGCCTCGAGGCCGCGTAACACCAACCCTTTTCGCCATTGCAACTTCTGATGGGGAATCGCCAGCCGCAACTCGGGCAAGCGGCGAAGCAGAGTATTGATTGCGATCTGCCCCTCCAAGCGCGCGAGCGGGGCTCCCAGACAGTAGTGCGCGCCCAGGCCAAACGACAAATGCTTGTTGTTCGCGCGCGCCAGGTCCAGCGTATCCGGATTCTCAAATTGCGATTCGTCGCGGTTCGCGGATGCCAGCACCGCATAGACGAGCGCGCCCCGAGGAATCACGACTCCCGCCAGGGTCAAGACTTCGCGCGCAAAACGCTCGGTAGCTGTTTCCAGCGGGCTGTGAAAACGCAACAGCTCTTCCACCGCGAACTTGATCATGCCCGGCTCATTGCGCAGCTTCTCCATCTGATCCGGAAATTCGAGCAGGGCCAGCGTTCCATTGCCGATCAAATTGACAGCGGTTTCGTGCCCCGCGACCAGGAGCAGGAAGACCATGGCGAGAAGTTCATCCTGGCTCATCTGATCGCCTGCTTCTTCCGCATGAACCAAGGCGGTGAGGAGATCATCCGCGGGATGCGAGGGTCGAATCTCGATGAGTTTCCGGATGTAACGCATGAACGCCAGCACGTGCGGAATTGCTTTCAACATTCCAAACTTGGAAGAGGTGGAGCTCACAATCGCGCTCGACCATCGATGAAATTTGTTGCGGTCTTGCTCCGGAACTCCCAGCATTTGCGAAATGATTGTGGTGGGCAGCGGCAGGGCATAGTCGCGGATTAAATCCATGCGCCCACGGCGCTGAACTGCATCCAGCAATTCCTCGGTCAAGTTCTGCACGCGCAGCCGCATG
>JBGQGW010000267.1:0-4655 GCA_041497605.1 Terriglobia bacterium | reverse complement strand
TTCGAAATCCATTGTCTGCCTGGCTTTCAAAGGCTTGGAAATCTCCGCGAGAGTCTTTGCAACTTGCGCCGCGGAGGCGTGAAGCGCTATATCGGCTTGTGCCACAATGCCGACGCAGCGCCCTCTTTGGTCCACAACGGGAAGTCTGCGAATTTGATTTTCCTGCATCAACTCTTCGCAGAATTCCAAACTGTCCTGAGGCTCGCAACTGACGGGCACGCGGGTCATCACTTCTGCGATCTTGACAGCATCACCGGTCTTCCCGCCGGCGACGACGCTGCAACATAAGTCACGGTCGGTTACAATCCCTTCCAGGAGCGGGTCCTTCGGATCCGAAACGACAGGGATGGCTCCTACTCCGTGCGTCTTCATGAGATTCGCGGCCGTTCGTGCGGTGTCCCAGGCCGTGCAGCAGATGATTCCCCTAGACATCAGTTCCTTCACCAGCATCTTTGTTTTCCTCGCTTCCAGCCTAACTTTCAGCTTCTTATCAAGGCACTTGCAGTGAAGCGGGTCACACATCCGCGTGACGATGGTCACAGACGATCTTGGCTAGCTGAAGCCAGGTTGGCTGCGCCTGGCACTATGAAGAGGAATGAAAAACTGGAATTTCTCTGAGCCCTGCGGTTCCCTGCCGCGCCTGAGGATATGAAGCAGTGTAGATCAACAACCAAGTTGGTGATGCTCTTGCAAAGTCGTTATACTGCCCGACTTTTGAGCCATCGGGAGCGAGTTCGTCTATCAATTGAGACAAAAGGCCTGCGCTAGAATCGAGCGAATGTGATGTTCGTCGCTTCTAACCGTCGCGCACATCACATATTCATTTGCTGCCGATTGCTATTGTTGTTTTTGGCGGAAGGTGTATTCGCGGGAGGATATCATGGCGTACGAAGATTATTTTATCGTCGTGTTGCTCCTCATCGGGGCGTTGTACTTGGTCCATCGAGCAGCCGAGAGGTCCTGGAAGCACTGAACGGCCGCCCGGCACTCTTGACCTTGGAAAAGTCGTGGTGCGATGCAAGCGTTTCCTCGCGGCATGCAAGGCGCGCCAGTACAAATATCGGCTTTTTGGATTCGGAAGCACCCGTACAAAATCATAGAATCACAACCTCTTCAGCATTCGGGTTGCATTTTTAAGAGATTGGCGGCTCTCAAAGAAATCCTTCCCTTCCGTGCCGGACTGCGGCTCTCAACTTTTTCCTCGACGTTCGCGCTTGCTCGTCGAAGCAGACTTTGTGCGCGTCGAGTCTCTTGCCTTGCTCAGCCCATCGGCCCTCATGGCTTTTTCTATATCGCCTCCGTCATCCCGCGCGATTTCCGCAAGAAGACGATTGCTCTCCACCGAACGGGGTTCTGCTTCCGTTACATCCTTTGTCGATGCGTACTGATCGCGGTGTTTGATGAGCAGCCAGGTGGAGCGGGAGGGGTTTTTCCCAAAACCACGGATGCGAACCAGAACCCAGGAACCTTGCAATTTCTTGCCCCGCAGGGTGAACTTAAGATCTCCTTTGAGCAAAGAAGCGTCCACATCAGGATCGTCCGGCGCCCAGGTTCCCTTGTCCCACAGCATCACGGTTCCTGCTCCGTACTCACCCTCGGGTATCACTCCTTCGAAATTGGAATACTCGATTGGATGATTTTCGGTCTGCATCGCAAGGCGCTTCACCGCTGGATCGAGCGAAGGGCCCTTCGGCGCCGCCCAGGAGAGGAGCACTCCATTCCACTCGAGCCGGAAATCGTAATGGAGATTGGTGGCTAGATGTTTCTGTATGACATAAATCGGGGACATGCCTTTCTTCTTGTGAGCCGTCTTTTCGCCCGGCGGTTCCGGTGTAACTTCCAAGTGACGCTCTCTGCGGTATTCCTTCAATCTCATGTGATTCGGCGAGCGTTATCCGCGAGAATTTCTTGCACCCTCTGGCGCCGTATTTGTGGATGTGGGGATTCCATTCCAATTGCGATTCAATCATTATCTCCAGCGAGCGGGCAAGGCCTCCAGTCCGTCAGCCGGGCCTGTCGGTGAGAGTCTAAGTTTTTCTCTTGCACCGATTCGCAAGAGTCTGGAAGAATCCCCATTCCGCTCACTGGCAATCCGTTAAAGTTGCCCCGCTACCGGGCCGGAATATTCTGCCGTGCGCCCTTTTTCAGCTCGTCTTTCAAGACTTCAACCGCCTTTTCAAGCTGCGCATCACGCCCCGCAAGGAAATCGGCAGGCGTGTTATCCACGCTGACGTCCGGCGGCACTCCGAAGTTCTCCAGGTTTTGCCCGTTGACGTTCCACAAACCCGTCCCGGGCGTGCGGATACTCCCGCCGTCAATCAACCGGTACGCGCCCGTCCCGATCACCGCGCCGTAAGTAGTGGTGCCCACCGTTTTACCGAGCCCGAGTGAATGAACGCCATCCGGAAAAACTTCGGCATCGCTGGTCGAGCGCTCATTTTGCATCACCACGATGGGCCCAAAAAATGCGCGCTGGGGCCGAGTGATGTACACAGAGTCGCGCGGCCGGACGTACTGATATTGCCTCTGCGAGAGGATTTCGATCAGCTCTTCATCGATTCCCCCGCCTGGATTGAAACGCTGATCGATGATCAGGGCTTTCTTGAAATGATTCTCGGCCAGGTCACGTTCGAATTTCGCGAGCGCCGGGCCGTTCATCTGCCGGATGTGCAAGTAACCGATCTCGCCGTTCGAAAGCTTTTCGACCATCTGCCGGCGCTCTTCCACCCAGCGGGTGTATTGCAAGGTGGCGAATCCGTTGGCGTTCACGGGTTCGACGTGCGTCTTCCATGCGCTATCGAGCGAAGGCTTTGAATTCACCGTGAACTCGATCTTGCGCCCTGGGGCGAGATTGTAATTCTTCCAGTAATTGTCTCCGGCCTTCAGCGGCGCGCCATTCACCGCCAGGATGAAGCCGCCCACGT
The DNA here is from genome assembly GCA_041497605.1 of Terriglobia bacterium. Classification (GTDB taxonomy): domain Bacteria; phylum Acidobacteriota; class Terriglobia; order Acidiferrales; family UBA7541; genus JBGPTK01. The sequence goes on along the minus strand of JBGQGW010000267.1, from coordinate 1,731 downwards.
GGATTTTCACGTAGTCTTTATCCGCGGGCCCATCCTTATATATGTAGGTGACCTTGTAATAGCCTGTGTCCGGCTCGAGATCGAAGCCGGGGAAGCGGGTCTGCATGGCATTCTTGTCCGGCTCGCCACCCCCGCTGATTCCGGTGTGCGAGGCATTCAGCTCGCCAATCATCTGGCTGATCACGTCATGCAATTCTTCGCGATCGGCTACGTCGGCAAGCAGCGGTTCGTATTTTTCTTCCATCTTCGTCCAGTCCACTCCATTCATTTGCGCGTCGTAGAAACGGTGCTTCAGGATGCGGTACGATTCGCGGAAGATTTGGAGGTTCTCGGCGCGCTGATCCACTTCCACGCGAACCGTGAAGTTGACTTTCCTGCGGCCTCCTTCACCGCCGCCTCTTGCGGAGGCCCCGGCCCCTTCCGCGGCAGCAACCGGCGCGCCGAGTGCGGCAGCCCAGATGCTGTTGGCTTCGAGAAAATAAATCGACTTCGAATCCTTCGAAAACTGCAGCGACGAAATGCCGCCCCCGAAGCCGCCGCCTTCCTCTCCGCCTTCGCGTGGCATCGACTGCGTGATACGCCGCATCTGCTCTCCATTCTCCTGCACGGTCCAGAGGGTGGATGCCGGCCGGCCTTCGATTTCCCCAACCGTGACGAACGCATAAGTGTGGCTATCCGGCGAAGGAATTGCGCTGACGATATTATCCGAGAGGCGCGTGATCTGATGGAACCGCCGCGCCAGGCCGTTCCAGTCAATTTTCACTTCCACCGGTGTCTTCGCCTGGCCTCCGCGCGGTCCTCGCTCCGCGCCAGCGCGGTCCGCCGCTGCTCGCTCGGCGGCCTGCGCCGCGTCCTCATCGTCCACGTCCCGGCTCATCGGATTCTTGTCCTCGGCAGTCAAGGAAACGCTGTAGAGTGACGCCACATTGTTGCGCAGTGTAGCCGAGCCTCCCTGAACAAAACCTCCCAGGAAAATTAGTTTCTTGCCATCGCGCGTCCAATGCGCGGCGGAACTGCTGAACAGGTCTTGATCGGGAAGTTGCCGGTCGGTAGCACTTTCCACCGCGAGGATATGGACGTGCGGCCGCAGATCACGGTCCGGTGCCGTGTAGGAAATCCACTTCCCGTCGGGTGAAACATCCGGAACGGTCAGATTGGCCACATCGCTCGACGCAAGCACGTGCGACTCCCCGCTCTCGGAATCGACGCGATAGAGCTTGTGGTCCGAAGCCGTATACACGAACGACTTCGAATCCGGAAGCCAGGTCAGCGCGTACTTCTCGGTGTCGGCATTCGAAAGCTTCTTCGCGTTTTCGCCATCCGGCCCAGCGACCCACACTTCGTCGCGCCCGGACTGATCGCTGACGTAGGCGACCCAGCGGCCATCCGGCGACCAGGCCGGATCCGTGTCGCGCCAGTAGCTGTTCGTCACGCGGGTCACGTCGCCGTGTTCGGTGGCGATGGTGAAAATTTCGCCGTGCGTCGAAATCACGGCTCGCTGCGAGGAGGGAGAAAGGCTATAGCTGTCGGTTTCGCTGTTGATCGTCAGAATATGGAAATTATTTTCTTTGGTATCGGAAGCGATCTCAATTTTTACTTCGCTGCTCTTTCCCGTGGATGTATCGAGTTTCCACAGCCCGGCATTGTCCTCATAGACGAGGACTCGGCCATCGGAGGAAATCGAAGGATAAAAAAGCGAGCCATCCGTGTGATAGGTCACCTGAACTGGCT
>JBGQGW010000266.1:0-4659 GCA_041497605.1 Terriglobia bacterium | reverse complement strand
GAAGGCGTTGCCTCGCTGATTCCGTTGCTCGATTCGATTCTCGATAGCGCGGGAGAGCACGGCGTCGAACAAAGCGTGATCGCCATGAGCCATCGCGGACGCCTCACCGTCATGGTTCACATCGTCGGCCGCAGTGCCGAAGAAGTTTTCGCGCGATTCGAGGATGTTGACCCGCGCAGCGTTCTGGGCGGCGGCGACGTGAAATATCACATCGGCGCCACCGGCACTTACAACACTTCGTCCGGCCGCGAGTTGAATATTCACCTTGTCTCGAATCCCAGCCATCTCGAGGCTGTCGATCCGGTGGCGCTGGGCCGCACGCGCGCCAAGCAGGACCGCATCGGCGAACAGGGCCAGGAAAAAGTTTTGCCGATTCTTCTGCATGGCGATGCCGCCTTTGCCGGGCAGGGAATTTTGGCGGAGACGCTGAATTTTGTGGGTGTGGATGGCTTCACGGTTGGCGGCGGGGTGCACATCATCGTCAACAACTTGATTGGATTTACCACCGGGCCCGAGGAATTGCACTCTTCTCGATTTTCATCCGACCTCGCGAAGCGCCTGCCCGTGCCGATTTTCCATGTGAATTCGGAGGATCCGGATGCGGTGGTGCGCGTCGGCCGCATGGCGCTTGAATACCGCTACGAATTCGGCAGCACCGTCGTCGTGGATTTGATCGGCTACCGCCGACACGGCCACAGCGAAGTGGACGATCCCACGATCACGCAGCCGATCCGCTATCGCAAAATCGAAGCGCGCGCCCCCGTTTGGGAACTCTACGCGCAAAAATTTGGAATGGACCCGGCAAATAAAGTGGAAGAAATTCGCGCCGAATTCGGCGCCGCGCAAAAAAAAGCCGAAGAGCTCGAAAAAAATCCGGTGATGCACACCCTGCCGTCCTATTGGGAAGGATTTAAGGGCGGCCGCTACAACCCGGCGCTCGAAGTGGACACCGGAATTTCCGCCGCGGAAATCCGCTCACTCTCCGAACAGCTCACCAGCTATCCGGATGGTTTCCACATTCATCCGAAAGTAAAGAAGTTGCTCGAACAGCGCGCCGAGATGGGCAGCGGCAAGCGCATTGTGGATTATGGAATGGCCGAAGCTCTTGGCTTCGGCTCGCTTCTGCGTCAGGGAACCCCGGTTCGACTGAGCGGGCAGGACAGTCGTCGCGGAACTTTCAATCAGCGGCATTCCGCGCTGATCGATATCGAGACGGAAGCCAACTACGTGCCGCTCGAACACATCGCGCCCGGCGAGGCCCGGTTCGAAGCTTACAACTCGACTCTTTCCGAAGCTTCCGTTCTTGGCTTTGAATATGGCTATAGCCGCGACTATCCCGAAGCGCTGGTTTTGTGGGAAGCGCAATTCGGAGATTTCGCCAATGGCGCTCAGGTGATCATCGATCAATTCATGGTTGCCGGCGAAGACAAGTGGGGACTTCTATCGGGAGTAGTGATGCTGCTGCCCCACGGATACGAAGGCCAGGGCCCGGAGCATTCCAGCGCGCGCATCGAGCGCTACCTGCAACTTGCCGCGCGAGACAACATTCAAATTTGCCAGCCTTCTACGGCCGCTCAATATTTTCATCTCCTGCGCCGCCAGGCCCTGCGCAAGTGGCGCAAGCCGCTGGTCGTTTTCACGCCCAAGAGCATGCTGCGCAATCCCGCGGCTTCTTCCGCGATTGCGGATTTTTCGCGCCAGCGATTTTTGAATGTGATTCCCGAACGGGAAATTATTCTCGGGCGGCGCATTCTGGTGTGCTCCGGAAAAATCGGGCACGAATTGATCGCCGAGCGCAAGCGCCGCAAGGACAAGGAAACCGCGATCATTTTTCTCGAGCAGCTTTATCCGTTCCCCGAAGTGGAGTTGGCCGCCGCGATCGGCAGTCATCCCGACGCGCGCGAAGTCGTCTGGGTACAGGAAGAGCCCGCCAACATGGGCGCCCTCGCCTTTGTCATTCGCCGGCTCGAGCGCATCGCTCGCGATATTCCCGTGCGTTCGGTCAAGCGTTCTGCCAGCGCCAGCCCGGCCACGGGCTCGCACAAAGCCCACGAGGTCGAGCAGAAAACTCTTCTCTCGCTTGCGTTCACAACTGGAAAGAGCTGAAGAATGTGAGCTATTTGTATCCGATGACGATCTGCTCGAACGTCGGCGGCAACGGCCGGAGCTCGCTGCTTGAAAATCCAGCGTTGCTTAGCATCCGTTGGTATTCCGAAAACGTGTACGCGTCGCCTCCCGGCGTGTTGCCGAGCATCGTCAGGCTGAATGCCGCCGCGATGGACGGCGAGACTCGGTCTTCGTTGGGAACAAATTCCAGCGCGACCGCTCGGCCTGCGGGCGCAAGCGCCGAGTGGACCTTGCGCAGCAAGGTTTCACTCGAAGGCACGTCGAAGTGATGAAGAATATTTGTCAGCAGCACCACGTCGTAACCCGTGCCGAATTCCACATCGAAAGCGCTGCCCGGCAGAGTGCGATACCGGTCGGCCACGCCCGCCGCTTGCGCATTTTCCTTTGCCACTTCGAGGACGTTTGGCCAATCCACCGCCACAATCTCGGCATTGGGATTGCGTTTCGCGAGCGTGATTCCGAACATGCCGTGACCCGCGGCAATGTCCAGCACTTTCCATTTCTTGCCGGAATCAGCATCCAGCATGGTGGCGATCAATTGCGCTGGCATCGTCGTCAGCGGCGCCATCGATCGCGCAAACTCGATCCACATCGGATGCTCCGCCTCCAGCGCGGTCTGGTCGGCCACCGAACCGCCTTTGCGTACCGCAGCGGCGAGATCCCTGAAGTTTTCTTGGATTGCCGGCGAGGTCATGAACATCGCTGCTGATCCGATGTACTTGGGCGACCGCTGGTCGAGAAATGCGGCTGAGTCCGGAGTGAGTCCGTAGCGGTTTCCCGCCTTCGTCAGAAATCCAATCACCACCAGGAAATCGCACAAGATGCGGACTCCGCGTTCCGCGGCATTGCATTTTTGCGCCAGCGTCGCGGCCGTGTCGGCTCCTTCCGCGATTCGGGTGAAGACTTCGAGTTCGATGGCGGCCTTCAGCGCGGCAGTGCGCTGGTAGGCATTCAAAGTTTGGAAAAACAATTCCGGGGACGGCTGTCTGCTTTCGGTGGGCATGGCCATGATTCACCTCGTCGTAAGATTCTACCAAGAACCAGTGCGGCGTCCATACCCTCCGAAATACCAGCGCACACCCACGGTCGAATATCTGCCGAGTGGTTTATCAGGCCCGCCATCCGTGATGCTCAGCTTATTGGAGTATTGTCCGAAGGAAGTGACGGCATGATTTGTCAGCCGGAATTCGAAATTTTTCGGCAGTTCGATTCCCATGCCCAAAATTCGTTCGAGGGCGATCGGATTTCCTCCCCAGGTGTAATCACGTTGCGGCAATGTGCTGCCGAACCACGCGCGCGGCTCGAAGAATGAATAAAAATGTTTCAGCGGCCCGCGCGCGAACGGTTGGAACTCCACGTATCCGCTCAAAACGTAGCGGGCGAAAGCCCGGCAGGGATCGATGAACGGTTCGCAGCGGCCGAGATCGGGCTCATTGTGCGGCGGCGCGATCGCAAAATCGATGTAGCCGCGCAGAGCATCTTTCGGAAAGAGCCAGCGGCGCTCGGGCGTGGCTGGACTCGTGCTGATGGTGCGGGAGGGCGGCGTGACTGTCACTGGCGCGGGCACCGGAGCCGTTGGCACGGCCGTCGGCGCGGGATCCTGTGTCGCTGCCGTTGTTGTTGCCGGTGTGGTTGCCGCAGCCGCAGGAGGCGGCTGAGTTTGCGCGGCTACAGAAGAAACAAAGAGATAGGCCAGAGACAAAACGGCAATATTTTTCATGATTCTCTCCGAAAGAACTGCACACCAACACGGGGTGCGCGCTCCGCGCTACATTCCTTACTTTCAATTGGACGTGCGCTTGCTATTCGGCCGCAAGAACTGGAACGCGGCTGGCGTGCTCAGTGCAGGCCTACCATGCCATGGACGGATTCGATTAATCTGGGCGAGTCATACCCGACGCCGTCTCTGAAGACGATCTCGACTTTTTCAATTTCGTTGAAATTTATGGAGGACAACGCAATGCACCGGGCGATCCTCAGCACTGTTCCTCTCCTTTTCGAACACACACACCGGGAGATGCAATAAAAAGTTCGGGCCTGCACATCGTCAGGCCGCTTGTCGAGCGCATTCTCTACAAGTGGCGGCGTCATTACAAGCAGGAAGGTTGCGAAAGCTCCCCAGAAGGAAAGAGGCGCGGAGTTCGAAGAAAAATCAGGCTGCTGGAGCTGGGGCCAGCGGAGAAATTAATTCAGGTGTGTTCGGTGGAAATGTTTCCGCGGAAAGCAGTTTGGAAATAATCGCAGTCGCATTGGAGCGGGCAGCTTCGACACAGCGGTTTCGAGCGTTTGCAAATGTCCATGCCGTGTTGCCGCAGCAATTGATAGGCGCGAATCAGCGCATCACAATTCGCGGGAATCTGGCCCGCGAGCGAATGTTGCGCCGCGCGATAGCTGGCCGAATAATTCTTCGTTTCCTCGCTGAAGCCAAGCCGGCACACGACGCGCAAGACATTGGAATCCATCGCGAACACCGGTTCGGTGCGAGTAAACAGCAGAAGTTTCTCGGCGCCCGGATCGCCCACGCCCGGAAAT
>JBGQGW010000265.1:0-4707 GCA_041497605.1 Terriglobia bacterium | reverse complement strand
GCTCGATGGCTTTCTGTTTCCGGCCACATACGATTTTGCGAAGCATTCCACGCCGCAGCAACTGGCGGCAGAGATGGTGCAGCGTTTCCGCACCGTATGGGCATCACAGCCCGGTGTTGGTCACGATACCAATGGCGATCCAACCGGCCTGCCCACGGGCATGAGTCTCGAGCAGGTGGTGACAATGGCTTCGCTCGTCGAGCGGGAAACTCCCAGCCAGGGGGAGCGGCCCATCGTCGCGGGAGTCTTCTACAATCGGCTTGCTCGCCGCCTGCCCCTGCAATGTGATCCCACTGTCCTGTATGCCCTGGATCTAGCCGGACATCCCACGCATATTTTGATGTCGAACGAAGTTCATTTTAATTCGCCCTACAATACCTATGTGCATGTGGGATTGCCGCCAGGGCCAATCGCGAATCCCGGAGAATCCTCGCTCCGAGCCGCGATTTCGCCCGCCAGGGTGGCTTTCCTCTATTTCGTCGCCAACACGCAGGGCGGCCATTTTTTCAGCAAGACTCTCGACGAACACAATCACAATGTGGCACGCTACCGGCACCTGCTCAAGCAGCTGGAAGCTCCGTCACAGCCACGGGAGGCCGATCCGCCTCCCCAGACCAAAAAGAAAACACAGGACCATCGATGACCTCCGCCAAGCCGCAGCAGACGAAAAAACAGGTGATTCTCAACATTGCGATTGGCCTCGGTGTTGAGCGTTTTACTCCCGCCGAAGTCGAGCAGATTCGCCGGCAAATAATCGCGCAGATGGGCGAGGCGGGCCAGACATCGCCGGATTACATCGTCGCGGTCTTGCAGGAAGCGCGGCTGCGCGTCGTCTCGTCCCCGCGAACCGACACCGCTGGTCGCTACGAAGAAGAATTTCACGACTTGCTCCATTTCTCGACGCTGGAGGAAGCGGAGGTGTGCCTGGTGCGATTGGACGAGCTGTGGAGGAAATTTCGATCGGCCGCCGAAAGCGCCGCCGCTGAGCGCGTGCTCGAAGTGGCGCGCCTTGGCCGCCGCCGCGCCGAAATGATTGCGCGGAACAAGAAAGTGGAACCGGCGAAGCGCGCGACCAAGGAAGAAGTGGCGCGTTGGTTTGCCATCTGGCTGGAGACTCCGGACGCGTTTTTTGACTGGCTTGACGTCCGGAAACAGTCACCCGATTTTCAGCAGCGCTTCGCCGAAGACACCTCAGAAGGAGAATAGGAGCGGGTGAATTATTTGCTCGAAGTCGAGCCGTTGGATTTGGGTCCCGATATTCGGGCCGTCAGTCTCGAACTGGTGGAAGGAAACGAGGACCGCGAGCCGGTGCTCGGAAAAGATGCCTCGGCCATTTGGAGCCGCGTGTTATCGGCTACAGCGGGCACGGAACCCTGGGCGCTGGATTTCTTCAGCCATCTGGACCGGCTCCGTGATTATTGCGATCGGCATGGAATTCCCTTCCGGATTGCGTCGAACCGCTCGCTGGTGATTGACGCAGCGGAGCTGGAGAAGGACTCCGCGAAACTGGCGGCATTGCTCGAACGCTTTGAAGGGGAAACTTTCGGGGCGCGGGCGGGCGGGCCGCTCGCGAGCGGTGATCCTTCGCTCGAAGCCGAGCTGGCGCATCGAGGCGCGGACGCTTATCACCCCGCGTATCCGAATTATCTTTTCTGCGCGGTATGCAATTTCGAAGATGGCTCGCTGGTTTTTCTTTCCAAACAACTCTGGGCCACTGAAGTGGTGCGCCGCATCCGGCCATTGCTCACGGACCTGAAAGTGGACGTTCGCGTTCCCGCCTGATGCCAAATTGTTGAGCCCGGCTCCCCGACTTTTATCCAAAGGCGATCCGCCGCACGCCCTTGTCTCTCTGAGCAATCTAGTACTTTAGTACCATACGCCCATAGTACTTTCAGGCGCACGATGAGCATGGAGGTATCTCGACCCACCACGGCACTCCCTTTGAGTGAAACATGACCGTCGACCTAGCCACCACTCCCGCTCGCGCCTTCGTGCGCAGTCTCAATGTTCTGCTGAAGTTTGCTCGCCTGTATGGCTTCGATCATAGCCGCGTCCTGATTCAGTTTGAGAGCGCTTGGAAGGAACTCCATGCCGCGCTGATTGCTCCTGGCTCGAGGGGCGTGTTGCTGGGAATTGCGGGCTCGCAACTCCTGCTCGATGGCGTGCCGCTCGAAGCCACGCCTGCCGAGCGCAGCTTCGCTGATCTGCTCAGCCTGGCCGGCATTGCCAGCATCCAGTTCGAACCCGGCATGACGCGCGAGCAGTTCAATCATTTCGCGCGGGCCTTTGCGGGCGGCAGCTCCCGGATGGCCAATCCCGAACAACTGAAAGCCATGCTCGCGCAGGCAAGGGAATCGGGCGTGCGAATGAATGAAATCCGCTTTGTTCCCGAAGATAATGCACTGGCAGACGCTCGAGTGGCAATGGAGCTTACCGCGCGCACCCTGGGCCCGAATTCCGAAGAGTGGCAATCCTGGCTGAAGGATCCACAGAAGCTGATTCACTTGCTGGCCGCCGCGAATGGGCAAAGCGGCGCCCCTGGTTCAGGCAGCATATTTGGCGCTCGGGCGGGAACAGGATCCGGCAGAGGGACAGCAAGTGGGACCGGCAGTGGAGTGGGCAGCGGTGGAGGTGCCGGAACGGGGACCGGTACAGGGAGTGGAACGGGTACTCACTCCGAATACGGGCCCGTGTCGCGGACTGTCCAGGCCATCCAATATGAAGTCTCGGGCCTTCCGGAAGAAGATGTCATCGGGATTTTGCAGCTTCTGGTGCAGCTCGGCGAGGCCAGCAAAGGAAAGTCGCAATCTGTGGATTCTGCTGTTTGGCAGCAGAATGTGGCTCGCTTGCCGGAGCCGGCCCGCATAACGCTTGGGGAAGCTCTGGCCAGCGTCGCTGCTGCCGCGCCCTCGGCGAAACCCGGCGAAAACGTGCTGGTGAAGCTGGCGGAAGATTTGGCGATCCGGTTTGCGCTCGATCGCTACCAGCGCGGAGAAATCCGAGTGAACGCCGTGCGCCAACTCCTGGATCGCATGGGCCGGGAAGTGGAATCGCTGCGGAAAATGCTCCAGTCGCGCGAAGAGCGGCTCGCCGGTGCCGGCGTTGCCGTCGAGTCTCATGCGGATTTGCTCGACCGGCAGTTCTGGGCCAGCGTGCCGGAAGCGGGCAAGCGCAGCGTGCTGCTCTCTTCCGAGGCCTGGTGCATCCCGCCGCGCAACGTGCGCCAATATACCGAAGAACTGCTCGATCGCAATGATTCGGCAACCGCGCATTCCATTCTCCTTCAATATACGAAGTGCATTCGCAGCTCGGATGTGGAAGCCCGCCGCAAGGCGGCTACGGGCTTGACGCAACTGGTGGAAGTTTACAGCCGCGCCGCGCCGAACCCCATGGCAGCCGCCGTTCGCGAAATTGGTGAGCAACTGGCGGTGGAGAAAGATGCCGAAGTGCAGACGCTTCTGGGCGCCGCTTTTGTGCGCTTCAGTCAGGAGGCTGTTTCCCGCCGGCAATATCCCGTGATGCTGCAAGCGCTCGATTCCCTTGGCGTTTTGGAAAAGGCGCGATCCAGCAGCGCTCCGGGCTTGCGCTCCCGCTTCGGCGTCGAAAATCGCTTGCAGGACTTCATCGAGGAGGTCCTGGGCGCCGAGCAGTTTCCCGCCGGATTCGTCGACTTGCTGCAGCGGCTTCCGGAGACGGCAGCCGAGCAGCTTGCGGCCCGGCTCCCCCTCTGTGATAACCGGGCGGAGCGTGAGCGATTGGCAGAGCTTGCTAAACAGGTCGGCGAGGCCAGTACAAAACATCTGCGCAAAATGCTGCATGGCGAATGGCCCTCCAAGGCTGTATCCGTCGTGGGACTTCTCAGTCGGCTCGATTCGATGGAGGTGGCGACGGAGTTGCCAAATTTGTTGCCCACTTGGAGCCGCGGATTGCAGGAACAGGCGTTGCGGCAACTCGCCACCGCGGGAGCGCCCGAACGCGGCAGGATGCTTGTGAATTTGATCGATCTCTTCGATCCGCTTGTCCGCCCCCTGGTCGTGGACGAGATCGGCCTGGCCGGCGATGGCGCCGTGACGGAGCTGCTATTGCGTCTGGCCGCGCAGGAATCCGATGCGCCTGGCAATGCTTACCAGTCCATCAAAGCGGTGGAAGCGCTGGGCCGCCTGGGGGATCGTTCCGCGGCCAAATTGCTGCGCGAAATTGTAGAGAAGAAGCGCGCCTGGCGTCCGGTGCATCGCGCTGAGATGCGCATGGCCGCCGCAGCATCACTTGCGACGGTCGATCCTGCCTGGGCGCGTAACGAATTGCCGGCGGCGGGCTTTGACGCGCCAGAATTGGCCATGGGACCAAAGCTCGGAAACCCCGACGAGACAGCGGTGCGGCAGCGGCGCTATCCACGCGTTCGGCTGGAAAAGCCGATTTCCGTAGTGGTCGTCAGTGCGCGGGGCAAGTTTAATTTGGAAGCGCGCTCGCTCAACCTGGGTGGCGGACTCCTCCACGGAGAGCACAATCTGCCCGCGGGGGCAGATGCGACAATCAAGATTCAATTCGGCCTGCGCTCGGTGACCGCTCAGGTGATTCTGCGAGTGGTCCGCGCACAGAACACGATTTTCGAAATTGTGGGGATGGACCTGGAAGAGCGCTCGAAGTTTCGCCGCCAGCTTGCCTCGCTGTCCGCTGCAACTGCCGTCACCCAATAACAGCAAGTTC
>JBGQGW010000264.1:0-4747 GCA_041497605.1 Terriglobia bacterium | reverse complement strand
TTTTCCAAACGGGCAAGGTTATAGGGGTGAGCCAAGTAAAATCTGTTCCAACACACTGAGGACAGAAAGGAAGCTATGACCAGGGTTCGATTCGCCAAAGCAGGATGCCTTCTTCTCATCGTCGCGGCCGCGGTGTGCGTGTATAGCGCGCGTGCGCAGACTTCTTCTCTTCAGGGGTTTTACAAGGCGTTAGTGGACCACTACGACCCTTCCTCGCTGCCCACATTGGTGGATGTTGTAAAGGTCGTGAATCAGATTCCTGGCGCACGTCTCGAGGAAATTACCGTAGCCCTTCCGGCAATTATGGCGGCGTTCGCGCATCGCGATGAGACTGTGAAGTCCTACGCTGGTATTGCACTGTTCGCAATTGGTAGCCGACCGGATGGTGCCGAACTTTTGAGAAGGTACATAGATGTGATACTCCATGACTTCTCGACCTCATCAAACCCGCACATTCGAACAGGCGAGATGGCCATCTTAGGTAGCCTCAGGCCGGTGCCGCCTGAAGTTGTGCCCGTTTTTCTGACCTTCCTCAAAAGAACCGACGCCGACACTCAAACCCAGGGTGGCGTCATTTTCGAGCTTGTCCAAATTGCGCCCGAAAATCCGGCGGTAATCGCAGCCATCCTGGAGTTTTTGTCCCGGCCGTTGGATAGTACGAGCAGGATTGGGACCTTGAACGCATTGGGGAACCCGAATATTAAAGATGTTGAACTTATCGCGATGGTGATTACTTCCTTGGACGATTCAGACCAAGGGGTTCGGTTCACAGCCGCACAAGTGCTCGGGCGAATGGGAAAGACCGCTGTGCTGCAGGGACAAACCGCATTGCAACGGCTGGCTGGCGATCCGAAGCAGCCGGCCAACGTATCGGCTGCCGCGAAGGAAGCTCTAAAGGCAATCCCAGGCCACCCCAACTGAATCGCCGCGCTCGGTCACCCGCATGCGGAAGTTTGCGCGGGTCACGCAGGTGTCGTAAATTAGATTGCGTGAAGGATTTTGATCCGCATCCATGGTTGCGCAATCCGCACTTGATGACGATCGCGTCGTCATTCTGGCGGAGAAAATTCCCCCATCTGCCCCGCGCGGAGGATCGGTTGTTCGAAGTGGCGCCGGAGACGCGCATCCTGGCCCATTGCCATTGGCAAGCTTCGCCGCAAAATCATCCCACGCTGCTGCTGGTACACGGTCTCGAAGGCTCCAGCGATTCCGGCTACATGCTGGGGACCGCCGAAAAGGCATTTGAGAAAGGCTTCAATGTTCTGCGCGTGAACCAACGGAATTGCGGCGGCACGGAGCATCTGACTTCGACACTTTACAATTCCGGGCTGAGCCAGGATTTCAAGGCAGTGGTGGAAGAATTAATCGCGCGGGATGGATTGCCGGAAATTTTTGCCGCCGGGTATTCGATGGGCGGAAATCTGGTGCTGAAAATGGCCGGGGAATGGAGCGATGCCGCGCCCGCTGAACTGCGGGCAGTCGTCGCGATTTCTCCTTCGCTGGATCTGGCGGCCTGCGCGCGCGCGTTGAACCGTCCGCAGAACTGGATCTATCAGCGGCATTTCGTGAACAAATTGAAGCGGCGCATGCGGCGCAAGTCAAAACTGTATCCCGGTCTCTACGAGCTAGAAGGACTTGACCGCGTGCGCAGCGTCTGGGAATTCGACGATGTAATCACCGCGCGGTTCTGCGGTTTTCGCGATGCTGCCGATTATTACGAGCGCTCCAGCGCGCTGCGCGTGATTGCGGGGATTCGCGTCCCCACGCTGATCGTCACCGCGCAGGACGATCCGATGATTCCGTATCAGCCGTTTCTCGACCCGGCGCTGCAATCGAATCCGCACATTACGCTGGTGGTTCCGCGCCATGGCGGGCATTGCGGATTTCTCTCGCGGCAAAACGGCGGCGAACGCTTCTGGAGCGAGGAACTCATTGTGGAGTTTTGCGAGGCACATTCCGGGCAGGGAAGAACAGCAACCACGGAGGCTGCGAACAGAAGAGATTGACAGTCTTACTTTACGATTTGTTTCTACTCAAACCCTTGCAATTTCATCCCACTGGATTTTCGAGAGAGGGACTGAAGCCGGGCGTCAACAAATGCGCGGCGCCGCTTTCCGCGATCACCATGTCGTCTTCGAGACGCATTCCGTAATCACCGCGAATATAGATTCCCGGTTCATTGGAAAATGTCATCCCCGGTTTCAGAATCGTGGTGCTGCCGCGGACGAGATAAGGCCACTCGTGTCCGTCGAGCCCAATTCCATGGCCGAGCCTGTGCGTGAAAACTTTGTACCCGGCTGCGAAACCGGCGTCCGTGACTACTTTGCGCGCGGCGTCGTCCACCGATCCGCTCGGGTGCCCCGCAACCGCGGCGGCCAGCGCCGCATCCTGCGATTTTCGCAAGCACTCAAACGTGCGCAACAATTTGTCCGAAGGCTTGCCGAGCAAAGAGCAGCGTGTTACATCGGATTGATAGCCTTCCACCGTCGTGCCGCCATCGATCAGGACAATTTCGCCTTCCTGCAATTTCTGCGGCTGGCGCGTGCCGTGCGGCAGCGCGGCCCATTGGCCGAAAAGCACGAGCCCGTCACCGTGCAGTCCCATACGCTCGAAACCACGCGACAGAAGATCGCTGGCGTCGAACTGCGTCATGCCTTCGCGCAACGAAGCGAACACAGCGCGGTAAACGTCGAATGTGGCCGCGCAGGCGAGGCGCATCAATTCCAGCTCATGCGCGGATTTAACGCTGCGGCAGGTGTGCGTGATTGGATCGCCGCTGGCAAATTCCAGGGAAGGGGCCGCTTTTCGCAAACCATCGAAAAATACATATTTGGTTGTTTCTTCGACGCTGACAGTTCCGGTGCGAATATTTTTCTCCGTGAGCCACTGCGCCGCAACTCCGTACGGACTTTCATCTTCCTGCCAGACGCGCACTTCCATCGGCCAGCGAGGCTGTTCGCGCAAGCGGCCTTCTTCGAATCCCGGGCACACAATCAAGGGATCACCCTGGCGGGGCAGAATCAGAGCGAGCAGGCGCTCGCTCAATCCCCAGCGGATTCCCGTGAAGTAGTACATCGAAGTGCCGGGCGTCACATAGAGCGCGGAAAATTGCGGCTTGGACTCGCTCATCAACTGCTGCGCGCGGGCCACGCGCCCTTGAAATTCTTCCGCGGTAATTGGGTGCACGCGGTCGCGAATCGGCTTCAACTTTTCGAAGGCCGGAGGCAGCGCCGTGGGCGGCTCCTGCAATGCCATGGAGTGCGCCGCGGCGGCTCGACCCAGCGCCGCATCGAGAGCGAACCCTGCGCCAGCAATGGACGCACTCTTAAATAAGCCGCGCCGGGAAATCTCCATGAGTTCTCCTATTCACTCCGCTATTGAAAGTGCGAGATCAGCACGGCATCGGTGACCATGCGGCCGCGAGAAAGGACCATCTGTTTGCCGTCCGGCGAAAGCGCATAGCCCCAGATGGTGTCCGCGCCAAAGTTCATCACTTGCTTCGGCGGCTTCGGCGCCGATCCCGGCGCTGAGACGGGTTGAGCCCAAAGGCTATAGGCTCCATCTTTGCTGACAAGATACAGAATGGCGCGGCCATTTCTTGTCCAGGCCAGTTTTTGTCCGCCATCGCCGCCGAGGGTTGCCCCCTGCTCAAATTCGTACGTGCCGCGAATCTCGCCTCCGTCCAAGCCCACGATCGCGAGCTTCAGCGGCTTCGTTTCATCGGGAAAATAGCCCACGGCCACGGAGCCGCCATCCGGCGAGATCACCGGAGATCGCACGGGCTCCGCGGTGACCTTGATTGGCGCGCCTCCATCGATGCCGATTTTCATCAGGTGAACACCCTCGCCTTGCCCACTCATATAGACGACGAATTTTCCATCCGGCGAGCAATTCGGCGATTTATCCACCTGGCCGCTTGTCAATTGCTTCAGATTGCCTCCGTCCAAATCGGAGCGCCAGATCGCGGCGCCCTGAGTGCCGCGGTCCACGTGAAAAACGACATGTTGCCCATCTCCACAAGCCGATGGCCAAACGGGTGCTCCCCCGACTGGTGTAAGGTCAATGTCGTGGAGATTGTTGCCGTCCGGAGAAATTGTAGCCATGCGGACGGTTCCCGAATTGTAATAGGTGTAAATGATCTTGTCTTCCATGGCCCAGGCAAGCCCAGCCAAACCGTCCGCGCGGCTGATCCCAGTGGTAATTTGCCCGGGGGCGGAAAAAGAAGCGCTGCTGCCGAAATTTGCCAGCCAGAGACTGGCTGCAAAGGAAACTTGAACAGTGGCGAGGGCGGAGCCATCCGAAGTGATGCTCGCTCCCGAATAGAAATTCAAATCGTTGGTGATCCGGCGCACTTCCGCTCCCAGGTAGCTGATTTCCCAGAGCTGAGCGTTCACCGAATTTTTGTCAATCGCGGCCGCGAATAAAATTCCCGATCCGTCCGGCAGCCATGCCATTTGGCGAGGAGTGAGCCAATTCCGGGAACCCAGCCGGGACCTTGTTCCCGAGTCCGCCGCCACGGTCTCCAAGGCAAATTTCGAGTAGTCTCCGTCCGGCGTGCTGGCAACGGCGATCCGTTTGCCGTCAGGAGACCATGCCGGGCCCTCGCCTGAAAAGAAAGCCGGAGAGTTCATTGCCGACAAGGATTGCTCGCCCGACCCATCAACATTGGCCACCATCAAGTTGGATGTCTTGGCTTTCGAAACCTGCCGGCTAAACGCGAAACGCTTGCCATCTGGCGAAAAACTGA